>CAZSUA010000079.1:0-18782 GCA_964609655.1 uncultured Polyangiaceae bacterium | reverse complement strand
TTTTGGGAATGGTCTGACCTTCGCGGAGGCCTGCGCCTGGTCGCTGAGCCGTTTACCTTCCGAGAGGAGCCTCTTGGTTGCGGACTTTCGGCACTCCTTCTTGGCGCGTTTGGCTCCCTCTGGATTCTGAGTTGGGTAGTGGCAAATTTTCTGGCAACGAGCAGTACGCTCGTGTTCTTCGTGGCAGAGCGATATTGGCGCACGGCAGCCTCTCGGAGATCAGGGAGCATCACTGCCGGTCTGGCAATTTGGGTGTTCTCGGCAGCGGCTCTATCATCGACGGCATACGTAGGAGCGTCGTGGTTCCTCCGGGGCCCGTAGGTTCCAAGCGCTGCACAAGCGGTTTGAATCTTGTAGTTCAGCTACCGTGGCGCTCGGTAGCAAGGAGACATCACCGTGGCACTACGCGACGTGTAACGCTGCACGCTACCTGCAAATGATGTCCGTGCGGACCAGATGGGACTGCTCACGCAGTTTGGCTTCGATGCGGCGAACCCCTGTTTTTCCAGCCGGTATTCGCTCGCCCTGTGTGGACCTTCGAGGGGAGCGGGCTTCCCCCTACTTACCGCCCCGTTCCCGATACACGGCGTGAGCCAACAACCCGACAAGCCCCGCATTGTAATCCAACGAAACTTCGTTCAACACAAAGTCCGTCACGCGATCCGCGTACGGCTTATTCGGGCTCGGCCCACTGACAAGTGCTCCGCTCAACACGTGGCGACAGGGGATGCCATCACTCGGACCGGATTGCTGTTGCTCGCACGCGTTGCGATGGTGAGGATTGCTGGGCGGATTGTCGCCAAATCCTATCAGGTAGGAGCGAGCGCTGGGATTGCTGCCGAGCACCCAATCGACTTGTTGCAGCGCCAGCTCTTGATTGGAGCCATCTTGGCGCAGGGCTCCAAACAGTGCTGCTGAGAATGCGGAAGTGGTCGCGTTGCGCAGCACGCCCCAATCCCCCCATTCGGAATTGGCGATCAACCCCGTTGTGTTGGCGGCGGTGGACACCGTGAGATTGAGATTGCTCTGCCAGGTACCGAGAAAGCTTTGCTCCGAGGTGGCGCGGTACGCGCTCTCCAGGCAAAAATCATGCGGATTATCCCAACCGGCAACCCAGTTGTGTTGACCTGTACCGCCCTGCAAGCGCGTGATCTCCGCGCGGAAGCTGGTGTCGCTCGTGGCGCGAAACAGCTCAGCGGCCCCGCACAGCTTACCCACCAGCGGTTTGCCACCCGGGTACGGACCGGGTCCTTGGCTGGTGTCTCCGGCAACCGCATAGATGGCTTTGGCCGCATTCAGATATTGAGCGGCAACGCCGCTGTCGAACGGGGCGTAGAGGCGTGACATGAGCGCCAAGCTCGCTGCAGCCATGCCTCCACCCGCGCCGCCATTTCCGAGGATCACTTCCCGACCCACCCGCGTAGCGCCGTTCATTTCTCCGCCCAAGGAAAGTTCAAAATCATCGGTGGCGGTGCACGAAAAGAAGCGGCGATGGTCGAGCTCCGTGTTGCCCACCTGCATGACGAGCGCGCCATTCACCGGGATTTTAGCCAAATAATCCGTTGCAAAACGCACTTCGTCGAGCACATCCGGTATGCCATTCGGCGTGCCACGCACACTCGCACCGAGGGCCGCAGCATTGTCGATGGGTCCATAAAGATCGTCGAATGCCGGTGTGAAAGCTTCATAAGCTTTAAGCAACAGAAGCGCGGAGTACGCGATAGTGAGCGTTGGCTTGATGTGGTCTCCCGCATCGAACCAACCGCCGCTCAGATCCACACCCAGCGATTTTCCATCCGCCAAGAAGCAACCTTCAGCACCGCCGGCCACGGCTTGCATCAACCAGTTGCTTTGCTTCCCTGCGCGTTGGGCGGCGTAGAAGTGGAGGGCCAGACGCAGCGCCGTTTCGTAGCGTGTGTCGACGCCGATAGCGGGATCGGAGAGCGGACCGCCGGGCAATGGGGGGGTCGGAGTCACCGTGCTCGTGCTCGAAGGCGTAGGGCTCACCGGTGTGGTCAGCGTTGCAGTGGGGGAAGGCGATGGCACGCAGCTGACCCCCACAGCGCAAACACAGACCGCGTTTTGGCATTGAGCGCCCGCTGAACACACACGTCCGCAAGCCCCGCAGTTGGCCGCGCTCGTGATCACATCCAAACACTGCCCATCGCAGTTTTGCGTACCCGCGGGGCACCCGTAATAGGGCCGCCAGGGAATTCCCTCTGGCTGCGACTCCTCACAACCGAACAGCGAGACAAGGCTCAAAAGGAGCCCCAGTTTATATCCACCCAAGGCACGAATCATAGGGAGTGCACCATGCATGGCACGCTACCGGGCCGCTAGCTTGCCCTCAATCCGATCCTTTCGCTCACCCCGCGCCGCTTAGGTGGATCCAAGAGATCGCACTGCGTCTCGCTCAACAACATGTTAGCTCTTTAAGATGGCCGCCTATCTCCGCTCAGCCTCGTCTCGCTCCGTTGTTCTCAGCCTATCCGCGCTCGCGTTAGCCTGTAGCGCAGGTGGCTCACAGAAGCCGTTCGCCGACGGAGTGAGTCCGTCGACCACCAGCACCTCGCCTTCGACACCGTCGGCAAGCGCTACCAGCTCGACGGATCCCATGGGATCTGCTGTGCCAACCAGCTCCATTGATCTCGGTGCGGGCACCACGGCTGCCTGCAACGAGCTGGCCATCACCTTCAAACCCGAAACCCCCACGGTGCTGTTTCTTGTGGATCGCTCGTCGAGCATGTTCGACAGCAAATATTGGGAGCCGCTCAAGGCTGCTGTCCTGGAGGTGATCAAAGGCTTGGAGCACGAAGTTCGCTTTGGCTTCGTCGCGTACACCGGCGTCAACGGAGGCACTTGCCCGATGTTGAACTCTGTGGCCAGCATCACGCTCGGCAATGCCGCTGCTATCGAAGCCGCGTACAACGCTTCCAGCGTCGACCCACGCGTGGAATCCGGCGGAATGAAGACCGAAACCCCGACGATGTGGGCCATCGACGCGACGGTTCCGAAGCTCTTAGCGGTCACTGAGCCAGGCTCCAAGTACCTCGTTTTGGTAACGGATGGCGAGCCCGATTTTTGCGACGATGGTCGCGAACCTTGCGCCAAAGATCTCTCGGTGGCTGCGGTACAGAACGCGTTCACGGCTGGTATCGGCACGTTTGTGCTCGGTCTGGGCGGAGTGAACCCAGCGCCGCTTCAAGATCTCGCCAACGCTGGGGCCGGCCAACCGGTGACCATGCCGACGCAAGATCTTTCCTACTGTGGCAGTAACCCCTTAAAGGGCACGTATGCGCCAACTGGTGGGGCCGCAGAAGTCTTTTCCCCAGCCGTGACCACCAACGCCCTCGCTGATCAGCTGCGCACCGTGATTGCTGGCGTGAAGAGCTGCACCTTTCAGTTGGACGCCACGCTCAAGATTGTTCCCGAACAAGCCGGAATGGGGCAGGTGCTCTTGGATGGCGTGCCCCTCACCTATCAGAGCCCTGACGGTTGGCAGATGAAAGGCAACGGCGCGGTCGAACTCGTGGGTGCAGCCTGCAAGCAACTGCAGGCTCCAACCACCAAGGGCATCGTGTTTAATTTTCCGTGTGGGACCGTGATCTTGCGTTAATTAACGGCAACCGGTGAAGGCGACATCGTCCACCCAGATGTCGTAGCTCATACCTGGGGCGTTCACCTGAAACTGGATGCCGTAGATCTCTTGTGGCTTGATTTCACCCAAGACTGGCTTTCCCCAACCTGGCATTTGGCGCAGTTTGCTAAACGGGATCGTGTACTTCTGCCACTCGGAGGTGAGCTCCAGATCGGTTCCAAAATCATTGTAACACTCGGTGCAGACCTTGCCGTCCGGATCTGTGTTTGAATCGGGCACTTTAACGCGAACGCTGCCTCCGCCTGCACCCTTCTTGGCAAAGAAGGAAAACCCTCGATACTTGGAGGCGTCGTAGCCACCTTTGGGATCGGTGAAGTTGAAACCCATTCCGGCGAACACGGTGCCGCCTTGACCGACCGTTCCCTGCATCCTCGCGGCAAACTTGCTGCCGTTGGCACCACCGGGCGCCATCTCAAACACACCTCCTTGCTCTCCAGCCTTCGGTGCCACCGTGGAGCCCGCCTTGTCCACGAATGTGTACCAGTAACCGCCGCGCCCTTCCGAAACGGTGACCTGATTGTTGTTGGCTTCTCCATCGCCGATCATACCGCTCGCGGGACACGCTCGCCCCTCGTCGGAATTCGCGGCATCTGCTGAGCCCGCCTCCACTTTCTTGACGCAGCCGGCTGCGGCCAGGGAAACGAGCAAAGACCCAGTAAACAAGCTTAAAATTTGCATTCTTCATCGCCCTTGGTTGGGGATCCGCGCCCTGCGGAGCTGGATGGCTATTACCCCTTTATGCACGCGCTGGCAGCATGACATTTGAGATCGTGCTGGAGCACTGGATGATCCAAAGGATCGCACTTTTAAACTGAGCGTGACGCGACTAAACACGGAATCTCCCTATTGGCTATTTGCTCGGAGAAACGTCGTGCACCACCGTCGCCTGTTTCCTTGCCTGCTCACGTCCACACTGGTTCTCGCAGCGTGCGTGAAACGACAGAACGTAGAGAACGCCCCACCTGTAGCTGGAGGCCCGCTGAGCAGCGAAAGCGCCGAGCAGCCCAAAGCGCCCCCCCCACCGTTGGAAGCGCCGCAACCACCCAAGCTTGACACGGGCAGCGTCAGTTTGGACCGCTTTCTGACTCTCTGGACCGACATCCATCAACTCAAAAACGGCTACTTCAGCAAAGAAGGCATCCCGTATCACGCGGTGGAAACGCTGCTCGTGGAAGCCCCGGATCATGGCCACGAGACCACTTCTGAGACTTACAGCTATTGGGTTTGGCTGGAGGCCTATTACGGCAAAATAACCGGAGATTACAGCTTCCTCAAGCGCTCCTACGACAACCTCGAATACTACCTCGTGCCCGCCCAAGCGGACCAGCCCACGAGCACGGCCTATCAAGCCAACAAGCCCTCGACCTACGCGCCCGAGGCCGACACACTCGAAGAGTACCCCGTCGCACTGAACAGCAGCGTCGGCATTGGCCATGATCCGATCGGCGATGAACTGAAGGCGACGTACGGCACCGCCGACATCTATTCCATGCATTGGCTGATGGACGTCGATAACTGGTACGGCTTCGGACGCCGTGGAGATGGCACGAGCTCTGCTGCACTAATCAATACCTTCCAGCGTGGTCCGCAAGAGTCCGTGTGGGAGGCTGTGACGCAGCCCGCCTGGGACAATTTCAAATGGGGCAGCAAGAACGGATTCTTGGACTTGTTCTTAGCCAGTAAGAACCAAGCGAAGCAGTGGAAGTACAGCAACGCGCCCGATGCCGATGCGCGCGCCGTGCAAGCCATCTACTGGGCCAAGCGCTGGGCCGATGAGGCGGGTGGCAAGCCCGAGGTGAATGAGCTCGCCGAAAAGGCCGCAAAGCTCGGAGATTATGGCCGATATTCGCTCTTCGACAAATACTTCAAGCCGATCGGTTGCGCGAGCCTCAGCTGTGAACCTGCGAAGGATTACGAGTCGGCGCACCATTTGGTGTCTTGGTATTTTGCTTGGGGCGGTTCGCTTCCCGGAACCAGCGCTTGGGCCTGGCGCATTGGCTCAAGCCACGTGCACTCCGGCTATCAGAATCCGTTGGCCGCGTATGCGCTCAGCCAGGATCCTTCACTCAAGCCCAAGTCCCCAGGTGGAGCGCGGGATTGGGCACAAAGCCTATCGCGACAGCTGGAACTTTACCGCTGGCTCCAAGCCGCCGAAGGTGGCATCGCAGGTGGAGTCACTAACAGCTCTAAAGGTCGCTACGAAACAGTCTCGGCTGGGGTCCCGCGATTCTACGGCATGTCTTATGAAGCGTCTCCTGTTTTCCAGGACCCACCCAGCAATGATTGGTTTGGATTTCAAGTTTGGTCGATGGAGCGCGTCGCTGAATACTACTATGTGACGGGCGATCCGCGCGCCCTCAGCATTCTGAAACCCTGGGTGAAATGGGTCCTCGACAATACCGAGCTAGGGCACGGCGATGACTACGCCATCCCCTCGAGCTTGGCGTGGAGTGGTGAACCGAGTGCCAGCTACGCCGGCCCAGACAACAGCCTATTTGCCGCTAAAGGCGCGCACAACCGAACGCTTCACGTGAAGGTCGTCTCCAAGACCGAAGACGTGGGAACCACCGCCGGCTTGGTTCAAACGCTCAGCTTTTTTGCCAAGCGGGCCAAAGATCCCGAAGCGCAGCGCGTGGCGCATGAACTCCTCGAGCGCATGTGGAAGAAGCACAAGGACGCACTGGGTATATCCAATCCTGAAACACGGAAGGATTACTCCCGTTTTGGTCAGAAGCTAACGCTTCCTGAAGGCTTCGCAGGCAGCATGCCCAATGGTGACCAACTCAAGCCAGGAGCCAGCTTCGTCGATATTCGTTCCCGCTTTCGCCAAGATCCGGCATGGCCCAAGGTGCAAGCCTATCTCGATGGCGGCGCCGCCCCAGAATTCAAATATCACCGCTTCTGGGCGCAAGCCCATGTGGCACTAGCCTACGGAACGTACGGCTGGCTATTCGAACAAAAGTGAATTCAAGCATGCGAAACCTGTACCGATCTCCGCTGACTCTCCTGGCGCTCGCGCCTTGCCTCTTGCCACTCGCTTGTGCGACTCAAGGCGCCCAAACCCAAGCCAACCTGGGAAGCTCCCCACAGGGCACGCCGGCTGCCGGCAATAATTTGCTCAAAAACAGCGCTTTCGACGCTGGTTCGAGCCTGCCTTGGACCAGCTCGTTTTCGGATCCGGCCCACGGGGATACCGAAATTGTCGAGGGCGCGTATTGCCTCAACCTTGCGGACAAGGGGAAAAATCCGTGGGATGCCCAAGTGCGGCACCGCGAGATGATTCTCGAACAGGGCCATTCGTACGCTATCCGGTTCACCGCAAAGTCCAACCAGCCTACCAAGCTGCGAGCGAAAATCGGCATGGCCGGGCCACCGTACGCTGAGTATTGGAACAGCACCATTGAAGTGGGGCCGCAGGCCCGTGTCTTTCAGGGTGGGTTTAGCATGGGGCAAGCCAGCGACCCCACCGCTGAGTTCGCGTTCCACATGGGGGGCAATCTCGCCGGCGGCCACCCACTTCAGGTTTGTATCGATAACGTGACGTTGACTGATCCTGAATTTCACGCGAAGTCAATCGCCGCTGCAGCACCCAACCCTCTCCTGCGCGTGAATCAAGTCGGCTATTTCCCAAAGGGGCCCAAGATTGCAACGCTGGTGAGTCCTGCCACAGAAGCGGTGAGCTTTGTGCTCACGGACGCCGACGGGAAGGTGCTGTTTGAAGGCAAGAGCGACGCGATCGGGCTGGATAAGGACTCGGGAGAGCCTCTGCACACTCTGGATTTCTCGGCGTTTCATGGTGCCGGCCAGAATCTTCGGCTGAGGGTTGGCGAGGAGCAGAGCCCCGCATTCACCATCGCCGACAACCTGTACAGCACGTTGCGGATCGACGCTCTCAATTATTTCTATCAAAACCGCAGCGGTATCGAACTCAAGCTGCCCTTTGCCCGCAAAGCTGATTGGGTGCGGCCCGCGGGGCATCTCGCCGATAAGAGCGTGCCGTGTGCTCCGGACTCTGGTTGCAGCTACTCGCTGGATGTTTCGGGAGGCTGGTACGACGCCGGTGACTTTGGGAAGTACGTCGTGAACGGTGGTATCAGCGTTTGGACACTGTTCAATCAGTTCGAACGTACCGAGCGTCGAACTCCCGCTGCCGTGGCCGGCCTCGACGGACTGTTGAACCTACCTGAGAGTGGCAACCGCATCCCGGATGTCTTGGATGAAGCGCGCTGGGAGCTCGAGTTCATGCTCAAGATGCAAGTGCCAGAAGGCAAGCCGCATCCTTTCATGGTGCACCACAAAATCCACGATGAATCATGGACTGCACTCGGCCTGGCACCGCAGGAAAGCACCGCCATGAAACGCTTTCTTCGGCCGGTGAGTACCGCGGCCACCCTGAACCTGGCAGCCACAGCGGCCCAGGGCGCACGAATTTTTCGCGCCTTCGATGCGGCATTCGCGGACAAGTGCTTGCTGGCAGCCGAGCGCGCCTGGAAAGCAGCCAAGGCGAATCCCGAGCTCCTCATCTCTGGCTCGGACAATAAAGGTGGTGGCCCCTACGACGACGCCCAAGTGAGCGATGACTTCTACTGGGCTGCGGCTGAGTTGTTCATCACCACCAGCAGCAAAGAGTACTTGGACTTCCTGCTCGCCTCTCCGCACCACGCGCGGTTCACTTCAAATGCCGGCAGCGCGATGAGTGCGATGAACTGGGCTCGCACCGACACGCTTGGCAAACTATCCTTACTGACCACCAAGAGCAATCTCCCGAAAGACGAACTCCAGCGCTTAAAGTCGCAGGTAACGGCCGAGGCTGAGAAGTATGCCGATGTCACGCTCGCAGTCGGACATCGCGTGCCGCTGAAAGGCGGCGCAGGCGGGCGCTATCCGTGGGGCTCGAACTCGTTCGCGCTCAACAATATGCTGTTGCTCGGGATAGCCAACGACCTCGCACCGAGCCGAAAATTGCTGGATTCCATGGTATTTGGGATGGATTATCTGCTGGGTCGAAATCCGATGAGTGTGTCGTACGTGACGGGCTACGGCACGACACCGGTGGAGAATCCGCACCATCGTTTTTGGTCCCACCAGGTGAACGAAAAGTATCCCAAAGCTCCGCCCGGAGTGGTTTCAGGGGGCCCCAATTCAGGGCTCGAAGATCCGTACGTCAAGGCTGCTGGCCTTGCAGGCTGTGCGCCTCAGAAGTGCTTTGTCGACAACATCGAAGCCTGGTCGGTCAACGAAGTCACAATCAACTGGAATGCGCCACTCGCCTGGGTCGCAGCCTATCTGGACAGCGACCACCCGTAACTGAACTAAGCGTGGCCGCAGGGGGCGGCCACGCACACGGAACTAACTGCGAGTTACCACCACATCGTAGCGGTCAACGTGACCACGCTCGCGTCGGGCAGCGCCGTTCCGCTTGCCCGTGTTCCAGCGTCCTGATTCGTGGTCGTGGCGCCGAAGCCTGCGGGCAACACGGGTGCACTTGGCGGTTGCACGCAGCGCTCATCGCCCACGGTATAGATGCCATCGGCAGGCGTCGCTGAGGGATCAGCGGCGGTCGCACAACTGCGTTGGTCGTAGAAATAGCCGGAATATTGCAGGCTAACTTCCTCTCTCGTGACCCATTGGGAACGAAACGTCACGCGTGGCGAGAGGATCTTGAAGGACTGTTCGGGAACCTTCGAGTTCGGAGAAAGGCTGTCGAAACGAACTCCGGCCGCGAGCCACGGCAATGCGGAAGCTTCCAGATCCGTGCCGTACTTGAAACGCGAGACGCCATCCTGCGCTGGATCTCTGCTGTCAATGGAGTTGTACATCGCATACAGCGCAAGCTTCAGATCCTGCCCTTCGCCCCAGAAGGTGCCTCCACCGCGCAAGCCTTGCAGCAGATTCATCAAGCTGAACTCATATTGAGCCAACAGTGAATTGACGCTCCCGTTGCCACCACTGCACTGCATGCGTGCGGCGCAGCCGGGGGCGTTGAGATAATTATCGGCAACGCCCAGCGAATATTCCCCACCCCCAAACGCGTGCAACACTTCAATGGCAGGGCCGACGGTGATCGCATCCTTGGCTTGAATGTGCGAGAAACCAAGATAACCGTAGCCGTACATCCCGCCATCCACACGCCCCTCCACGCCATAAACTGACAAGCTGCCATCGGGACTATTCACCGAGACATCCGTGGTCATGCTGCCCGGCCTAAACTCGGAGTTGGCGAAAGAATTGAGGTAATGTAGCCCGATTTCGGCGGTATTCCCCAATTTTACGCCGCCGTGCACGTGGTGCAGCAGTGTGAATTGAGAGCGATTGTAGGCGCTCGGATCTGGCTCCTTGGCGCCCGCGCCCCACTCGCCCCAAAGCGTGAGCCCGTTGGTGTCTAGCTCGCCGCGCAGGGTTCCACCCATCGCGTGGGTTCGACCAAAGAGATAGGTGTCGTAGGCACCGGCATCGTAACGCCCAGCCTTGCCGTACGAGTTCCAAAAGCTACCAGCCTTGGCGATCAACCGCACATTCTCATAACCGATATCCGGCGTGAGCGTGAGGTAGCCTTGCGAAATGCCGAAGTTTGCCTTCGGTTCGTTCCAAGCCGCGTCCGCAAACTGAAAGCCCTGAAGGGCCAACGTGCCCTGCACGAGTTTGTTTCCGACCGAAAAGAAAGCCTCGGCCCAGGAGCGCTGCGAGTGGCGCGTGTGCTGCCAGCTCAAGTACTGATCATCTGGCACCAGCGGCGAATGATAGGTTGTCTTTCCCTGGCCGGGTGCTCGCACATCGCGCTCCCCCATCCCGACACGCATCGGAGCTCGGAAGTACCCATGGTAGCCAAATTCCCAGGCATCTGACGCGGCCGGGCTTGCGGCAGCCGCTCCGCCCGTGGACGCCGGATTGGTGACGGCGGGGCTTGCGCTCGTAGCAGCCGCAGCCGTCCCCGGACTGGCGGTGGACGCTGTTCGAGTATCGGTCATTTCGACCACCTCGGGCTGGGCGGGAGCTTGAGCTTGGGCCAGCTTGGGCAGGCAAACCAGCGTGGAGACGAGACAGGTGGCGAGTCGTTTCATGGTCAAAAATGGCTTCCTTGAGTGATTGGACAGGGCGTTACGAGAACACACGAACTCGCACATTCTGAAGAGAATGTGCGGTGACGCGTGCGAGTGAAAATTAACGAATAACGACAACCGGAGGGATCTGAAACTCATCCCAAGCCGGAGTTAAGTTGCTAGTGTCTGGAGCTTGATTCCAAAGATAGACGGCCGGATAGGTCGTGAGCTTGCCGCTCGCGTCATCGCGCACCACCGTCGCCATGTAGAGCTGTGAAGCGCGTGTATCGGGTGGGCTGTAGCCGAGCGGATGTTTAGGAACGATGAAAGCTCCCGGATACTTGCGTGCCGATGAAAAGATCAGAAAGTAGTAGCTTTTTCCGCCGGCTTGCTGCACGGCGGGCGACCACTTGGCCCAAGAATTGATGATACCTGGACTCGCTTCATGGGTGCAGGCCGGAGGATCATTGGCCAAAAGTCGTGTGGCCACACCGCCATCCTTGCCGATGATCCAAACTTCCCCGTCGGGCCGATAGTAGGTGAGCCCTGCGGTGTTCGGCGCGCGATTGAATGCGATGAATGCATCATCACTCGAGAAGGAAGGGTAGTATTCGGCAATTCCGGGCTCGGAAGCGCCTGGCAGAGCAACCACTTGCCCGCCTTGGCGCGCGTTGAAAGGCACCCAGTGAATGTCGGTCTCGTTGTTGGGCTGGCCAGCGCCGATGCGTCCATCTTGAGTGACCTCCGCCGAGGTATAAACCACACGGCTACCATCGTTGCTGAAATCTGGAGCGGCGAGAGAGCGGGTTTCCCCGGTCAGCGCCAGGAACCCAAAGCCCTTCCCCATCTGGGCCTGGATGGCCTGATTGGTGCTCATCACCTGGTTTTCCTGCCAAGGAATCGCGGCTGGGGCTTCGAGATCGAACCACGCCAATCCATCCGAACGGCTGGGATAAGGAGCTTGGCCTGTAAATCCAACGCCGCCGTTTCGGGGTGACCACACGCTCAGCGCAATGCGATCGCCCGTTTTCCAGTGAGCCGCGCTAAACGTCATCATTCCCAGCCAGGGCTGCCCAAGCAAAGCACTCGCCCCAGGAGTGAGATACGCCGGCTCTTGACCAGTCGTTTCAGGCTTGATCGAACTTAGCACATTGTCCCAAGGCCAATGATCGGTGAAAGCAACACTTTCGCCATCCGGGGTCGAAACGTGGCAGCCAATGCATTGCACGTGACCTGGTGGGACACCACGCGGCGCGTCATGTTTGCCGCGCAAGGCATTGCCGCCTTCATTCAAGATCCCTGATTTTTGAACCTGCGGAATCGTGAGCGCGTCCACCACGCCTTCATCGCCCACACGAAAGCCCACCAGCTTGCTGGTGGTCGGCGACACTTCGGCCGATGTCGTGGCCCAATACACGAGGCTTCCGCCGGCTGCAACGGGAGCAATTCCAAACGAACCCAGAGTCCCAACCGGTTTGCTGGGGGCGGCCTTCGAGATGCCGCGCACTGAAACCTGTACTTCAGCGCCCGCGAGGTTGACGGCTCCGTTTTCCCAAAGTTCCTTCGGAATCGTCCATTGCTGATTCGTGGTGTAGACAACCAGCGGGAACTTTTGGTGCGGGCTCGTCAAACGGATCTCAAACACATCGAGCGCGGCCGGCGCTTCAAAACGAAACCGAGGACGCAGCCAATTGACCGGGACAAGTGCGCCGGGTCGATCCCCGTCGGAAAGCTGAGGCTCCGAAACGCAAATGGCCCCAGACGCCGTGCTGTCTGGCGCGCCAAAGAGCGCTGCAACATTCGCCGGCAGTGGACCCGAGGCTGGATCAACCACCGGAGCTTCCGGGAAATCCGTGCAATCCGAGGTGCACGTGGGGTTGATCGCAATACCAGGTGTCCCGCTCGATCCTGGCCCGCCGATGCCAGAAATATCTATTGTTTGGGGCGGACCGCTGTCGGTCGGCGCCACAGAGGGGTCTGAGGAGGCGCTTCCTTTTGGGCCAGAACCTCCAGCTGCACAAGACAGTGCGAAGAAGGCCATCCCGAGCAGGATCGTTTTAGTCGACATCAGCATATTGGACCTAACGCGCTAGCTTGCGCAGTCACACCTACAGCAAGGAGCGGGCCACGCTGCTAGCGCTGGCGCCCGTGCAAAACCATTGACAATTTGACGTGCTCACAGCCTGAATCACCGCTACTGCGAAGCGATAGATCGCACCTTTCCGTATCGCACTGAGACGCGTTCGATCACGGCTCGCAGGAGAAACCAAGCAGGCAGGCAGGCAGGCAGGCAGGCAGGCAGGCAGGCAGGCAACCTCCGCGCTTGAGTGCCCCCGACGATATTCTCAAATACGAGGAGCTCTTTAGCTTGGCCTCAGGCTATACCTGTTCGAAGTAGCTATCCGATCCCTTGTTCAAGAGTGAGTGCCGCTATGCCCTTCGCTGACCCAACTGATTTGCGTGGCCTAAGTGATGAGAGCTCGACCACCATGCAGGTGCGTTTTGATCCAACGCCCGCCCCCAAAGCCTTCGTGCTGCAAGTGCTCGAGGGCCCAGATGCCGGGCTTTCTGCGCAGCTGGATGGCAGCCAGCCATCGCGGATCCTGATCGGCCACAGCCCGGCGTGTCAGATCCGCTTGAGCGATCCGACTGTTTCGCGGCGGCATGTGGCGCTCGAGCCCATGGGACAACGCGTGCGCATCCTCGATCTGGGCTCCAAGAATGGCACCACCGTCTCGACGGTGCCGGTGCTCGATGCGTTCCTGCAGGGCGGCGAAGTGATTCGTATTGGGAGCACCGCCTTTCGTATCGACATTGCCGACACACCGGTGAGCGTTCGTCTTTCTACGGCGCTCGGCTTCGGGCGAGTGCTTGGTGCGAGCACCGAAATGCGGCGCCTCTATCTGCTCTGCGAGAAGCTGGCAGCCAGCACCGTGCCCGTAATTATCGAAGGTGAAACGGGCACTGGCAAAGAGCTGCTCGCCGAGGCTCTGCACGAAGAGGGGCCCCGAGCGGGTGGGCCCTTCATCGTTTTTGACTGCACGGCGGTCCCTGCGAATCTCGTGGAGACAGAACTCTTTGGGCACGAGCGGGGGGCCTTCACCGGTGCCGTTAGCTCGCGCCGTGGAGTGATTGAGCAGGCGCATGGCGGGACGCTCTTGATTGATGAGATCGGCGATCTGGATGCCGCCTTGCAACCCAAGCTCCTGCGAGCCATGGAGCGTGGAGAGTTCCGTCCGATTGGCAGCGAACGTGTGATCCGCTCCGATGTGCGCATCATCGCCGCAACGCGACGCGATCTCGACAAGGAGGTGCAGAGTGGCCGCTTCCGCGACGATCTTTTTCATCGGCTCGCGGTGGCCCGCATCGAGCTCCCGCCGTTAAACAGACGCCGCGGCGACATTCCGCTCTTGGTTCGCCACTTCTGTGAGGAGCTGGGCGGTGATCCTGGCCTGATCAGCCAGGGCCTGCTCGCGCGCTGGGAAGAGCTGCCCTGGCCCGGGAACATTCGGGAGCTGAGGAACACCGTGGCCCGCCATCTCGCGCTCGGGGAGCTGGCTAATCTTGAATTTTCTTCCCTAGCTGGAGCTGATCCGGAGCTTGAGGCCGCGGCTTCGAGTGGTCCTGTCGATGGCGCCAAGCTCGCCGCCGTGCTGGACGAGGCCCTCGAATTGCCGCTCGGGGAAGCGCGGTTGCGGGTGGTCGAGCAATTCGAACGCGCGTATGTGCGGCGCATGATGGCCAAGCACCGTGGCAACGTGACGCGCGCCGCGGAGGGTGCCCAAGTGGCACGACGCTACTTTCAGGTGCTGAAAGCCAAGATTGGTCGTAACGTTCAGGAATAAGAGCTTTGGAGCCTGCACGGTCGCCTTCCTTTCCCGAACGTCTCGGTCGGTACGAATTGCTGCTGCCGCTCGGTACGGGTGGCATGGCCACCGTCTACCTAGCGCGCCATCAAGGCGTCGGTGGCTTCGAGCGCGATGTCGCCGTGAAGGTCATGCATGCGCATTTGCGCAACGACGAAGAATCCAAGCTGCACCTGCTGGATGAAGCACGGCTAGCAGCGCGCATCCGGCACCCCAACGTCGTTTCGATGCTCGAGGTGGGAGAAGATGAATTCGGGCTGTACCTAGTGATGGAATACATCGAGGGCGATAGCCTGGCTGGGCTCTTGCACGTTTGGCCCGAAATGGACGGCACCCGCCGCAACCGCTTGCTCGCCCGGATCGTGTGCGATGCGTTGGCGGGCCTGGAAGCAGCTCACCAGCTGTGCGGCGAGAATGGGGAGTCGCTGGGCCTGGTGCACCGCGATTTTTCTCCACACAACATCATGGTCGGTATCGATGGGGTGGCGCGGCTCACTGATTTCAGCATCGCCAAGGCGAGCGATCGTGCGGTGCGCACTCGCACTGGCCTTGTAAAAGGCAAGATCGGCTACATGTCTCCGGAGCAAGCGCGCGGGCTCAATCTCGATCGCCGCTGCGACGTGTGGGCGGCTGGTGTGATCCTCTGGGAGCTGTTCGCAGGACGCAGGCTTTTTCCCAAGGGCGACGCCGTCTCAACGCTGTTGCGCATCGTCACCGAGCCACCACCGAAGCTCAGCGAAATCATACCGAACGCTCCCGAGCCGTTGGTTCTAGCAATCTCGGGCGCGCTGGAGATGGAAGCGGAGCGACGAACGGCGACGGCTGAGGCGCTCCGCCTTCAGCTTGAAGCCTATTGGCAAAGCGCCGACGGCATTGCCGATCGAGAGGAGGTCGCAAGCTTTGTGGGTTCGCTCGTTGGAGAGCGGTTGCGGGATCAGGCCGCGCAAATCCGCAGCGTGCGGCAAACCCGCCGCTTGAGCGCGCCGCCAGCCTCGCAGGCACCTGGCAGCGGTCCGCGTGATACGGGATCGGCGGAGGAGGTCAGCGCACCGGGAGTGTCAGTCGAAAGCGCCCTACCGCTCGCCGCTGAATTGCCACCCAACACCGAAAGCACCTTGGTGGCTCCAGCAGTGAAGGTCCCGCGCCCACGCTGGGTATGGCTCGCAGCCATCGCACTTTCGACACTCGCGCTGTTGATTGCAACACGGAGCTATTGGCAGCAAGAACCACCCCCAAAAGTAGCCGGCCCCGCGCTTCCAGCAATTTCGGCACCAAGCGCGAAGACCGAGGAAGCCCAGCCCATCATTCCAACCAGTGTTTCAGCGGCTTCTTCCCCCACTCTTGAGCTCCAGGCACCACCCCCACAGCATTCTGCCCCGAAGACTCCCACTCGAACACCCAATGCTAATCGCCTAAAGCTTGCGAAAGATCCGTATTGATGCACAGCTGGCACTCCAGGTTTCTGCAGCATCTCGCGGTTCTCTTCGTGTGCCTGCTTCCGCGTGCAGCCTTCAGCGCAGAGCCTGTCACTGTCTCTGAAGCACAAATCACACTCGCCAAGGAACGCTTCCAACAGGCAACGCTGGCCCACGCCCGCGGCGCCCCCAGTGAAGCCGCCCAGCTCTTCGAGGAAGCCGGCAAGCTAGCACCTCGGGCCCAAGCGTTCTTCAATGCCGGGATCTCAAGGGAAGCTTCGGGTGAGTCAGGCCGCGCCGCAGATGATTTTGAACGGGCACTTGCCTTAGGCGGCTTGGATGAAGCTGAAACTGAGGCCGCGCAAACACGCCTGAAACTGCTGAAACAGGCACTCGCTTATTTGATCGTCGATGAGCCCGCAGGCGGTAAAATCTCGGTGGGTTCAGGCGAAAGCGTGGATATCCCTGCCCGCCTCCACCTCTCACCGGGGCTCGCGCTCGTTCGCATCGAGGGCCCCGACGGCAAGCTCTACTCCCGGCAACTCCAGTTGAGCGCGGGAGAATCGGAAACGCTTCGCATAGAGATCGACGACCCGCCTGCACGTTCTGTCGTCTTGAAACGCCCAGCGCCTCCCGCAATCTCCGGTTCACAACATTCAACCCAAGCAGCGCCGCGGCGCTCGCAGGTATCGGGCACCCCATCAGACCCTCGCGCCACCTGGGGCATTGTTTCTCTCGGTAGCAGCGCGGTCTTGGCAGGTGCTGCCGTGCTCTTGGGGACACAGTTCACGAGTGCCAATCAGGCCTGGGACGATTCTGGGTGGCGAGATCGCAGCCAAGAACGCCAGGCGCGAAGCCTGCGACTGTGGACCAACGTGGCATGGGCCGGAGCCCTGGCCGCTGGCAGCGCCGGGACGTATTTCCTGGTGGCGCCCATGGTCAAGTTTTAAGCGCCGGCGAGCTCACTGGCACGATCTTTCGGATCGCACTCGCACTGCTGAGCCGCATAACCTCGGACAACAGGCACCTAACGCCGCCCTTGAGCCGAGTGATCCAAGAGATCATATTGTGCGAATTTCTGGAGCGAATAAATACCTGAGCATGAACTCAACACTGCTCGGACGCCCTTTCCTGTTTGCAAGCGTTGCCGCAGCGGCCCTCGGCGGCTGCAGTGCCAGCGATGATGGTTACCAAAACCCGAATCGGGCAACGCCCGCTTCCACCAGCACGTCCGCGGCAATACCCGGCACGGGCGGTACTACCAGCATCAATCCCGCGCCCTCCGCGACACCTACCACGCCCGGAACTGGAAACCCGGCACCCACCACCACCCCGACCACTCCGGCACCGGTGACAACGCCAGCAGGCGGCCAGCTCCTCACACCGAACGCCACGGGCTGGGTCGATGGCGCAGGAAACACGATTGGCATTCAGGGTCCTTGGTATTCGTACAACGACTGCAAGGATTCGCCCGCCGATTGCACCCTGAACCAGACCCCACCCGAGGGCGACTTCGCCAATGTGGGCGGCAAGATGTGCACCAAAGGCACTACGGCGCTGGTAAAAGCTGTGACCGAGTTCTCAGCCAAATGGGGTGCTGGCATCGCACTCGACCTCAACAATGCCGGTGGTGTGGGTGCGGTCAAAATGCCGTACAACGCCACCAGCAAGGGCGTGCTGGGTTTCTCGTTCACACTAACTGGCACGGCGCCTGACATGCGGGTGAATTTGCCCACTCCAGCCACCTCCACCGCTTCCCACTTTGTGCCCGGCTCGACCGGCATGGTTCTTTTCAGTCAAGCGATGCAAGGAAGCTGGGTAACGACGCGAACCGCGCTCGACGCCTCACAGGTGATGTCGATTCAGTTTCAGATCCCGTCGACGATGACCGCACCCGTCGCCTTCGACTTTTGCATCGAGAATCTCAAGGCTATCACCCAATAACGGCGCGCCAGGGCGAGGTGTTGTGAGCCAGCACTTCGCCTAGGGGACCACCTGAATATCGGCGTATCCCTCGGTCCGATAAGCGTAATTCACTCCCGGTGACTTCCAGAACAGCAGGCTTTGCCGTTCCCCACCGTCCCAGTCGCTGGCGGCGACGCTAAAGCCCAGCTTCGCGTTCGCGGCGGGGGGCGTATTGGCTCCCCCGGCTATCCCGGAAATGTAAGTCCACGAAAGCGTTGCTTCGACGCGATAACAGGTCGTGCCAACCTGGGTCGTTTTGATGCTCACCTCCATAGGTGGCCGACCACGATCAGGCTCGGTAAACGCGCCTTTCATTCCGATCACGAGATCGTGATCGTCTGGCCCGTAAACTTGATCGTCGTTCTTGCCATCCAAGAGCACGATCAGTGCGTCCTGTTCCAGAGGTTCGCCGTCAGACTTTAGCTCATCATCTTGAATGAAAGCCTGCAAATGCAGGCCTGCCGCCGAATACCCGAGCCGAAAATACGCGGACAGATCCAACTGCGTGGGCCTGGCGGCAATGGCGGTAACTTTTGGCTCATTTATCCCACCGGGTTGGTCGGACTTGCAGTCACTGCACAGCTCGTTCATCCGAATAAACGCCCCCCACTCCTCAGGCTCCGGCGGTGAGGAGACGGGTCCAATCGCCAACGGCGAGGCTGCCGTGATCACGTTTTCCGCGAACTTAAACTCACACCCGTTGTTCGGATCGCCGTCGCAGGTCGCCCAACCAGCGTCACAGGTTTCGATCGCGCACACCCCTTCAAAACAGCTGCCCGTTCCGTGCGGGATCATCGAGCCACCACCAACGCCAGCCGGTGCGCCACCACTCGTACCT
>CAZSUA010000078.1:0-18789 GCA_964609655.1 uncultured Polyangiaceae bacterium | reverse complement strand
GATGGAGCTTCGGATGCTCCGCCACCCGCCAGCAGTCGAAAGAGCGTTCGGATCCCGGTAGCAGCGCAGGTAGCGGCCGAGCCACAGTCCGCGCGTCAGCGGCTCCCGTTTCAGCGCACGAAGACACAGACGTTTGGCTCTCCACGCGCAGAGGAACAACGCGTTTCGGATCGCGGCGCTCCACCGAACGTGATGTTTTATCAAACCCAGTGGAAAGCAAGCCACCTGCTGGAACCGGACATGCGCGCTCAGCTTTGCGACCACATTCTTTCTGAGCCTGCCCGAGGTTGTTTGGTGGTTGGGCTCACGGGTGCAACCGAGTTTGGACAAGAAAAATCGCTCGTTGCGGCTGAGATCGCGCTGATCCTTGCGAACATTGCTGAACCCCGCGTGCTGCTGGTTGAGGGCGATTTTCTGAGTGCCAAGGTTCACCAGTTGCTTGAAATTGAGGTGCCTTGGGTCGCAGGCTTTTCGCAACAGTTGCAGACACGAGAAACGCAATCCGAAGAGCCCTGGCGCTTAGCCGAGTGCCTGCCCACGCTCCACGTGTTGGCCGAAGGTGCGATGCGGAGCCCGGGTGCGATCCTTTCGCATCAGTTCGAGCGCTGTATCCGAAAGCTGAGGCTATGTTATGATTTCATCATCATTGATGGCCCATCGCTCGCCGCTGGCGTTGATTGTCAGGCGCTGAACGAGGTGACAGACGCTATCATCTTGGTCACGCGCGCTGGCGATCTGCGCGGTCGCGCGGACGACCCGCGCACTGCAAAGTTTGATGCAAAGCGTTTTCTAATCGAGGAAGATTTCTAGGGTTTGGTCCGCCAATACGCCAACAGACCCGAAAGCGCATTGCCCACCGATCCGGATTCTTGTCGGATCCCTCGAAAATATTCCAGGCCGTAAACGAGCGTCGTTCCCTTGAGCGCCAGCCCTTCCTGGCCCCGTTCATCCAGCCACAACGAGAGAGACATAACAGCCGACGAGAGCTTGTCTCCGAATTGCGGAAGCAGCACGCTTGAAAGCAGAAGCGGCCTCGAAATCGGATTGACTAAGAAGAGGAAACGCCACGGGTTGGAGTTGTCAACGTGTGGGTGACGCTGGTTAATCTTCGTGTCGTAGACGCCGTAGTTGAAGGCGCGCTTCAGCCACACCCCGAGGTCCGTGTGGTCGGAATCGTGGACCGTGGCGGCCCTTTCTGCGTACACAAAGCTCTTGCCTGCGGCCTCCAAGCGGATGCCAAGCTCGCGATCTTCCGAGCGCTTCAGCGTTTTATCGAAGCCACCCACCTCCAAGTAATCGGCTTTCCGTAACGACACGTTACCCGTGCAAAGGTGCACTCCGCGCGGTCGGCTACCTTGGTTAAATCCCTTCACCATCTTGTCCAGACGTTCCGCGTGGAAGCGCTCAAAAATAGGCATCGCGCCAAGGTTGGCGGCAGGCCGAATCAGCCCGAGCACGACGCGATAGCCGAGGCGATGCTGCGCCACATGTGCCTCCAAGAAATCAGGCGCGAGCTCCATGTCATCGTCCACAATCACAATGATTTGGCCTGAGGCTTCGCGGATGCCACGATCGCGTGCGCCTGCCTGGCCGGTGTTGGCTTGTTCGATCAATGTCAATCGCAGCTGCCCGCGGTGTACTTCGACAACGGGCCGGACCGGTTCCTTCGAGCCATCGTCCACAATAATGACTTCGAAACCTTCGACGCCGAGCGTTTGGCGCTCGAGGTCGCGCAAGAGATTTGGCAAGAGCGCCCCCCGATTGAAGGTGGCAACCACCACCGACACTGAGAAGTCAGCAGTGTGTTCGTCGTGTGTGAAAATCATGCGCGTGCTTAGCCCGGTGAACGTACTGAACTAAACTGTCCAAAAGCCCCGCCGCTAGTCAAGCTGCCCGCGAAATTACGCCACAAAGGCGCGAATGGGTTCCCCGCCGATGGCATTAGTGGCAGCATCCGTGATCGATTAACCGTCAGTTGGTTGCATAAGAGGTTCATGCTCCGTTTTCTCCGCAGGTTCTCCGACAGCCTTTTTGGCGCGCCTTCCCGGGTCACCCCGGAAGTGCAGATGGGGGGCTTCGCCTCAGGACTCAGGATCTTGGGGACACCTGAGCTCGACATCAAGGGGTCTGTCGTTTTGGGGAGCGGCGTCACCATCAGCGCCGACCAGGGTCCGACACGGATCCTTGTGGGCCCGAACGGAACGTTGGCGCTCGGTGATGGCGTCGAAGTCGCTTTTGGGTGTGTGCTCGCAGCTGAGCGGCTGCTCGCGATTGGTCCGCGCACTCGGCTCGGTCCGTATGTGTTTGCGGTAGATTCGAACATTGGAGATCCCGATCTTCCGGATCCAAAACCCCTGCCAATATTAGTTGGCGCTGACGTGGAGATCGGTAGCCGAGTCACGCTCCTCAAGGGTGCCAAGATCGGGCCGGGCTCTGTCGTGATGGCAGGCAGTGTCGTGGCGTCTCGGGTATCGCCAGGCGCGACGGTCGAGGGCAATCCTGCGCGCCTTGTGCGCATCAGGGAGATGCTTTCCGCAGTTGAGCCGCTCATGCGGCAGGCCTGGATGCGACCCGAGCAGCCGGCGATCACTACAGGCGCGGGGAGCTTGAGCTACGCAGGGCTTTGGCAGCGCGTGGCAGACATTGCCCGCGCGCTGCATGCTGCCGGTGTGGGCGCTCGCGAGCATCAGGCCGTGCTCGTGTGGGCGGCAGATCCGATTGAGTTCATCGCAAGTATCTACGGAGTTTGGTTGGCTGGTGGCATCGCTGTGCCCGTGCCAGACGGCGCGGCGCCGCAAACGTTGTCGGAGATGGCCCAGGCGGCCCGCGCGCGTTTTCTGGTGCTGGACGCACCGATTCACAAACGGGTGGGCGATCTGCTGGATACGCTGGTGGCTCACGTGGTGGAGCTTGAACTCGTCCCACCGCACGTTGATCACCTTCCATTTAGCGGGTTCGAACGCCCGCGCGCCTCCGCAGATCCTGCTCTGATCTTGTTCACGTCCGGGACCACCGCGCGCAAGAAAGCGGTACTTTTGAGCCACGCCAGCCTACTCGCCGCGACCTCAAACATTACTACGTTCATGCGTCTATTGCCCGACGTGCGCGAGTTCGTCTCTGTGCCTCTGTATCACTCGTTTGGCTTCGGTCGGGTGCGCGCGGTGCTCGCGGTGGGCGGCTGCTTAGTATTGCAAGCCGGCCCGCTGAATGCTCCGGCGATGATCGCAGCCATTGAAGAATTTGACGTCAACTCGCTTGCTGCCGTCCCGGCGGCCTTAGCAATCTTTCAGGGTAGGCTCGCGGCGATGCTGGAGCGCGTGGGGCCTCGCTTGAAGTGGGTTGAGCTGGGAAGCGCATTTCTCTCGGAAGAACGCAAAGCGGCGCTGTGTCAGATTTTTCCGAATGCTCGGATTTGTATGCACTACGGACTCACCGAAGCTTCGCGCAGCACGTTCCTTGAGTTTCATTCTGAGCGAAGCCAGCTCGCGACAGTGGGCAAGCCGGCGCCCAACGTGCAGATCCTGATCGTGAATGAAGCACTGTTGCCATGCGAAGCCCTTGAGGAAGGGGAGATCGTGATCGTTGGTTCGCATCTACTCACCCAATATTTTGGCGATCCCGAGCGCACGGCTACAAGTTTCACTGAGGCAGGTGGTTTTCGGACCGGGGACTTCGGCTTTTTGGATGCTGAGGGGTACCTGCATCTGCGTGGTCGTAAAGATGACATGATCAACAAGGGCGGCGTAAAAATCTCGCCGGAAGAGTTGGAAGCCGCCATGCGCCCGCTCTTCCCGAATCTGGATTTCTGCGTGCTTGGCCTGCCCGATCCAGATGGAATTGCCGGCACGATACCCGTGGTGGCGCACACTGGCCCGGAAATCGTGCTCGCGGATCTTATCAGGCAGCTCGCCCAGCATGTCGACAAGAGCAAGCTACCGGACAGGATCGTCCAGGTGAGCCGCATTTTTAGAACCGAGAACGGGAAGCCGCAGCGCCCGTTGATTGCCCAAGAAATAGCGCGCCAGTGGCAGCTCGCGCTCAACTAGCACGTCGCTCAAGTTTCGGAGAACCCCCCTCATGATCATCGAAAAGCTCAGCAACCATGAATCACTGCCAGCGCTGGTTCGGCCCGAGCACGGAGACGTGGATCTCCTCGGGTTTGCCGAACGCGAGCGTGAAAAGATCCGCAGCGCAACCGTCGAGCACGGAGCCATTCTCTTTCGCGGCTTCCGCGTCGAATCACCGGCCGTGTTCAATCAATTCTGTCGGCTGCTGACGCATGAGCTCTTGCCTTACACGGAACGCTCAACACCGCGTTCGCACGTTGAAGGCGAAGTCTACACCTCCACGGAATATCCGCCCGAAGCGACCATCCCGCTGCACTGTGAGATGGCGTACACCAAGACTTGGCCAAGCTATGTGTGGTTTTACTCCCAAATTGCGGCCGAAACTGGCGGCGAGACGCCGATTTGCGACGCCATGAAAGTCTACGAACTGATCTCTCCAAAGACGCGTGAGCGTTTCGCTGAGCTCGGTGTGCTCTACGTCCGTAATTTTCGGAAAGGTATCGATCTGCCTAGGCAGGAGGTTTACGGCGTGAACACGGAAAGTGAACTGGAGGCGTACTGCTCGTCGCACGATATTGGATTCGAATGGTTGGAGCAGGGTGTGCTCCGAACACGTGCCTTGGCCCAAGCGATGATTCGTCATCCGTCCAAAGGGCAAATGGTGTGGTTCAATCAGGCGCATCTTTTTCATGTGAGCAACCTGGAGCCAACGCTTCGGGGGTTCCTGCTGAAGCGCTACACCGAACTCGGTGTGCCGCGGAATTCTTTCTACGGCGATGGAACTGCGATTGAGCCCGAGGTCTTGGCTGAGATCCGTGCCGCCTATGCTCAAGCAGAGCTAGCTTTTCCCTGGGAAGCGGGCGACGTGCTGATGCTGGATAATATGCAGGTGTCACACGGGCGGAGGCCCTTTACTGGTGCGCGCAAGACGCTGGTTGCGATGGCGGAGGCTTTCTCAGCATGAAGCTCCTCGACCAAGTTTTGGGCAAGCTCGGACGTGATCGCGAACGGCTTCCGCCCAACGTTCTGTTGCGGAAAGCATTGCGCTACGCTGAGGGCCTCGCGCTCTCGTCGCGCTACTTGCGTTATTGCACGAGCGTGGGTGCGCGTGCGCGGGTTCGGGGCAAGCCCTTCATCGAGAATCTTGGCAAAATCGTGATTGGTGATGACTTCAATTTCGTGTCGCTGTTTGTGCAATCGCACCTGGTCACCGGTCACGAAGGCGTGCTCGACATCGGGAACTCCGTGAATATCAACTTTGGTGCTGCCATTTCGGCCCATGAACGGGTGCAGATTGGCGACCGTGTGCGGATTGGTCCGTACTCGATCATTATGGATTCGGATTATCACAGCGCGAATAATCGCGATCTGCGACCGAGCGCGCCGATCGTGATCGAGGAGGATGTCTGGTTGGCGGGTCGCGTGTCGGTGCTGAAGGGTTCGCGGATCGGTAAAGGTAGCGTGATCACTGCGGGTAGCGTTGTTTCCGGGAATATCCCGAGTGGGGTTGTTGCCGGTGGCGTTCCTGCACGCGTGTTGCGAGCCATCAACCCAGAAGATCCCAGCGCGCTTGGCTGGGCGGCCTTAGAAGACACCAGCATTTTTATGCCGGCACAGGCTGCTGGCCAAGCCGTCAGCGTTTCTCTGGCGAGCTTCGCCTCACAAGCCAAAGCTTCCCCGGAGTGGGAAGCTTTGTCCGAGGAGCTGCCTCCACCCTCCGAGGCGCGCCCAAGAGGTGCCGAGCTTGCCGCCACAGGTGAAGGAAATACCGGCGAATTGGAGCCAGAAATCGCCGAAGTGATTTCGACCACCTTCGGGCTTTCGGGGCCAGTTCAAATGGCGTGGGGTATGGGCGATATTCCTAAGTGGGATTCGCTCGGGCAGCTACGGCTGGTGATGGCGCTTGAAGAGCGCTTCAACATCAGCATTCCTGAGCAGCAGCTGGTGCAGATGAACAACGTGACTCGCGTGCGCGACGTTGTGCGCGCGTGCACACGCCGTTAGCGGAAAGCTGCGGATCCTAAGAATTTCTGTTTGCCCACGGCTTGGATCGTTTTTTTTGCGTCGCTCACGCGCATTTCACCCACCTTCGCACAGAGCACGGCGAAATCAGCGCTCCGCGCAAGTGGCACCGTTACCGGATTCTCAGCGGTGGGCGCGAGCGCCAAGATCACGGGCCCCGACTGCATCGTTGCGCGCACCTGAGCAATAAATTGAGCGTTGCTTTGAAGTGAAAGATTGGTGCCGTCGGCCACGTGGATCTGACGGCCGAGGTGCACCATGCCTGTTCTTGCTAGGGCCACCGCGACATCAAGCGTGAAGGTTTTTGAGCTACCGCGCCCAGCGGGCACTAGCGCGAGCGCTCCCCACGGACGGTTCTGAATCGCGAGCCACAGCCGCTCCCAATCGTGCGTTCGCCAGGCTTCGACCGAGGAGGGCGGACGTAGGGCAAGAGCCTGGGTGTTGGGCAATTCCGGAGTGGTCAAAGGCGGGGTCTCAGGACCCTAGCTCAAGTCAGGGAGTGGGCCAATAAGCAACGCCTTCATTCCGGCCCTGATCCAGCGGCATAGATCTTGAGAGCTTTTTTTGAGGTGAACAGTCGTGGAGGTTTGGTTCCGCGCGCACGCAACGGTTGTAGTCGAACACAAGATAGTAAGCATGCTCGGCGCCGCAACCGCTGGAACAGGATCCAGGGCGCCCTCGGTGCTGGATCTGGCACACCAAAGCACAAACTTCCCCTTGGATTCGGAGTTTCGCTTGGTCATCCTAGCTAGGCGTTTTGCACAGGCCAGGCATTCAGCTGGCTTCGCCAACAAGCCGCTCCTTATCTCCCTTTTCTGCTGTCGCGCGCATTTTTGCGTCAACGATTGACATATTATATGACATGGGAAGAACGCTGGCATCCGTTGCGCCAAGAGTGGGTAGTTGTGGCCGCCCACCGGCAAGATCGACCTTGGATTGGAGAGGAGGTGGCCCCGAAGGCTGCACTCTTACCGCGCTACCTTCCAGATTGTTACCTGTGTCCTCGGAATTCACGGATCAGCGGTGCCAGCAATCCGGCGTACGACGGGGTGTTCGTTTTCGATAACGATCATCCCTGTGTTGGCCGGCGCGCACCAAGTGTTGCGAGCCCCGTGGACAGCATCTTTCAGGCTCGCTCAGCGGAGGGCCATGCGAAAGTTGTGTGTTACACGCCGCGTCATGATTTGACCTTGGCCGAGCTTTCACACGACCAGCTCCTGGCGTTAATGAGAACTTGGCAGGCAGAGTATCAGACGCTCGGCGAACTACCGCACGTGAATCACGTGTTGTGCTTCGAGAACAAAGGGGATGTGGTGGGCGTTTCAAACCCGCATCCACACGGCCAGATTTACGCGACGAACTTTATCTTTAAGGCGACCGAGATTGAGGTGCAGGCCACGGCAACCCACAAGAGTGCCACCGGCAGGTCGCTCTTTGCCGACATTATCCAGAGCGAGAAGCAAGATGGGCGGCGTGTGCTCGACGAAAATGAGCACGCACTCAGCTTTGTGCCGTATTTTGCACGCTATTCGTACGAGGTGTACGTGGCACCTAAAGCGTCGCACGCGAGCCTGGTCGATCTTTCACCAGCCGAGCTCGATGGCTTCGCGCGGATCCTGAAGCTTGCGCTCGTGCGTCTCGATAACCTGTGGCGGATGCCCCTGCCCTACGTGATGGTGCTGCACCAGGCACCGACCGATGGTCAGAGTTATCCCAACTATCATTTTCACATTGAGTTCCATCCGCCGCTCCGAAAGCCCACCTTGCTCAAGTATCTAGCGGGCCCAGAAATCGGTGGCGGCAACTTCGTGAGCGATACTTCACCCGAACAAAAGGCTGAAGAGTTGCGTTCCCTTGCCACCGAACACTACAAGTCACTGAGCGGTGTAAAGGAACGCTAAGCGTGGAAGCCTCAGCTTTTTTACCAGTCCTCTCGGAATTGCACGACGCCATCCGTTCCGCGGTGGTGCAGGCCTGTGAAACCGAAAGCGTTGAAGCCGTCTCAGCGATTGCGGACGATAACGATGTCGCGGACACAATCTTCGCTATCGACAAAGTGAGCGAAGCACTGCTGCATGCCAAGCTAGCTCCGCACGCCAAGCGTTTGGGAGGGCTCTTGCTCATTGCCGAAGGTTTGCCGGAAAAAGGCCTGTGCTTGCCCGAAGATCAGCCCAGAGAATCTCTCAAGTGGCGCGTGATCGTGGATCCCATCGATGGAACGCGAGGGCTCATGTACCAAAAGCGCAGTGCGTGGGTGCTCACCGGTGTCGCGCCGAATCGCGGCCCAGGCACGACGCTCCAGGATATTGAGTTTGCGTTGCAGACCGAGATCCCGCTGATCAAACAGCATCTGAGCGATGTATTTTGGGCCACACGGGGCCAGGGTGCAGAGGCTCGGCGCTTCAATCGGCTGACCGGCGCCACTCAGATGTTGAAAGTGAATCCCTCGCGGGCGCACAGCATCGAGCAAGGCTACGCGATGCTCACGCGTTTCTTTCCGGGGGCTCGGGATGTGTTGGCAGCGATGGATGAGGAGCTGGTGGCGCGCGTTTTGGGCGCCCCCAAAGCCGGGCGTGCAGCGTGTTTTGAGGACCAATACGCCAGCACAGGTGGGCAGCTTCACGAGTTGATGGTGGGCCATGATCGCTTTGTGGCGGATCTTCGGCCACTCATGGCGCCGGTGCTGCGTGAGCGTGGTTTGCCGAGCGCTATGTACTGCCACCCGTACGACATCTGCACGGCTCTGATCGCCGAGGAGCTGGGAGTGATCGTTCGAGCTGCCAATGGGGAGCCGCTGTCGGTACCGCTCGACGTGACGACACCCGTCGCTTGGGCGGGGTATGCGAATGCGAGCCTCTGCGCTCAGGTTGAGCCGGTATTGCTCAGCATTTTGCGCGAGCGCCGCTTCATCGAGGTATAGTGATGCTCACGTTTTCAGGTGCATCAGACTGGTCGGGAGGCACTCGCTTCTTGAATGCACTGGAAGGCCTGGCTGAACACGAATCCGTTGAAGCGCGATCACTCTTCGACAGTCGGCTGCCTGTTGCCCTCGGGCGAGCCCCCGGGAGGCTGGATGTTTTAGGGGGGATTGCCGACTATTCGGGAGCGCTGGTGTTAGAAATGCCACTTCAGGAGGCGGCGTTTGTCGCGACCCAAGCGACAGCGGAGCCTCGGATACGGATAGCGACGCTGGATGCCACCACCGGAGTGTTGAGGTATTTTGAGTTTCCGAAAAGTGACTTTGAAGGCGGTCGATTTTCGACGTGCGAGCAGGCACACGCGTACTTCAAAGCGAATCGTGAGCACGCCTGGGCAGGCTACGTGGTGGGCGTGCTTTTGGTGCTGCTTCACGAATTGCGCATGGAGCTCCCGCACGGCTTATCGCTCTTAGTGTTTTCGCTCGTGCCCGAAGGGAAAGGTGTGAGCTCATCAGCGGCGCTTGAAGTCGCGAGCATGAACTCCCTGCTCGGAGTTTTGGGTCGCTCGCTTGAGCCCGATCGCATCGCGATCTTGTGTCAGAAAGCCGAGAATCTCGTGGTGGGTGCGCCCTGCGGCATCATGGACCAGATGACGTGTTCGCTCGGGAAATCAGGCGAATTGCTGGAGCTTTTGTGCCAGCCGGCAGAGGTGCTGGGCACGCTCAGGCTACCGGACGAGCTTTGCTTGTGGGGTATCGATTCCGGTGTGCGCCATGCCGTCTCGGGTGCTGATTACACACAGGTTCGGGTTGCTGCATTCATGGGGCAGCGTATCATCAACGTCAAGCTCGGGTTCGAAGCCGAGCCCGCAACGGAGCAGCACGGAGGAGCCGGAGCTCACCTCGCGAACATCGCACCGAGCGAGTTCCTGAGTCGGTACACCGGGGAGCTGCCGCAAGAGCTGAGCGGCTTCAAGTTCATTGAACGCTATGGGACAACCCGCGACGCAGTCACGACCGTCCTGCCTGATACAAGTTATCCTGTGGCTGCGGCTACAGCCCATCCGATCTTTGAGAACTATCGGGCCAGATGCTTTCGTGCGCGGCTGAGGGCAGGGGCCTAGAATTTGGAGTCATGGCAGCTGCTCGGCGAGTTGATGTATCAATCGCACGCAAGCTACGGCACGTGCGGGCTCGGTTCGCCAAACACTGATCTGCTGGTGGAGTTGGTGCGGCGCGAGGGCATCCATGCTGGCCTATTCGGAGCGAAGATCACGGGTGGTGGCAGCGGCGGGACAGTCGCGGTGCTCGGTCGCTCCGGGAGCGAGGCCGCGATCGATCGGGTGTTGTCGGCGTACAGGGCAGAAACGGCTATCGTGAGTTATCTTTTTTCTGGATCGTCACCCGGAGCCGGAGAGTTTGGCGCACGTTGGTTGGAGCGTCGATAGGCGCGGATGTCGGCCGCTAGCCCGAGGCGGGCGCGCCAGGTTATTCGACTCTGAGCTTCTTGCACTTCAGGTAGATAGAGGTCACGGACAGGTTTGGGAGCACTTGGGGATGCTCAACCTTACTCAAGATCTATGCCGCGGAATCAGGTCGGAAGACGTTGGCTAGCTTCGCAGTTTGGCGTGTGGCAAGCTGCTTGAGCTTTGCAGAGCCTCATTCAAGATATTGTTGAACTTTCCCGCGTTGCCCAGGGGGCCACGGATGCGAAAAGCTTTGCGAAGTCTCTGGCATTAGATGGCTTCAGCGTGCTCGCCCTCACGCGCGCACGCGAACAGGCGAGGCGCTTCCACATCCCAGGTGTTAATCGGATGTTGCGTATGGCTCAGATGGCGGTCTTCGGAATTGAAATCGGCAAGGATGTGGAGCTGGGGCCCGGCGTTTATTTCGTGCACACGCTGGGGGTAGTGATCGGTGGCAACGCCAAAGTGGGCGCACGAGTGAGCTTCATGGGGAATAACACGGTCGGCACAGCCAAAGACAATGGGTACCCCATCATCGAAGAAGACGTCGTGGTGGGCTGTGGGGCGCGGATTTTAGGGCCAGTTCGCGTGGGAGCGCGCTCGAAAATTGGAGCCAACGCGGTGGTGCTTTCCGATGTCCTGCCAGACACCGTGGTAGTGGGCATACCCGCCAAACCGGTTGGCAGTGCAGGAGCCGCCTGCTAGCATTGGGCGTTTTTGGTTCAAGTGAAATGAGATGCAGAGCTCATCGGTTTCTCGACTCCTCGATGTTCACCCTTTGCTGCCGGAGAGGGTGCTTCAGGCAACGCTCGGGCGCACGCTCCGCGGAGTGCGTCTGGCTTTGTGTTTACACCGGGTGCAGTTATATTCGAATGCTACCCTCGCACTTTCCGCAACCACGAGTGCGGCCGCGGATTTGGACGCGCTGATCACGCTCCTACTTTCGGCTTGCCCCAGAAACGAAGACGGCTGGCTGACAATTTCTTTTGACGACGGTTACCGCGACGCGGCGGAGTACGTCACTTCACGCTGCTCGCGGTGGCCGAGCGTGCGTTGGCTCGTGTTCGTGTGCCCTCGAAAGCTCGCTGCTCGTGCGGGTTTTCGCTGGGATTTGCCCGAGGGCGCCGCGAATCGTGATCCGTTTGCGGGTGCCTACGACGTCTCGGCAGAGAATCTAAGATCCGATTTGCGGGGTCTCGCCGATGCGCCCGAGTGCCAGCTCGCCAGTGTCGAGGAATGTCGACGTCTCGCTGAATTGTCAGGCGTAACGTTGGGCAATCATACCAACTGCCACTTCCGGCAAACTGGCCTGAGCCTCGCGGATGCCAGGCAAGACCTTCTTGAATCCAAGGCGGAGTTTGAACAGCTGTTTGGTCAAACGTGCGAGTTTGCATTTCCTTTTGGCACGCCCCGCTCTGAATTCACCGAAGAACACGTCGCTCTCGCGGGCGAGGCCGGCTACGCGCACATTTGGTCTACCGAACCACGGCCGCATGCTACCGCTGATCTCGGAAGCGGCCGGGCGTTACCGAGAATTGCAATCTTTGGAGATTGGCCCATGAAGAAGACAGCCGCGTATTTGGCGCTGCGTGCGCTCCAGTATCAAGTTCGTTCGCGTCGCCAGCCGAAGCCCGATGGAGAGGACCAATGCGCCTAAAATTCGGTTTCGCTCTCGCCCGCAGCGCTATCCTATCGGATTTCAATTCGCGGCGCCGCTACCGTCAGAAGTATCATCAAGATGCGATTGAGGCGGGGCGTTTGCCTCAAGATCTGGTCACGAAGATCGGACTTCAAATGCTGGGTGTGATCCGCGTGATGCAAGGCCTGGAGGCAGCGGAGGTGCCAGTCTTGCCCCAAGTGGTGTCGAGATTGCTTCGCCACGCGTACGGCGCGGAGATCCACTGGAAGGCGGACATTCAACCAGGGGTTTCGTTGGTGCATGGCAATGGGCTCGTGATCAGCAAGGATGCGAGCGTTGCGCCAGGTTGCATCCTTTCCCAAAACGTCACATTGGGTCACGGAGTGGATCCGATCACACGCCAGGTGGGCGCACCCACACTCGGCCGCGACGTGCACGTGGGGCCCGGTGCTACGCTGCTCGGCCCGATCTCGGTGGGTGAAGGCAGCAAGATCATGGCCGGAGCGGTGCTCACGCATTCGGTGCCTGCCTATTCCTTAGTGCGTCCCGCTGAGGTCGTGATCACGCCGAGAAAATCTGGCGCAGCGGGCGCGAATGATCCGGACTAAGTGGCAGGCGTCTGCCGCTGCGCGCGGATCAGAGCAACGGCGCTCTTGATATCGCGCAGGCGCACGACCTTGAAGCCAAGCGCGAGTGTCACATAAACCGCGCAGTCGATCGCGAGCCGCAGAACGGCGTTGAGGTCGGCCAAGGCGAATCGATCGAGAAACGCGACCCCTGCTGCGATCCCCAGAGATAGCCCAATGCAATACAGGCTCTGGCGATCAACCGACCTTTTTCCTACAAACCAGAACAAGGCAATGGCGGTGAGAACCTCCATGCAGGTGACGGCAATTGCGGTCCCAACCCCTGCGCCTCCAGGACCCATTCCGCTAGTGACCGAAACAAGCGCGGGGATCATCAGCATTTGAAACACCAGTCCACTGAACGTAATGAACGTGAGCTGCCAGCCTTTGTTGGCAACGATGAGTGCGTTGGCGAGCAGCATTGTCAGATAGGTGGCTGTGAAGATGGGTGCCAAAAAACGCAACGAATGAGCTGCAGGTGCGAACGCGGCGCCAAAAGCCAGGCGGATCCAAAGCTCCGCCCCGAGGCCCAGCACCATCGTGACCGGAATCGCCGCCACGAGAAGGCCTTCAATGGCACGGCGCAAGAGCGCAAAGAACTCGGCTTCTGAGCGATGATTGGCGCGTGCAAGCAGCGGCATGAAGACCCAACTGATAAGCGGTGTGAGCAACATCGCCAACCCCGCGAGATTCTGGGCTGCTCCGTACCAACCAAGCTCGGTCCGATCGGACAGAAACCCAAGCAGCGTGAGATCAACTCGGTTCACCAGAGCCACAGCCACCATGCTGAGATAGAAAGGGACGCAGGCCTTCAAAATAGGCTTCAATATGCCGAAATTGACGCGAAGGCGTAGGCCGATCGCACGGCGTGTTGCTCGGAACAAAACCCACGCCTTAATCAGCTCGGATACCAAGAAAGGTGTTGCCAGCATGAGGAGTGGAGCCTTCAGCACGATCAGCGCCATCAGGCCCATGCCCCAGAGCAACTTGGACACCACATTCTGAATCGCGAGAGCACCCACCTGGCTCGAAGCTTGGAGCATGCAGGCGAACGATGAGTTGAGGGCTTGCACGAAACAGATCGCGCCAAAGATCAGCGTGAGCACCGCGATATTCGCCGTGTGGCCCGCTCCTTTGGTGCCGAACCACATCGCAACGGCGAGTGGCAGCATCATCGCCGCACGCAGCAAGAGCACTGAACCAAAGTAGTCCGAAGCGTGCTCGGGGCGCACCGGCAGCTCACGTTGGGCATAACTATCAACGCCGAGCGTGAGCGTCACCGTGAGTGCGCCTGCCAAGCTCTCACTGAAGCTATACTCACCGAAGGACTCTGGCCCCAAGTAGCGGGGCAACTGAAAGCGGACGATGAGCGCAACAGCCCAGGTTACCAGCAACGACGAGCCCAGTTTCACGGCGTTGCGCGCCGCGAGCGCACCCTCGCCAGTTCCGGCTGCCTCAGAAGTCACTGGAACTGTGACTTCATTTCCACGACACCGCCGGCCGGGAAGTTCGGAAAGGTCTCCACCACAGTTTGCCCGTCGGTTCCGGTTACCCGAAGATCGAAACTGCCCTCGCCGAAGCCCGATCTATCGGTAAAAGTGCCATCAGCGGCCCGTTCTAGAGCCGTGAACGCGGGCCTCTTAGGGCCTTTCACTTCGAGCTTTTGGATGGGCAGGCGTGCGGCACGCACCCACAGGCTCGTCCAGTCAGAGTTTGCTTCGGTTTGATACTGCAACAAGATCTTTGAGCCAGCGGAGCACTTCGCGAGTTGCCAGGTCATCGGCCGAGGATTCGCGGACGTGCCTTGCGGATCGTCTTCATGGATCGCGTTGTAGGCTTCGGTGCTAAGGTCCATATCCCCAGAATTTTTGGAAACCCCTGTGGTAACAATGCGCACGAGAGCTGTCTTTCCGAGCCGCGTTGTGACGAGTGCGCACGCATCGCACAGGCTGCCATCACCATTCAAGCTAACGTCGACGCCCGCCAGGTACACTCCCTCGGCGTTTGCAACCTGAGCGGGATAGGGTGCACAGGAGTTCGGCCACATGGTCTCGGCGAAATCAACGGGGCCGATGTGAAAGCTGCCAGCGTGGACGGGTCCAAATGGCGTGGCATCTCGCGGTGCTGGGCTTCCATGCGGAGTGCCCGAGGCGGTGGGAGTTGACGTGCCAGAGGTTGGAATCGAGCTTGCAGCTGGCGTTGGTGAACTTCCGCTGCCTGAACATCCCGACAAAGAAAGGCCCAAGACTGAGACCGTCGCAAATGCTCGGAACACGTAGTTCACCACAGTAATTCCGGAGCCTAGCCAGTTTGTGCGTGAGTTTCAATCATCGCTTTGGGCAACGGCGTTACTGATTCGAGCCAGGCTTTTCGCGGTTGGTGCGCACCCATTCAGCTCCCGGGGCGCCGAGGCCCAGCGCGCGAATCGCTAGCTTCCAAACGATGTACGGTGGTGCCCAGAGCAAATCTAGAAGCGCGCGGGCGCCAAGCCCCGAGTGGACCACACCCGAGAGCACATAGAAGACGATGCCGAACGTGGCGAGCCCAAAGGGAGCAAAGAGCCAAAGGCCTTGACCAAAAAACACGATCAAGCTGAGTGAAATCAGGCTGCCAAGGCAAACATACGCCACCAAGGAAGCCAACGGCGGCAACAAGACATCTATGCCCAGATCAAAGAGCAAGAGGCTGCGTTTCCGCAGCCCTTCGGCGATCAAGCGCGGCCCATACTCGCGTGCAATGGCCCGCCTCCCGGCCTCCCAACGCTGACGTTGGCTGCGAGAATCCCGCTCATTGGCCACCATATCGCCGTACACACAGGCGTTGGCTGCGTTGTGCACGCGGTAGCCTTGGAGGCCGATCTGGATACCATATTCAAGGTCCTCAACAATGGAAAATGCCGCGTGCGGCACCACACGCACCAGCTCTTTCGAAAAGCACATCCCGTTGCCGCGGAGGCCGACCGAAAGCTGAAGGCGTTCGCGGCCGAGTGAACGCACGCCGTGGAACAAGGTGAGCGCCAGTGTCATCAAGCGTGTGCGCCAGGACACCTGAGGATTTCGCACTGTGTAGTGAGCTTGGACGGCGTGAGCGCCGTGTTCGAGCTCCAGAGCAAAGGCATCGAGCAGATTTGGCGAAACTGAAGTATCGGCATCGATGATCGCATAGGCGTCAAACACGCCCTCCGCGCTGAGCGTGTCGAAGGCGTACTTCAACGCGAAGCCTTTGCCACGCTGGCTCAGGTCGATTCGCTCCAGCACGCGCGCGCCCGAAGCTCGGGCCAGTGAAGCTGTTTTGTCCGAACAATTGTCCGCGATCACGATGATTTGGAAGCGATCAGTCGGGTAAACGAGCGTCTTAAGACTTTCGATGGTTTCAGCGATGCCTCGCTCTTCATTGTGCGCGGGCACGAGCACCGCGAAAGTGGGCGTCGCAGTGCGAACTCGATGCCCCGTGCTCTTCCGCGCCAAGGCTGCCAACGCAAATAAATAGAAGCTGGCGGCAAGCGAGGGCAGCCCGGCCAGGAACACAAGCGCGTCGAGTGCGAGCAGCATTTTACGTTTCAGGCTCGCCGGGAGGGCCCACTTCGGCCAAAAGCGGTAGCCCTAGTTGGCGGATCTGCCAGACATCGACAAAGCGTCCAGAGAAGAACTCCCTTAGCCCGCCCGCGAGAAAGCCAATCAGCAAGGCCGCGGCCAGGCTAGCCGCAATCAAGAGCGGGCGATTGGGCTTCAGAGGCTTCCGCGGCGGCTCGGGCTTATCCAGGATCTTGTAGCGCAGCTTAAAGGCTTCCTGCACGGAATTGAGCTCGAGCTGCGCGCCGTTCATACGATTCTTGATCTCGTTGTAGCTGTCCAGGCGTGCTGTTAACTGAGAGTGCGCGGTGGTGAGCTCCGGAGAATCGGTGGCCGCGGCGATGAGTGGGCTGGGTGTCCTTTCGCCGCCGACACCCCGGTATTGAGTCCGGTTCGCGCCTCCGGGGGCGGCGCTCGGAGACTCGCGTAGCAGACTTGAAAGGCGGCGTTCTTCTTCGCGCAAGTGCGCGAGCTCCGCGGGCTCCACAGATGCTTCCTCGACGCGCCGCACTTGTTGAAGTACGGTCGGGTGGGAAGGCCCGTACACCCCACGCAGCTCTGAGAGTTGCGTTTGCACGGCCTGCAGGCGTTGCTGCCAAGCGCTCTGGATGTCGTTCATTTTTTGCCGGACGTCGCCCAGGGCAACGCCGAGCTGAGGATCCGGTGCCACGGGTGCCACCACCACGGGTTCCGGCACACGCCGCTCGGCATGCGCGTCAGGTTTTTGAACTTCTGGCGTTGTTGGCCTGCCGGAGTCTCTGAGCGCGAGCGTGGCGTGGCGAACCGCTTCGAGCGCAGGACCGAGGTCATCGGTGGCCTTTTTGAATTGGTTCTCCAAAAGATCGATGGCCGTGCGGATTGCCGCAGTTTCGCTAGCTAGACGCCGATCCAAGAAACGATCCATTCCCACCGCAACGAGCTTGGCAGCCATTAACGGTTCACCCCAGTAGACTCGGAGGCTCATCGTGTAGCGGCCCTCTGGAACTACCTGGAGCTGTTGCTCCAGCATTCCCGCCAAGGCGTTCTCTTTGTCTCGCAGCGAAGTTGGGCCAAGCAGCGAGGCGCGAATCCAATCTAGTGCACGCCCTTTAGCGCCCCGCGTGGCATCCCATTGGTCCGCAAGCTTGGCAGTGCGCACGAGCTCCAGCAGGTTGCTCTTTGACAGAATAATGTCTGAGGCGTCGGAAAATGGATCCGGGTTAGCGGCTCCTCCGCCCGGATTGCTCAGCGTCCGAACGTTGTTGCTGCTGAGCTCCACATGGATTTTACCCCTAGCCTCGAAGAGCGGAGGCAACAAGAGCGCGATGGTGACGCCAAGCACTCCGATAAACAGCGCAACCAGCACTGCCAGCGCGACATGCCGCCGACAGGCGGCGCTCACAAATGTGAGAAGTTCTCCGGCTCCGACGCCTCCGCCTCCCTCATCCTCATCGGAAGGCTCTTCCAGCTCCTGGGCTTCTGGTTCCATCAACCGTGAATCGTGCCGACCGTTTCTGACGCTGGGCAAGCTAATTCGGGAGCCAGCCTGAACTTCACACGTGCGCCTCGCCCTCGCCGGTTGCGGAGTTCGGCGTTTTGTGGCCTGATTGGCGGAACTCTTGTGGTCTCTTCAGGCATCTTACGGTTTGTGGCGTGTTTATCCGGACGAGCGGCCCTCATCTTGGTTGCGGGTGTTTGGGCGTGCGGGCCGAGCGGGAGTTACGTATGGGGTCGCCACTATCGTGCCCTGCCTCCGGTAGGCCCAGGCGAATTGATTCAGCCGGGGGATAAGGTGAGCGTGCGCGTCTTTGGGCAGGATCCAATGTCGATTCAGGGGCAGGTGCGGCCGAATGGCAAGCTTGCTGTGCCGCTCCTCGGTGAGTTCCCGATGGCAGGCCGGGCACCGGAGGTGGTGGCGGAGGATCTGAAGCAGCGCTTGACGCCATTTGTTGCAGCCCCTCAGGTGATTGTTGTGATTGATGAATTCAAGTTGCGAGTCACCGCTTTCGGTGAGGTTCGCCGGAATGGGCGTTTGGCGCTCGAGCCGCCAGCAACGCTGCTTCAAGGCTTGGCTGAGGCCGGTGGGCTCACCGAATTTGCTGATGATAGTGCGATCTTCGTGTTGCGCGACAGCCAGCGCATTCGTTTCACGTACGAAGAGCTCGTAACGGGTGAGCCCTCCGCACGCAAATTTCTTTTGGTTAACGGCGATGTGATTGTGGTTGAGTAGTGCGCGCGAAGCTCTTTTGGCATGGGCATTTGGCTATCATCCATTCTTGCGCAGGCGCTCAGCTTTTCCGTTGAAGATTCGGTTGGCCTCCGGGCGCGCCTGGCCGCGGATGTTGTCAGCCTGGATGCAGAGATGGATCCGGGGCTCACGCTTGCCCTCCGGCAAAAGCGCGCTGCTTGGACGCTTGGGTATTACCCACGGCTCGCGCTGAACGACTTCAGTGGCTCTCCGCCTGGCTCGCCAAGTATTAGCCACACGCTCAGTGCCCAAG
>CAZSUA010000077.1:0-18794 GCA_964609655.1 uncultured Polyangiaceae bacterium | reverse complement strand
TCGCGCTCGAGACCGTGACATCATCGATGTTCCAGCCACTCATGAGCCAGGGGTAAAGCAACCTTCCGTTGGCATTCTTGGCAGCGACCGAAGAGAAGCCAAATCGAACGCGAAAGTTGGGGTTACTTTCCTGAGTCACACTAATTTCCTTGCGATTCCAGGTTGTTTCTGTTGTGACGGTGTCGCCATTTTCCCATTTTAGCTTCCATTGAACTCCGTCAAATACTTCAACAGTAACGTGAGTCCATGTCTTCTCGTCCAAGTTGAGCCAACTCTGAAACGTTAGATTCATCGCTACGGGCCCTGAAGGCAGGGGGATCAATGGGCTTGTCAAATACTCAAGGCCATGTTCGCGCTTGTACTGGCAGTTCTTTCCGAGCCCAAGTGCCGCAACCCCATTGTCCGTCGACGCGCTACGATCCACAGCTGGATCTGGGTTGCCATACTCCCAGGTTGCCACAATTGGAGGGCTTTCCAGCGTCAGGCCGATTTCCCATTCTTGCTCCAGCGCCCAGGCGCGACTGTTATCCGAAAAGTCTTCGGAAAAATAGACGGTACCGCCGCTGCACACACCTACGCCACAGCCGCATGTTCCGTCGGAACCGCAGCTCTGACCGCAGGCTCCGCACTGCAGTGGACTTTGTAACGTCTCACACCCATCGGAGCCTTTGTTGCAATCTAGCGTGCCCGCCGGACATGCGAAGCACGATCCCAAGCAAAGCTCGTTGCTCTGACAGCTCATGCCGCAGACGCCGCAATTCGAACTGTCCGCAGCAACGTTCGTTTCGCAGCCGTTCGCGTCCATGCCGGCGCCGCCACCATCGCAATCTTTCTTAAAAGCACCGCCACATAGCGCCGCCTTCTTGCAGACGTTAGCGTCGCAAAGCTCGTCGGCGAGGCACGCGACGCCACAGGCTCCACAGTGAGCCGGGTTGGCCGTGAGCGAAGTTTTGCAACCATTATTGGGGTCCGCGTCGCAATCTCCCCAATCGGGAGAACAGGAGGGCACACACACACCGTTGGTACAAGCCGTACCGCCATTGGCATTTTGGCAGACGAGCCCGCACACGCCGCAATCCGTCACTGTCGTTAGCGGCTTCTCGCAGCCGTTAACGGCACTCTGATCGCAGTCTCCCCAACCTGGCAGGCACGCTCCCAAGGCGCAGGCTCCCTTGCCACATACTGGTGTCGCATTGGTCGACATGCAGACCGTGGCGCAAACACCACAATGATTAGGATCGATTTCGACGTTTGCTTCGCAACCATTGCCCTTGTCATTGTCACAGTCTAGCCACCCCATGTCGCAGGTGAGCACGCAGACCCCAGCGGGACATTCCGCCGCGCCGTGGGCGCTGGCACAAGGCGTGGCACACGCTATCTGGATAGGCGCGCCACCTGCTGCAGTACCGCCTGCTGCAGTGCCACCCGCTGAAGCACCACCTGTGCCACCCGCGGAGGCTGGCTCGCCGCCTGATGTGCTGCCCCCGGTAGCGGTTTCGCTCCCCGCTCCACCCGTCGCGCCAAGACTTCCATCTACTTCGAAGTCATTACCGAGCAGACTCGTACACGCGACACTTCCACCGAAGACACCGAGAACCACCAAAAGCCAGCGTAAGCGCATGAAGCAACCTGGAAGGCTACCACAGAGCTTTTTCGCATGGAATCCCCGATCCCCGGGTTCTTCATTTTCATTTTCTCCTCTTCGTTTCTCCTACCTCTCACCTCCTACCTCTCACCTCATCACCGGAGCGCATTCCTTGTGCATAATTCCACACTGATCACGGGCACACTCTTGGCGAAGCTCGGCGGCCGCGAATAATCTCACACGAGGCTTCCTCTGCGCTTCCTGATGTCACCCCTCTTTGGTCTTCTGCTGCTCTTTGTCTTCTTACTGCCGGTGGCGCGGGGTGTCTGGCTCTGGTTGGAGCTATTCCGAATCACCGCGAGCGGAGGCAAACTCACGCTCAAGCGTGGGCGATTGCCACAGGCGCTCTTTGCCGAACTCTCGGATATTGCGAAGCGGCACAAGCTTGATGATTTGCTGATCCGTGCCGTGGTTGAAGGCGGACAGCCGCGCCTGGTGCTCAAGGGCAATCAGGCTAACGCCGTTGCTCAGCCGATGCGGAACGTGCTGGGGCGTTTCACACTCGCCCAGCTACGCTCCGGGAAGCTCCGCAACTAGCCTCATCGATCAACGAACGACTTCTACGGTGCAGCCGAGCGAGCAACCGTCGCCGCTCTTCTTGTTGCCATCGTCGCAGCCTTCGCCTCCCTCAACCACGCCATTTCCGCAACGCGTCGTTAGCTGGCACATGGGAGCGCACTCTCCGTAGCCACCATCATTTTTACCATCGTCGCAGAACTCACCGAACAAGCTGTCAACCTGGGCGTCACCGCAGAAATGCGGCAGCTTGCAGCCTGGCGCACAGCCCGCGCCACCACTTGTGGCCGAGTACGAAGTCAAGTTCGCGCCATCATCGCAGGCTTCTCCCGAAGCGCTCTGGACGACGCCGTCGCCACAGCGCGGCGGCAACGTGCAATTCGCATTGCAGGTGTTGTAAGCGCCGGTGTTCAGGCTTTGGCCATCCTTTGAGCCTAGATCGCAGGCCTCTTGTTTGGTGAGCACACCATCGCCACACACGTTGACGCATTGGCTCTTGGCGGTCACGAATCCTCCCAACGTGAGGTTGAAATTCGACGCGTTGGTGTGCCGCTCGGCGTGGAAGAGAGAAATCTTGTACACGCTGCCAACCACCAAGCCGAGCGTCGTGGCGGTCGCCGGGTCCAAGGTCACGCTGCCCGACGTGGCGCCGTGCAGGCCTCCAAGGTCAACGGCCAGCTTGCCGTTCACGAATACCCAAACGTCGTCATCACCGGAGAAGCTGAGCACCTCGCCACCCTTGAATTCAAACCAGTAGAGCACCTCGCTCGTGAAGCCAAAATTGTGACCCCCACTCGGATTCTCTTTCCCAGCCTGAACCCAACCGAGGCCATCCAGCGGGAAAAATGCCGAATTCTTGAGGGCATAGGTGTCGTTCGGCTGGCGCGCCAAGCTCAGCTTGGTCACGGTCGTCATGTTGACCGCCGGATCGTCGCGGTACCACTGATCGTAGTTGGCTTTGCTCGTGCTCTGGTTGCCGTGGGGGCACGGGCCGATCTGGTTATTCTTCTCGCAGATGCCCGTGTACACAGGCTTCCCACCCATATCCAAGCTGGGCGCGACCATGTTGAGAGTTGCGCCGCTTCCGCTGAACGCTTCAAAGTCCGGGTGCTTAGTGCCACCGTTCGTTGCGCTCCGATTGAAGTCACGGTAGGTGACTGGCACCTCAAGCGTCGCGGGCAGCTCACTCACGACATCTGTACAGGTGTAACCCATTTCCACCTTGCACTCGGCAGAGCAGCCGTCGCCATTGAAGGTATTGCCGTCGTCGCATTCGTCCGTGTCGTTCGGGAGCTTAATGCCATCGCCGCAGCTGGACTTGCACGTGCCACTCGAACAATCCGGCTCTAATTGACAGAACGGATTGCAGCCATCGCCAACCACGTTGTTCCCGTCGTCGCAAGGCTCGGTGCCCTCTTTTTTCCCATCGTTGCAAACCGTGGGCACGCAATCCTTACCCGGCTGCTCGCACTTGAAGCCGCTCTCTAGCTGACATACCGGTGAACAGCCGTCCCCGCCTGTCGCATTCCCGTCATCGCAGGTTTCAAAGCCTGCCTCGACACCATCCCCGCATTTTGCAGCTGCGCACTGAGCGCCCATGGTCGGACACGCCCAGCCTGCTTCGAGTTCACATAGAGCGCTACAGCCATCACCAGCGGCGACATTTCTATCATCACACGTTTCAGAGCCTGTGATAAAACCATCGCCACACTTTACGGTGGAAACGCAGGCCACACCCGGCGTCGGGCAAGCGAAATTTTGCTCCACAGCATCGCAGTTCGCACTGCAACCATCCGCCGAGTTGCCGTTGCCATCGTCACAGGCTTCGCCGTTGTCGCGCACGCCATCTCCGCAGGCCGCCACTTTAGTCGGAGGCACCCCTCCAGCACCGCCCTGCACCTGGGGGGGGCCAAAATCAAAGGAGAACCCGGAGCCGCCCGTTTCGGGACCACTGCCATTGCCACCCGCGGCCTGCCCATCCGGGCCTGGCTTTCCCGAATCCCCACAAGCCTGCAGCGCGAGGATGACGAAAAACGGGGCAATACCTGCGGTAAAATAGAGGGATCGGTTTCGCATGATTCTGCTTAGCCTCAAAAAATCCGGTGTAGATCCAGCTTACACGGCCCGAGTCGCATCGCTACCCTTAAACCAGGGAGGGGCCAATGTGTGCCCGCAGATATGGCGGAGAGTGTGCGAGACCTGCCTTCAGCAACCTTCAGACGTGCTAGCCGTTTTCACTTTCCGTAACCGGCAGAGGCAGAACACGGCGATAAGCAGCAGTGGGAGCGGGCTCACGAGGAAGGTGAAATGTTGGCCAAATCTGTCGACACACTGCCCGATGGCCGGGATCACGGCGGCGACACTCAGACGAAGTAAGAGTGCGCGAATCGACACCACAGTGGCGCGGTCCTCCGACGGGGTGAGAAGCTGCTCTTGGTGGTGCAAAGGGATCATCGCAACTCCACGCGCCCACGTCTGCAGATAGTAGAATGCAAAACCGAACAGCACGTGCGAAAGACCTAACCCGACATAGCCCACTGCTATCGCGCCAAACGAGCACCAAAGAAGGGGCATGAGACCAAACCGTTTCTGAAGCTTGCCTGCACTCGCGCCACCTAAAGCCAACGTGAAGTTGGCCATTGCCCAAACAGGGCCGAGCCAAGCACGCGGCACGCCCGCGTTTTCTGCGTACAGCCCGATCTGCCAGACTGGCAGATAACACAGCACACCCAATACCGCCGAGGTGAAGAGCACGCCGCGCAAGCGAGGCTGCTCAATTGAAACGTACCGGAAGACACTCCGAACCTTGGCCCAGTGATTTTCGACAGCGCCGCGAGCAGGCTCAGCAATCAGCGCCTTGACCACGCACAGGGCTAGGATCCAGACACCGATTTCAAGAACGAAGGGCAAGCGAGGCCAGAAAGCATACAGAAACCCAGCGAGCAGCGCCGAGCTACCTTCGGAAATTTGGCCCCAAAAACGCATTCGGCCATACCAGCGTGGAAACTCGCTCTCGCGCCCATGCTGCTTCAAGGATTCGAAAAGCAACGCCGTGTCGGTACCCGAAACTAAGGAAAACCCCACACCATGCAAGGCTTCTGCAACCAACAACGCCGAGATATTGCCCGTCGTGGCGTAGAAGACCCAACCGAGTGTCACAATCGAACACGCTGCGAGCAACGTTCTACGGTAGCCCAGCCGATCCGCAAGATACCCGGAGGGGACCTCACAGAGCGCGGCCACGAGGCTGAAGAAGGCTTGCACCTCCATGATCTCAGTCCAAGTCAACATGACTTGGTATTCGGTTGAGGGGTTGAAGCAGGTTGAAGGAGTGCAGACGCAGGAGCGCCTAAGCCCACACGCACCAGCATGGAGGAGCGCCCAAACCCAAACGCGTGGCGCGTTCGGGCAAGAAAAAAGGCCTTCTGGTTTTCCCAAAAGGCCTAGAAATCAGTGATATTTCTCAGTCCTTTTAGGGGGCAGCCTCCCGCATAGAATAGCGACGAAGACCAATGGGGGATGCCGCGTATGCGCCCACCGATGCCATCGGGCAACGACGTAGGAGCGAGGGGCGGGGCTGCTGAGACATGAGAACTCGCGGAAGATACCCGCATTCACGTTCGAGATCAACCCTTGTCGACACCGTCTGGTGGCGAAGATCGAGGGACTGCTGCTAAGATTTGGGTGTTATGCGGCGAGGGTTGTTTAGACGCGGGCTCTGGGTTCCTATTGCGTTGGGGTTTGCGTGCGGCAATACGGAGAAACCTCCGCTCTTGGACGAGGGCCATTTCACCGGTCCGCGTGGCAGCGGGGCTTCGAGCGCGTGTGATCCAACCGGACCCGGTGCGAATTGCCGCCAGTGTGACGGCCATTCACTGGATCGGCATCAGTTTCAATTAGTTGCCGACCCGAGCGGCCCTCGCAGCATTTACCGGTTAACCGCGCTGAGTCTCCTCGATACGCAGGGCTACAGGACGAGCCGAGGGCGAGAAGCTATTCCGAGCCGGGCTCTGCAGGCTTGGCGTTGCGGGCACGTTAGCAAGCTCAGCGAGCGTGACACTCAATTCGTCCTTGACCACCTGAATCAATTCTTCTGCCGCACTCCGAGAGAGGCTCTGCCCGTCGCTCAGATCCTGAAGCTCCTTGCACGTATAGGCCAGGCGCTCAGCTCCTATGGCCAACGCACTGCTCTTTGCGCGGTGCGCACAGCTTCGGAACAGCACGGGGTCTTGCTGGCGGAGCGCCGCCCCCATCGCGGAGATCTCGCTACCAATCGTGCGCTGAAAAAGATCGATCGCTCGGGGTGAGCGGCGAACCGTAGGATCGATGAGCGGAAGGTGCCCGCGCTGCGTGGGCAGCCAGAGCCGCAGGAGTCTGAGCAAAGCAGACTCGGAAAGAGGTTTACTCAGGTAATCGTCCATACCCGCTGCGAGCGCGCTCGCACGTTCGCCAACCAGGGCGTGGGCAGTGAGCGCGAAGATCGGGATCTTGGAAAGGGGCCCAGGGAGCGAACGAATGCGTCGCGTGGCTTCGTAGCCGTCCATACCGGGCATTTGGCAATCCATGAGCACCGCATCGAAATGACTTTTCTCAAGCGCTTCCAGGGCGCTCGAACCGTTGCCCGCCACCGTGCAGCGATGCCCTAGCTCCTCGATGATCTCAGTGGCAACTAGCTGGTTGATGGGGTTGTCTTCAACCACGAGCAGTTCGAAGATCCGATCTTCCGCTTTGGAGCGTTGGAAAGCTCCTGACTTTCCTGCTCCGCGTTTTCTGGCTAAAAACAGCTGCGCCAACGCGTTATACAGCTCGGAGGTCCGGAGCGGCTTGCGCAAGCAAAAAGCGGCGTCGACGGGCGCAGCTTCGGACGTCGGATGTGACAACAGAATGAGCGGCAACTTCTCTTGACCGGGCTGCGTGCGCAGCGCTTCAAGCAGGCGCTTCGGTGCTTCGGCGACAACCTCGACTGAGAGCACAGCCGCAGCAAAGGGCATGTGAGTGCGCCCCGCGTACTCCGAAGCTGCGACGGCGCCAGGCATATCGGCCACTTCGACGCATTCGAGACCCCAATGCTCCAGATGCACACGGACTACTTGGCGAACAGTCGGGTTCGCGTCAGCCACCAAGATCCTACGGCGCTGAAGTGGCACCTCGCGCACGGAAACAGGCGAAATACCGAAGGGGAGCTCCACCCAGAAGAGACTCCCCTTACCGAAGGTGCTCTCGAAACCCAGCTCGCCCCCCATGCGTTCTGCTAAGTGCTTGCAGACGGCTAGTCCCAAACCGGTGCGCTGCCGACGCTCTTTCGGCGCAGCGGTCACGAAAGGTTCGAACAGCTTGTCCCGATCGCTCGGGCGGATCCCAATCCCCGTGTCCTCGACCTCAAAGCGAAAGCGCCCGCTTTCGGCATCGTTGTGGACAACGATGAGGCGAATTGAGATCTGCCCTTTGGGTGTGAACTTCACGGCGTTGCTCACCAAGTTCACGAGAATTTGCCGGGTTCGTTCAAGATCGCCCAGGAGCACCGGGGGCACCTCAGTGGCCACGCTGGGCAACACGAGCACTGTCGTGTTGTGCAACGCCGAGGCCGCAAGCTCTGCAACGTCCGTCACCAAAGGCCGCGGTTCGAAGCTATCTACTACAATGGGCAAATCACCGGCTTCCAGCTTCGACAAATCGAGAATGTCGTCAACGACAGCTAACAGCGAAGTGGCGGAGATGTGCGCGCTCTCCAAGAACCTGCGATCTTCTGACTCAAGCCGAGGCGAACGCAGCACGAGCGCAATCGTTCCCAGGATATTGTTGAGCGGTGGCTGTACCTCGTGGCTCATGCGCGTTAAGAAATCGGTCTTGATTTGGACGATATCTAGCGCCACGCTCGGTGGCGACGTGCTGGCTGAGGCCACGCTGGGAGTCTGAGCCTTGGCCGTGACCTGTTCGGTAACGACGGGCGATGACGGGCCAACTCTCAGCCGGGCCAGCGCAAGCAGCGCAAGAAGCAACCCGATCCCGGCGACGCCGGCCGTCACGTACTCAGCCTGACGGGCAAGGCTCACCAGTAGCCAAGCTGAAAGCGCCACGAAGCCGCCCAGGGCAAACGCCCAACGCGGGTGCTGATGCGCTAAGAGTTGCTTAACTGGAGCTTGAGCCATCCCGCAACCCAGACGGACGGCCCCCCTGCTTCCTAAGGTCCCCGCTGGTGCGAGGCATATTTTTGGGGAAATTTCTTCTGGCGGGCCGGTAGCTAATTCAACGCAGCGGACAGCTTGCTATCAATAGCCAGGCCAAAGATCCCCAAACACATTTCTTCGAGTGAGCTCTCACCAAGCCGCACGTCGACCGGTGCCTTCAAGCCCTGAGCGTCCAGAATACCCTTCAGGAATGGATTGTTCAGGGTGTTATCGTAAGTGCAACGCAGATTGATCACATCGCCTGGGCTCACGGTGGGAAGATCGGCGAGCGGAGCATCATAGAAGTAAGCGCCTTGCCAGTTAAAGTTCCAACTTGGAGTTTGAATCAGGCATTCCTTGGCGGGTTGTGTGGCGCTCGGGTTGGCACGTTCCACATCGATCTTCATGTCGCGCCCCACGTAGTGCATATGCGCTCCCGCACCCCAGACGAAGAGCTTAACGGCTTGCGCCGCAGCGCCGCCACCTCCTACGAGAAAGCGTTGGGTTTCCGTGTGATTCGTGGCGCCCGCGGGAATGAAGAATTCGACCCCGTTCGGGTCATTCGGGCCGGCCAATAGTCCATAGCCTTTGCCACCGGCTAACACCTCATCAGCACGCCGAAAGTTGCCGATCAAGTTGAGTTTCCCGGTGTATTTGGGCGAAGTCGTTGTAAAGCGCAGGGCTACTCCTGTGCCCGAGTCCATCTCGGTTGAGGCGCCGGTGGGATGGTAGTGAACCTGCATCACGAGCCGAGAGCCCGCCTTCACCGGCAAGCCAACTTCGTCCGGTGTTTCTGAGGCAGTGGCACCCGGGGTCCACGCGGCAAGCAGTGAGCTGCCCGGAGTCCCACTTCCACCCGCGCACTCATAGTAGCCGTTCTGCTGAGCCAACGCGGCGGAAGCACCTTGCGGATCATCAAACACCAGCACGTGATGAACGATCTTGGGGTTGCCTGGGATCACCTGTGTCCCGGTGAGCCAAACATCTTGGGTGAGCTTGGGATCCAGGCTCATACAATAGAATTTGTCCACGCTACCGCTCACACTCGGTTTGGCGTCGGTGAGGACGGTCGTGTTCGCGTTGGCTAAGCTCAGATTAGCGGCGGGAGGCAGTGCTGCCGCTGTATTCTTGTCGCCTTCCTTCATTCCGGTGCTGGCCCAGGTGTTGAAGAGCGCCTTCTGTTCGGTCGTGAGACGCCGATCATTTTTGAAACCCAAACGGGGCTGACACTCACTGGTTTCCGCTGCGCCCCACGGCGGCATCGTGCCCTTTCCGATGGCATCCACCATCAACGGCCCGAACTGCTTCGCTTGCATGTAATCGGACAACGAAAAAGGAGCGATCGTGCCGTCCTGGTGGCAGCCCAGGCACTTGGCTGCAATCAGCGGAGCGATGTCTTGGTAATACGTCACCAGCGTGCCGAGTGGGAGCATCGGCATTGCGCCACCGCTAGCATTCGGCGTTCCCGCTCCGGCTGTAAGCCCACCGGAACCTGTCGGCGCGCCTCCACTCACACCGCTGGGAGCGCCCCCGAGCATCGAACCGGCGCCGCCTGCCACCAACAAGGGCGTGCCATTCGAGTCGGCGTTGGATGTGCAACCGCTGAGTGTGGAAACCAAAGAAATGACAGCGGCGAAGAATTCTCTGTGGGACGTAGGCATGGGGGCGTGCTGCTCAGAGCAAGGGTTGTGCCGAAGCGGATAGTCGGGAGGAGGGCGCTAGAATCGCCGCGGTTTGGGGCCGAGCATCAGCTTTGCGACGCTTTCCGTGTCTGCCAGCTTGGCTCCGGCTGTGAACGATAGGCTACAGCTGATAGGGCCTGCTCTCGCGATTTCAGCTCGCTGCTGGACGACATCACACGTTAGAGAGAAGGAGCAAGGAGCCGTTATGGAACATTTCACACCTCTCACATCACTCGCTGGTGGAGTTCTGATCGGTTTGGCAGCGGCGGCGCCGCCAAAAGAAGAGCATTCCCAAGCAGGCATCACCCGCGGGTGCTGCGGGGGTGGCCCGCGTCTTTTGGTCGGGTCGAAGTCAGGCAGTGCGCCTTCCAAAGGAGTTTCGTGTGGAAGAGACCGATCTGTTGATCACTCGACGTGGCAAAGCCTTGGTATTGGAGCCCCGCGACGAACCCGTCGACGAACAAGGCTGGCCCAAATCGTTTTGGAAGCTTTTTGGTGCGTTGCCCGACGACTTTGACATCGGCAACCGTAGGGAGCCTCCGGAACGCAACTCTCCACTCACGGATGACTAGCGCCCATGTATTTGCTCGATACCAACACGGTGAGCCTAGCGCTCCGCGGCCGAGCCCCGAACATCGTTGACAGGTTGCATGCTACGTGGCGAGAAGATGTCGCGGTGAGCGTTGTCACCGCCATGGAGCTTCGGTTTGGCCTCGCCAAGAATCCGTCCACGCGGGTGCGCGCTGTCGTCGAACAGTTCCTCAACACTGTTCAGGTGCTTCCCGTGGATCGCCATGTCGAGAAACGCTACGGTGACTTGCGGGCTCGGCTTGAACGCTTGGGGCGCCCCATCGGTGCTCTTGATACCCTCATCGCGGCTCACGCGCTATCGCTTCGTGCCGTCTTGGTAACCAATAACATGCGAGAATTTCGCCGCATCCTCGGGTTACGTTGTGAAGATTGGAGCCGAGGTTGAGGTCCGGCCTTCGCTCCAGTTAGCTCGTGGGGAGGCCTGGAATGACAGCTACCGAGTGGCGAACTCAAGGCGCGCGTTGAGCTTGAAATTGTCTGTGGTTCCTGCGAAATATCTGCCATGAATTCTGGCATCCCACGAGCACTCCCGTCGTTCCAACTCACTGGCAACGTCGCTCTTGTCACGGGCGCCGCACGTGGCATCGGTAGAGCCTGTGCGCTGGCCCTAGCCGAGGCAGGTGCGGATGTTGCGCTTGGGCTGCGCGATCTCGACTCAGGGGCTGAGCTCGTAGCCGCTATTCAGAGCATGGGCCGACGCGCGTTGCCCTTGCAGATGGATGTGCTCAATCTCGACGAGATCAGGAGCGCCGTAAAACAGGCGCACGACCACTTTGGACGGATTGATATCTTGGTGAACAACGCGGGAGTGGGCCCCGCCAATCCGGCTGAGCACGTCACCGAAGCCGACTTTGACTTCACGTGCGGCATCAATCTCAAGGGCACCTTCTTCGTGAGCCAAGAAGTGGGGCGGTTCATGATCCAAGCGAAGCAGGGCAAGATCATCAGCTTGAGCTCACAAGCCGGGTTCGTCGCCCTCCCCACCGAATCCGTGTACTGCATGACCAAGGCGGCCATCGCTCACCTCACCAAGTGTCTGGCCGCGGAGTGGGGCAAATACAATATCCACGTCAACGCCGTAGCGCCCACCTTCATCCGCACCCCAGGCACTGTAAAATGGCTAGAAAACGACGCCTTTCGGGAAGCCTTGCTGGCCAAGCTGCCTCTCGGACGCGTCGGAGATCCGATCGATGTGGCAGGCGCCGTGGTATTCTTGGCTTCGCCCGCCGCAGCGATGATCACCGGGACCACCCTGCTGATCGACGGTGGCTTCACGGCGCAGTAAAGGCTGAAGCCACGGCCACGACTGGAATTTTCGACCCAGCGAACCGAGGGTTGCGAAGCGAACCAAGGATTTGTGCCACAGAATGGCTCAAATCTCTGGAGCACCTGGTGTACCCTCTCGGCATGATGGAACGCGCTGGTTTGGGTAGGGGTCGCACATCGTTTGCCTTGATGCTTCTCGCGTTAGGCTGTGGACGCGTTGCAGAGAACTCGACTCCCGTGCCCCCATTAGGCGGGGCTGATACGATGCCTTCGGTTTCATCCACAGCTTTGCCGCCTGCAAACCCGAGCATGACCCCAACTGACCCTGGGATGGTAGTGCCGCCGATGATGACGGCGCATCAACCTAACGTCCCCCCGCGTTCGACGAAACCGTATTGGTCGCTGTGTGGCGAGATCCCGGCAAGCCCCGCCATAACTGTAGATGCACTCTTCGGTGGCAACGGTACCCTTGTGGCGAAAGGGGATGATGCCTCATTGACCGTCTACAATGTGGATACGGGAGTGCTGCTCGGGCACTCGACCAATCCCCCGTTCGATAGCTGGGCCCTCTGGTGGCTGACGGCGAACTGTTCCGCTTTGGAGGTGTTGGTCCTTTAACGGTGTTGGACGCGCAAGCTACTGCCTCCGTCTTCACGCCTGAGGGCGATGTGATCGTGGGGCGCACCGGCGGTAGCTTGGCCAAATATTGCAATGACGAATTGATACGTTAACGGCAGCTGCGTTGGCGAAACGCCCTCTTCCCAGTAAACCTTGATGCCCACCCCTCTGCCGCGAAAGGCGGCAGCTCTATCCCGGTCGTACTGCTCACCCAAGAGGAGAGACCGAAGTAAACACCGTGACAACACACGGTGCGGCCTCGTCTTTGTCACCGATGGCCTCACCGGCACCCTCAGCCTCAAGACGCCATCATCACGCACAACCACGGCGGCTCCTGGTACGCACTGCGAGGGATTTCAATGCACGACGACACCAAAATTCAACGCTGGAGTGAGAACTGCACCGCCAGCAACTGGCCAGCGGCGCGGAACTAGGAGCTAGTTACACTGCCCGCCAGCGACACATTTGCCGCCGGTACAGGTTCCGCTGTAGCAAATATCGGCACTCTCACACGCGCCACCGACGCGTTCTTCGACAATGCACTTCTTATCTTGGTTGCAGCGCCAATTCGGGGCGCAGATATCGCCGCCGAGCAGACCGACGCCGCAGGGCTCGCCAGCCTTAGGCTTCTTAGTGCATGTGCCATCCACCATCCTCAGGGCGATATTACCACTTAGTTTGCAGTATTCATCGAGGGGACAAGCGTCAGGATACGACGCCTTGCAGGCAGCTCCAGCGGCCAATGGTGCCGTACACGTGGCAACGAGCCCGGCCAAATCCCAGCTCTGGATGGTGCATACGCTCCCCTCCTTGCAAAGAACTCCAGCCTGGGGGTCGCAGCTTTCACTGACGCTCCCCTTGAACGCCTCCGCGTTCGGGCGACACTTGCCAGGCTTTTTCGCCTTGGAATCGGCATCAACGCACACGAGCCCTGCGCTGCACTCAGGACTCGTGGCGACACCGCACGCTTCATCGAGCTTTGCCAGGGTTTCGCATGCGCCGCTGTTGCACTCAAGGCCGCTCGCGCAGTCCGTATCTGAATCGCACGATCCTCCTGCAGCTTCACGTGGCGAGCAGGTGCCCGGGCAAGCCACGCCCTTACAGTAATTGCCCTTCGCGCATTCAACGTCCATGGTGCACGCTTGCCCCGCTGCGACGGCGCCCGACAGCGTGGTGACGCACACATCGCGCTGATAGATCGCATCACATCCCAAACCGGCTAGCTTGTCGACACAGGCTTGCAGCTGCGTGCCATCGTACGTTGCTTTGCCGGACATCACGGCGGCTTGAAAATTAGGGAGCTCGTCTTCGAGCACTCGTCGAAGGTTCGTGGTGCAATCCTCTCCGGCTAAGAACACCGGCAATAGCGGCCCTAAGCAACTCCCATAGGCCACACAGAGCGCCGTGGCGTATTTTGTTGGCAGCTCCGTGATCGGGATCGGCGTGGGCCCCTCAAAGCTTGTGCTTTCACCGCATCCGCCCAGAAAACCGAGCAAACCCAAACCACCACACAAAGACAATTTAAGAGCAAGATGTTTCAAGAGAGCCTCCAACGCTGCCACATCGCCTGCCACAGTTCGCAGGTTGGGGAAGCAAGCAGCAAAGTATATGCCAGCGCCACCGTTGAGTACTAGAGGCCTTTTCCAACCCAGTGTGTCTGTTCGTTCACACTCCTGCCGACAAGCGGGAAGCAGACCGAATTCAGGCACTGGATAGTCTTTCCTCAGGCTTTGCTGATATGCCGCGCGCGTGTTGCCGCTCCTGCTTCTGAAGTTGACGCTGGTCCCGTGCTTGGTGGCGGCAGCGGCGCTGGCAGGCAAACGTTTTGGTCAAAGTGTGGGAGGCTGGTTGATTGGCTTTCCGATCGTCGCCGGCCCCGTGCTGTGGTTCTACGCGCACGAACAGGGCGATGCTTTTGCGTCGCGCGCGGCTCTTGGAACGGCTCTCGGTGTTGTTTCGCTGTGTGGTTTCTTGCTCGCGTACGCTTGGGCTGCTCGCAGCATGCGCTGGGCACCCAGCCTGCTTCTGGGCTGGGCCACCTTCTCGGGCGTGACACTCGTACTGGCAAGCTTTCCTCATTCGGCTGAGTTCCCACTTTGGGTAGCCGGGCTCTTACCTTGTCTTGCGCTGACATTGACGCTTCGAGGCTTGCCGCACGTTCCCGATCAGACAGCGAATGCTGTTCCGCGGCTAGACCTCGGGGCGCGCATGCTGATGACAGGCCTACTCGTGTTAACGCTGACGAGTCTCGCACCGATCTTGGGGCCGGTGTTGAGCGGGCTTTTCTCGCCATTCCCAGTCGCCACCACCATTTTGGTAGTGTTCGCACATCGCGAACAGGGGCCCGCGGGAGTGCTTGCCGTGTATGACGGATTCATCCCGAGCCTCTACAGCTTCGTCGCGTTCTCAGTGGCGTTGTCGTTCGCTCTTGCGCGTTGGGCCACGCTCGCGTCCTTCGCTTTCGCACTGGTTATCTGCGCTATTTCACAGTCCCTTGTCTTCGCACGGCTGGCTCTTCGGGCACCGCGTCAATAGGGCGGTAGCGTGGTGTCCATCCCAGCTCGGTACCAGGTACGGTCGGGAAACGCCTTACGCGCACAGGCTTCATCCGCCGCATTGTTGCGGATCAGAAAGAGCGCGTCAGGGTTGTCATTCATGGGCGGGTTCTGTGCCACGTTCTGCTCGTGCGTAGGAACGGCCCCCGGAACGATGACAACAATCGCTTGTCGCAGATTCTGGTCCCTTGCTGCGCGCAACGGTCCGGTGGATCCCAAGGTTTCAGCCTTGGCCACTGGATACATGCGTTCCGCGATCCGACACCCACCCCACCCGATCGCGATGATCGCAGTTAACGCAGGAACGGCTGCGCGCAATCTGCGCCGAAAAGGGATGTAACGCCATTTGAGTGTGTTGAAGAAACGAGCGAGTACCGGAGCCAGGAGCGCAGCACTTCCGGAAGCCCAAAGCACCACCGAAGGAAGCGCATACCTTGGACCGTGACCATCATCCCCGCCGCGCCCGAAAGTAACTAGTGAGTAGAAAACCAGAAGAGCAGCAGTGCTGACGAGCAAGATTATCGAGAGCCGACGCTCGCGCCCCTTCATGGCCTGCACGACACCACCGAGTCCAAGCGCCGGCGCCGCAGGCCACCAACAATATGAGCCCGTTGCCAGGGGTATGCCGTACTTAACCTCATTCGGCTTGGGCAGACTGAGCTCAAGCGCAGCTCCGGGATGGATCGATTCTGCGATCGAATATCCAGTCGCAAACCAATGCCCCAACTGAAGCCTCAGAATCACCAAGGTTAGCCCCCCGAATAGCAGAAACCCCACGCTGGTAGCGGCAACTTCTCGCCACCCAATGCGACGCCTGACCAAGACCCAGACAAAGTACAGAAAGACCCCAATACCCAGCATTCCGCCGTCAGATGGGCGGGTAGCCAGAGACAGTGAGGTCGACGCCCCGAGCAGAAAGCCATACCCCCAGCTCGCGCTTCGCGTGCCAGGCCGATCCGCCAACACACAAAGGCTTTCAACAGACCAGGCGAAGCAAGCACACACCATTGTGTGCGAAAAACGTGAGGCGCCATTGAGGAGGAAGCTCGGCCCGAGCACGGCAAGCGTTGCGCCGAGCGGGCCGGCTATCTTCAACGCCAAGGCACCGAGCAGCGGCCCACCAACGCCCCGCACGAGGCGCCGCGAAAGGCGAGCGATCCCTACGGCTGCAATCCCTGTCATCACGGGCCCGGCCAACCAGATCGCGTCGAAGCGCTGAAACACGGCCATGAACAAGGGCCAGCCTGGCGTGTATTGGGAGAACAACCGACCGTCGTGCGTGAACACCCAGAAATTCTGAAACATGCTCGCGCACGGTTTAGGCACGCCGTACGCTCGAAAATGGGCAAACACATCGGCCTGGAAGCTGTTGGCGACTTCGTCACCGTTATAGATGGCGCGCGCAAACACGGAATCAGCGATGAATGCTGCGAGCGCTACGCTGCCCAGGAAAATCACCAAATCCTGCCAAAATACGGTGAGCTTTCGCGGCATGGGTTCAGACTCGCGAGAAACGAAGCGAGCAGCATGCACTCCGATAATCACACCAAACCACGCCAAATAAGCGAAGGTGAGTTCGAATTCGGATTCTCGGAGGTACAAAGAAACCGCTAGGAGAAGCATCTGGCCGAGGACGGCGACGGCACCGAACCAGAGGGGTTCGGTGAGCAGCACGGCCAGCGTTACGATCGTAGCCGCATGTTGGTGCAGCGACATGGCACCCAGAAGCTGCGTTGCGTTTGGGTTATCAACCCAATGAAAGAACTCGGTAAAGGCTGGGATATTTGGGAAAAGCGCTGCGAGCCACACAGCCGCCGTCAGCGCGAGCGTCGCGCTCCGTTTGGTCAGCGGGCGGGCCCAGATGACGGCGGTGAGCAGCCAGGCCAAGCTGCGGCTTGCCGCACTGAGAGCCTGTGGATAATTATCAGTGTAAGGGAGATGCATTGTTTTGCGAACGCTCAGGCGGTAGCGCCGAGTTCAAGATTCTGGGGGTGAACCTCACCCGCGGGCCCCGCTCCTAGCATCCGCTGTGCCAGCCTGATACCCTTGAAGTTACCGGATATTTTCCGAAATCCGGTTACAGACGGTGGCGCATTCTGTGCCAGCCGAGTAGCAGACGGAGCCCCTGCAGTCATACCGCTAAGCCACTAAACGCATCAGCTCGACAAGCGTCCATCCGCGATGCGACTATCCGCGCCCTCATGACTCAAACGCTGCGCCCTTGGGCGTTGATTGCGGGTGCATCCAGTGGGATCGGTCTCAGCTACGCCCGGGCGTTGTCCGAGCTGGCGGAGGAGCTTCGTTCCGAAGCTGTCACGCGGAGCTGAATTGAAGCGGAATTGCCGCGTGCGCCCGCTGACTCACCTTGTGCGAAATGGGTGGGGAGCTGTGGTGCTCTGTGCATTACTCTGCCTCGCGGCGACAGCCAAAGCTGAAGGGGCTCAGGTCCCCGCTTCGAGTGATGTCGTTGACCTGAAGCTGCGCTCCGAAGCCGCGTGCATCAACGGAGCGAGCCTCACCCAGGGCGTTGAGCAACTGCTGGGGCGTCGTGCGGTACTGCCTGGAGCCGCGCGCATCGTGCAGGTCAGGGTGATTCAATCTGGGACGTCCCTCAAAGCACGCGTGGTTTGGCAAAGCCAGCGAGCCCTGGAAGTGGGAAGCCGTGAATTAATGCTCCCGGCGAACGAGTGTCAGCGCCTCACCGACGGGATCGCTTTCCTCATCGCGCTCGAGCTCGGGCTCGTTCCAGGCAAGAAGCTCCCCGTCAGGAGAGCCCCCCTCCCCTCAAAAACGCAAATCGCCAAGCTGCCGGGTCAAACACAGCCAACCCAACCCAAACCGGTCGCACTCAACTGGAGCGTCAGGCTCGGGCCCAGCTGGCAACACAGGTTCGTTCCCGGATCCAGCTGGGGTTTGGGTGCTGGCGGATCGCTCCAAAGCGGTTACTTTTCCGGAGACGTTAATCTGAATACTATTTTTCCGTCGCGGACCTCAACCTTCGACGGTGCCGCCTTCGTTTACACGGAATTCGGAGCTGCGCTGGGTCTGAGTTTCCATTGGCGGGAGCTCTTTGCCGGGCCCCGGTTTGGCGCGTTCCGCGCGCACGTCCAGGGCTACGGCGTGTCCACGGGCGGAGCCGATGCTGGTTTCGGTTTGCGCTCTGGATTGGCAATGGGCCTGGCTCTCCCGGTGACTTCCCGCCTATCGATGCAGGCTAGCGTTGAGGGTTGGCTGCCCCTCGGTACACATCAGATCGTGCAGAATAGCGTCTCCGTTTGGGCCGCAAAGCCCGGTGTGAGCGTTGCGCTCGCCGCAAAGTTTAGTTACCCGTAAGGACGACGCGCTCAAGCGCGCTTCGCTAGCGTCACCCTATCGCCCGCTGCTTGAGGATGTCTGCCGGCGCGCCGGCTACGTCCCGCCGATTATCTGCACCCCCCTTGAACTCTTGGACGAGGAACAATCATGAGCCAATCACCCATCGTTGATGAAGTTCGCAGGATCCGGGAATCCATCGCTGCGGAGCATGACTTCGACCTTCGGGCCATCTTCACCATGCTCAAACAAGTCGGCCTCCAGTCAGGGAAACAGCACGTTCACTTCTCACCAAAACGCATTGACGTGACTGAGGCTGCTCAACAAGCGCTTGCAGCAGACGAGCGCCGCCGGTCGCCTTTATCTGAGGAAACGCGATGCTTTCAGAAACTGCTAATCACAATAGTCGCAACGATACGACCGAGGCCGTTGACGAGTTGAT
>CAZSUA010000076.1:8776-18875 GCA_964609655.1 uncultured Polyangiaceae bacterium | reverse complement strand
TTAGCGGGGCGTCTCAAGTCCGCGCTCAATCAAGCGGTCGTGCTCGGCGTTCGGCCCGAATTTTTTACACCGTTGAATGAGCCGACCGGGGGGGCGTCTCTCCGGGTGACCTTCAAGGTGGACGTGGTAGAACCGCTCGGGCACCTGACGGATCTCTACCTTTCGACTCCCGAAGGGGCCCGCTTGGTAGCCCGGATCAAGTCAGTTTCTGTTTCTCCCAACGATTTGATTGAACTTCAGTTGAGCACGAGCAAACTGCACGTGTTCGCGCCCGGTGAATACGGCAGCAACCTCAGCCTTGCCTGAAAAGTGAGCCCCCATGCCCCATTATCTCGGACTTGATTCTAGCACCCAGAGCCTCTCGGCGATCATCATCGACACCGACGCCAAGCGTGTGGCTCTCGGCTTGAACGTCAACTTCGGCAAAGATCTGCCCGATTTCTTATCGCCCCACGGCTTCTTACGGAACGACAACCCGCGCATCGTGCATGCTGACCCGTTGCTTTGGGTCGCGGCGCTTGAGCTCTTATTAGAAAGGATTCGGGCTACTGGCTACGACATGTCTCAGATCCGAGGTATCGGCGGAGCAGGCCAGCAGCACGGCTCGGTCTACCTCAACAAGAAGCTCAGCGAGCACGGGCGGTTTGCTTATGACAAGCCGTTGGCACTGCAGGTAGCCCCGCTCCTTTCGCGGAAAACATCCCCGATCTGGATGGATAGCTCGACAACCCGCGAATGCGAGGAGATCGCTGCGACCGTGGGCGGCGAAATGAAGGTCACCGAACTGACAGGTTCTCGACCCACCGAGCGCTTTACAGGTCCGCAAATCCGAGCATTCTTCAAACGCGAGCCCGAAGCCTATGAGCGCACCGCCGAGATCCATCTGGTGAGTTCCTTCATAGCTTCACTGCTTACCGGCACGAGTGCACCTATCGACTTCGGGGATGGTGCCGGCATGAACCTGCTCGAGCTGGCTCGAAATGATTTCAGTCAGCCGCTGTTGGACGCGACCGCGCCGGGGCTCCGCGAGAAATTGCCGGGCCTTTGCCAGGCTCGCTCCGTCATTGGCACTGTCGCCAGTTATTTCGTCGAAAAGTACGGAATTCGGGCCGGAACACCGGTCACCGCGTTCACGGGTGACAATCCTTCCAGCTTGGTCGGCATGGGCGCCACAAAGCCTGGCGTCGCAGTGATCAGCCTCGGCACCAGCGACACGGTGTTCGCCGCGATGTCCAAGCCGCTCACCGATCCGAACGGCTTTGGTCATGTGTTTGGAAATCCGGCGTCAGGTTTCATGAGCCTGATTTGCTTCACGAATGGTTCGTTGGCACGCGAGGCCGTCGCCAAAGAGTTTGGAATGGGTTGGGAAGAATTCAGCGATTCGATCTTGGAGCGCACTGAGCCGGGCAACGGCGACAATTGGATGCTCCCCTTCTTCGCGCCTGAGTCGACGCCCCGAGTGCTGAAGTCGAACACGCAACGCTTCGGCAGTCCAGATTTTGTGGCCGGCAAGATCCCAGCGCGCGTAGCGCGCGCCATCGTAGAAATCCAAGCTGTGAGCATGCGCCTACATTCCCGCTGGATCGGAGAGACGCCCACGACGATCCGAATCACCGGTGGCGCTGCCAAGAGCCCCGCAATTCGCCAGATCTTAGCCGACGTGTTTCAAGCTGTTATCAGCCCACTCCAAGTGGACAATGCCTCCGCGTTGGGCGGCGCGCTCTTGGCAGCCAACACCATCGGAGAGCTGCCGTTCGAGCAACTGTTCGCCGACTTCGTCCGCACAGAAACGAGCAACAAAGCCTCGCCCATGGCCCCGGCCGACACCTACGATCGCCTTGAGCAGAAGCTCAAAGCGAAGCTGCAAGAACTCGCGCGCTGAAGGCTCGGAGCCCCATTCCGATCTTCACCCCGAGCCGTGTGGACGGCGGCGTAGTAACGCAGACCTCAGGGTTGGCCAGAGCCGTGCGGCGACTTCCGCTTTGTTCACGACGCCGTCGGCTTGGGCCTCCACAGCCAACACTTCCAGCTCATGCCCAGGCCGGCTACTCACCAAAATAATCGCCAGCTCGGCACCCCGCGCATTACCGCGCAGCATGCGAGCCAGCTTGTCCCCGTTGATGTCCGGCAGCATCACATCCACCACGACGCCCTCGATCGCTTGCTCCCCTATCAACCTGCTTGCCCCGATTGCCGAAGGCAACTCAAAAACAAAGCAGCCCGCTTCTTTGAGCTTCTCGGCGAGGATCTCACGAGCAAGATCATCGTCGTCTATCACTAGGACACGAGGAGACAAATCAAGACCAGCGTAGCCGAGAGGAGGCATGCCTTCCAGCTCTCAGCGCATTCGGGCCGATTTTTTAGCACTCAAAACCTGACACGGACCCCAAGGCGTCTGCGCAAGAACTGAAAGCGTGCCGAGGCTTGCTGACTGTAAAAGCGCACATGAAAATGCGTCAGGTGCCCGTATTCATGCCGAACGAGCGTTTCGTCCCGACGCGAACGCTGGAACACGGTGTCTAAGAATGCGGGCTCCTCGCCGACGCTCACGGCATACTCGCGCAAAAGCTGCTGGATGGAGCGGTCTATGAACACAAACTCGACGTCTGTCTCGCTCATGAGGGCTTTCAGAAGCTGCCACGTGCGCGGGCGATCAAGGTTCTCGGCAGAAGCCTTGGTGTACCACTTTTGCTCACCTTGGTAGTAGTAGCCAACATCGGCATCCCGGCCGGACTGATGGCTGCGATGAGGCCGAATATACCCCCCTGTTTCACGACTCAAATCACCCACACCGAGCGGCGGAGAGCCGGGGAACGCAGCGGCGACTTTGGCAACGGCCGCCTCCAGATCCCGGATTGTTTCTTCGGTCGCGAAGGCCCGCCCAGGATTGATAATTCGCCAAAAAGGCCGCTCAGGCAGAGCCACCGCATGCCTGAGCGAGCCGCGGTTGGGGCGTCCAACAGAAATGGAGTCAGGCCCGAGCCCATCTGTGCGGAGGCGTTTGAGGAGCTCTTGATCCGAAGCTTGGGACAAGGGTTCGTCCCGAGAATAGAGCGTAATTGCGGACAATTCGACGGGTTTAGGGCTGTTTGCCAGCGTGGCAGCGGTTGCACCCTGGAGGCTCGAAGTAGCCGCTTGGGCACTTGGGAGCATGCGTTCAAGAACCGTGGGTGCAGGCCCGGAGCAGCCGAGAGCCACAACAACGCACAAAGGGAAACCACGCCAAGGCATCTGCCCGTACAGGCTGCAGGGGAACTGGGTGGCCAGCAAGGAGGAGCGTGGCCCTGCTTGGCCAACCCCTGTTTTTCGTTATACAAATTCAGCTAAGCTAGGCCGGTCGTGGGAGAAGCTTTGAACATCGAACCGGGGACGCTGCTGGCTGGTAAGCTCCGGGTGATCCGTTTGATTGGCGAGGGCGGCATGGGTGCGGTGTATGAAGTTGAGCACGAGCTCACCAAGCACCGTCGCGCCGTAAAGTTGCTTCATGCTCAGTTTGCTTCGATGCCCAGCGTCGTGGCAAGGTTCCTGCGTGAGGCGTCGGCGGCGGGGCGCATTGGCAGCCCGCACATCATCGAAACCTTCGATGCGGGACACTTAGCCAGCGGCGAGCCCTACATTGTCATGGAATATCTCGACGGCGTTCCCGTCGATAACCTGCTGCGCCGGCGTGGAGCTCTCCCATTTCACGAAGCTGCGGAAATCATCCATCAAGCTTGCGAAGGCATTCAGGCAGCGCACGATGCCGGCATCATCCACCGCGATATCAAGCCGGAGAATCTGTTTCTTTTGCGCGGCGATAAAGTCTACGTCAAAATCTTAGATTTCGGTATCTCGAAATTTGATCCTGCCACGCTCGGCGCCGTGGAATCCCTCACGCAGGAAGGGAGTGCACTTGGCACGCCCTACTATATGTCTCCTGAGCAAGTGCGTGGCGATAAGTTGATCGACGCACGCACCGATGTCTACGCGCTCGGCGTCGTTTCGTATGAACTGCTCACGAATCTAAAACCCTTCGATGGCGAGACGCTCATGGAGCTTTCCGTGCGCATCCATGAGGGCAAATATGCACTGCCCTCTCAAGTCCGCCGCGATTTGCCGCACACCGTCGATGAGCTTTTGGGCAAGGCATTGGCAGTCAACCGCGAGCAACGTTACGCAACAGCCCGCGAATTTTCCCAAGCGCTCCGCCACCTCCAGGTGGGGCAATGGGCGGTTTCGGATTCCACGATTGCGCTCCCGAGCAGCCTTCCACCCGCCGGCGACGGATTTTCTGCATTTGGTCCTAGCGCCCTGCCGCACAACGCGCCACCCACCAGCGCCGGTACGCTCGCCGCTCACGCCGAACGCCCAGCCCGTGCGCTCACCCAACGCGCAGGAGGCACCACCGCCGGTGTGGGCCTCGAATCCCGTGCTGCACCGAGCAAGAGCTCCCGTTGGATGCTGGTCGCAGGCGGAGCCGCCGCAGCAGCCATCGGAGCGGCTCTTCTGTTTAACGTTTTGAACGGTCCCGCCGAAACAACCGGTGTCGACGCCGGCGCTTCACCAGAATCAGCCTTGGCAACAACGGCACCCAAGCCCACAGTCGAACCGGCACCCGTTCAAGCCAAGCTCCCCGATCCAGTGACGGATGCCGGAGCTTCAACAACCCCGCACACCGCCCTGCCCGCCCCGTTACCGGGAACGGAACCGCGCAGAAAACCCGTAGCGAATCCTCCCCAAAAGAATCTCCCGGGCCCGAGTGCCACCACTCGCGCTCGCACCGAAGGCCTCGCCACAGATAATCCCTTCAAATGAGCACGAACAGACCACGCCTCCCCTTCCTAGTCCACGCTTCGTTCTCCACTCAGCTGGCACTGGTCGCGCTTCCCGCCGCGCTCCCGCTCGTCAGCTTCACGGCGCCCGCATTTGCCCAGGCCGAAGATAAGCAACGGCAGGAAGCTCGCGAACGCTTCGATCGCGGCCTGCGCCTGTTCAATGCCGGGGACAACACGGGCGCCCTCGCAGAATTCCAGCGCGCGTACGACATCACGCAGCATCCCGTGGTGCTGTTCAATCTTGCGCTCGTTTATCAATCCATGCGGCAGCCCGTGCAAGCGGCCGACGCTTTGACCAAACTGTTGGCTAACCCAGGCCAGTTGGATGCGGAGCGATTGGCTCGCTCACGCAGCATCCTAGCGGAGCAGCAGGCACTCATCGGGTACATCAAAATCGTGTCCGAACAACCGAACGCCGCGGTAGAAATCGACAATCTTCAGGTGGCGACCACGCCCGTCGCCAAGCCAATTCCGGTTCCGAGCGGCAGTCATGTGGTATCGCTGATTTTGCCCGGTTTTTTCCCGTTGCGGCAGCAGCTCACGGTGCCTGGTCAAAGCACCGTCGAATTTTCTGGAAGCTTGAAGCCGCTCGAAGGGCGCCTTGCGCACCTCGAGATCAATTCTCCGCTTGTCGGTGCGAGTGTGCGTGTGAATGGCGAACTACTCGGGAAAACGCCGCTTCCAGCCTCGCTAGCTCTCGCCCCCGGTGAGCACACGGTCGAGCTCTCGCGTCCTGGCTACGTCTCACAGAAGAAGGTGCTGAAGCTCGGCGACGGGGCTAGCGGCACGCTGAGCCTGGATCCTCCGGTGGACCCAAGTGCGCTCGCCACCCATTCGGGCTACCTGGAGCTGGCGCTCAGCGAACCACAAGCGGTGATCTTTATCGATCAGCGACCGCTCGGAACTTATAGCGCTGCCATGCGCTTGCCAGAAGGGCCGCATCGGCTGCGTGTCGAACGCGCAAGCTTCTTCCCGTACGAGCGCGACATCGAAATACCGAAGGGGGGTTCGACGCGCCTCAGCATCGAACTCCAGCCAACCACCGAATACCGCGCCGCGTACGCTGAACGCACCCATTCCCAGCGAACCTGGGGCTGGGTGTCCGTGGGCTCAGGAGCCGTCTTGATGGCTGGCAGTACTGGCTATTTGATCTGGAACAGTAGCCAGGTGAGTGATGCCCAGCAGAAGTTCGATGCCCTTGTGGAGCGCGGCTCCTGCAGGGATCGTATCGGGATGCAAGATGTCTGCGAGACAGAGCTCAACCTCGCCTTCACCCGCCTCGACGATGCCCAGTCGCAGACAAAATTCGGTTGGATCGGCATGGGTGTCGGAGCTGCCGCCACAGGTTTCGGAGCTTTCCTGTTGCTCAGCAATGATGATCCCAATCGCTACGAGCCCAAAGCCGACAGCGATGTTTTCGGCAGCCTGCGAGCAACTCCCGTGGCTTGGGCAATCCCCGGCGCTTGGGGTGCTGGGGTTGTAGGAAGCTTTTAGCCTCCTCGCGCATTGCGCCCCTAAAAACCTACAAATAAACCGCAACTCCTGGCACATTCCGGACGAGAGGGCGGCATGCTACCCTGTTCTACTAGGAGCGCTTATGAGCCAACCGCAGCCCGTGCACCCCAAGTTCCCACCCGGACAGAACGAACTACCTTCCGGCGACGGTGAACCGATGGAGACACCGATCCATCGTTTGCAGATGAACGTGCTCATCGATTCGCTGGAGCACGCATGGTCTGATCGCACGGATTTTTACGTGGGTGGCAACATGTTCGTTTACTTCAGCGATCTCCAACTCAAGCACAACGAGTTTCGTGGACCGGATGTGTTCGTGGCCATGAATACTGAGCGTAAGCCGCGCAAGAGCTGGGTCGCCTGGGAAGAAGGTCAGCTGCCTGATCTGGTGATCGAACTTGCGTCTCAAAGCACTCGCGAATTTGATCGCACCGAGAAGAAGCGCATCTACGCGAAAACGTGGCGATTGCCTGAATACTTTCTGTTCGATCCGGACACTGGTGAAATAGAGGCATGGCGCCTCGACCCGGCGCGCCGTGAGTACTTGCCGCTCCTCCCTGATGAGAACGGGGATTATCCGGCGGCAACCGTGGGCCTCAAGCTAGGCCGGCGTATAACGCGTGCGTCCCTCTACGAAGGAAACTTGCTGAGATGGATCGAGCCTAATGGCAAGGTGCTGCCTACAGGGCGAGAGTTGGCCGAAGAGCAGCGAGCGCGAGCCGAGCTGGCGGAAGCGAGAGTTCGTGAGCTTGAGGCTAAGTTGGGGCCGCAAGCACGTTCGTAATCAAGGGATCGGGATTCGCGCTCAACGGCCCAGTCGCCGTGCCGGTGGGAGCCGGCGCCGTGGGGTTCGGCACACCATCAGCCAAAGTCACTGAAATACGGCAGCTTCGTAGCGGTGGCGCGGATCTCTGCTTCGCCGGAAAGCAACTCACCCGTGGTGTCCCAATTCCCTTCCAAGAATTGGGCTCGCGCACCTTCCGGCATTTCGAACGGCACCGAAAGCTTTCCTGCACTCACCGTCCTCGTCCGCACATCGACGCTGAGCGTGAGCTCCGGGTTAGCTTCCACTGCCGCCATCAGCTCGGCCATCTGAGAGGCACCGACAACAGCGCACGGTACGCCCAACATCATGCAATTGCCGTAGAAAATTTCGGCAAAGCTCTCACCAACAATCGCAGCGATGCCCTTGCCAAACCGCATGATCGCTTGCGGCGCGTGCTCGCGCGAAGACCCGCAGCCAAAGTTCTTATTGACCAAAAGGATTCTGCCTGAAGCGTGCTTGGCGTCGTCAAGCACATGCAGCTTGCCCTCGGCTTTGAGCGCGCGCCGATCATCCTCAAAGGCGTGCTCACCGAGGCCATCGAACGTCACGGTGCGCAAGTAGCGCGCTGGGATGATGCGATCCGTATCAATATCATTACCGCGCAACGGAATGGCGGAGCCGCTGATTTCAATGCGTTTTGAATCTAACATGGGTCTTCATCTCCTTAATTAGTTAGCCAACCCGAATACCTGGCGAGCATCGGCGACGTGCCCAGATATGGCGGCCGCGGCAACCATCACGGGGCTCATGAGCAACGTTCGCCCTGCGGGTGAGCCTTGACGGCCCTTGAAGTTACGATTCGATGAGGAGGCACAAACCTCACGGCCCTTCAGCTTATCTGGGTTCATCGCTAGGCACATCGAGCAGCCCGCTTCACGAAACTCAAAGCCGGCCTCAGTGAAAATCTTGTCGTAGCCGAGCGCGATCATTTCTTTGCGAAGCTTCTGTGAGCCAGGAACAACCAGCGCCTTCACGTGCGCCGCCACTTTGAAGCCGCGCCCACGGATAAGATCGAGCACCGCCTCGAAATCACTCATGCGCCCGTTGGTGCACGACCCGATGAAGGCCACATCTATCTTGGTGCCGCTCATCGCCTGCCCTGGCTCGAATGACATGTACGCGTAGGCCTCACGCACGCTCTCTCGCTCAGATTCTTCAAACTGCGCCTCAAGCGGAATTTTGCCCAAAACCGGCGTGGATTGGCCCGGGGTGATGCCCCAGGTGACCATCGGCTCAATCTCCGCACCGTCGTAGCGCACCACGTCGTCGTAACTCGCATCAGCATCGCTGCGGGTCGATTCCCAGTACGCCACGGCACGCTCCCACGCTTCACCCGTTGGCGAATAGCGACGGCCCTTGAGATAGGCATACGTCGTAGCATCCGGATTCACGTAGCCTGAGCGCGCACCCCCTTCGATGGCCATGTTGCACACGGTCATACGTTCTTCCATCGTGAAACGATCGAAGACTTCGCCAGCGAATTCGTAGGCGTAGCCCACGCCCCCATTCACGCCCAGCTGGTTGATAATGAAGAGGGCCACATCTTTTGCGAAGACGCCAGCACCCAGTTTGCCGTTCACTTCGATGCGCCGCACCTTCAGCTTGGACATGCTCATCGTCTGCGTGGCCAACACATCCCGCACCTGCGAAGTCCCTATCCCGAAGGCAATCGCTCCAAAAGCGCCATGAGTGGACGTGTGCGAATCTCCGCAACAGATCGTCATTCCCGGCTGAGTAAGGCCATTTTCTGGGCCGATCACGTGTACGATGCCTTGCTCGTCTTTATCCAGAGAAAAGTAACGGATCGCGTGCTTCGCAACATTGCGCTCAAGCGCCACCAGCATGCCCTCGGCCAGATCGTCCTGAAAAGGCCTGAGCTGTGAAGCTGTAGGCACGATGTGATCCACCGTGGCGAAAGTACGGTTTGGATACAGCACGGAAAGGCCGCGCTCTTCCAGCATGCTGAAGGCCTGCGGGGAAGTGACCTCGTGGATCAAATGCAGCCCCATCAGGAGCTGATACTGCCCGGAGGGCAACTTCCGAACCGTATGCGCCTCAAACACTTTCTCGTACAGCGTCTTTCCCATTTTGACCTCGCCTTTCAATCTGAATTTGTTGCCGCTGCTGGTATGCTACCAAGGCATCTGCCAGCTCCGTACTGAACTCTGTAAACTCAATCACTCGCACTGAATCCAATTTCAACCACACTTCGGCAATGGCACGCTCCCGTGCTCGCCGCAGCTCCTCCATCACACGCTGGCCCTTGGCGGTGAGCACGTAATCCCGTTGGCGCCCATCAGATTTGCTCACCGAAACTCGCACCAGAGCTTTATCCCCCAGCTGGCGCAGCGTCTTACTCACCGCCGCGGCACTGCTCGCCTGCTGCTTGGCGAACAGGCTCGGCATGAAGTGCTCAGTGGCGATCTCCTCTAACACGCTCCATTGGTGCTCAGTGAGCCCAACTCGCGCGGCCAGCTCCTGACGCCGAGCGCTAAATAGCTCAGAAATACGCTGCAACACCTGAATGGCGCGATGTACTTGAGCTAGGGCTGCAGTTGCCACAGCTCAATAGTTAACCCAGGTAAAGCATGCCGTCAAGCGAATTGCTTCCGCCCCGGGCAGATCTGCGAGCACACGGACGAACGCCGTCAGTGCGGCCCGAGGGTCCGGGTCGACCCCAAGATATACCAGCTACTTGAACAACGCTTCAGGGGTTGAACCGCAACTAGCGCTGAGTACGCTCCCAAAAGGATAATCTATGACCTTTCTCAAAGCCTTTCTCACCATTGCCTTATTCAGTGCTGCGGGCTGCGCCACTCAACCCTCCGCACCGCCGGCCTCACCCCCAACCGCCGCAGCGAGCGAGGCGCCCCCAAATGCAGCAGCGCTCCCTCCCTCCGAGCCCGGGACCGGAGTCAGCCCCGTTGCGATTTCAGACTCGATC
>CAZSUA010000076.1:2937-8766 GCA_964609655.1 uncultured Polyangiaceae bacterium | reverse complement strand
CGATCAAGAACGCCGTCTCAGCTTCCGATCGGAGCCCCGAGGACCAAGCGCTCGACGCACAACGCAAGCCCGCCGAGATGCTCGCATTCTTTGGGATCGCTCCCGGCATGAAGATCGCGGAGTTGGCCGCAGGCGGAGGCTACACCTCTGAACTCGTGGCTCGGACGCTGGGCGCCACGGGTACCCTCTACGGCCAGAATAACAAGTTCATCCTAGAGCGCTTCGCAGCCGGACCCTGGGGCGAACGCCTCAAGAAGCCAGCCATGAAGAAGACGCTGCGCCTCGACACCGAATTCGACGCGCCCTTTCCGTCGAGCGTGAAGGACTTAGACGCCGTACTCATGGTGCTCTTCTACCACGACACGGTTTGGATGAAGACGAACCGCGCCGCGATGAACCAGGCCATCTTCTCGGCACTCAAGCCGGGTGGCATTTATGGCATTGTGGATCACAGCGCACGTGCCGGCGATGCGGATAAAGTCACGCAGACGCTGCACCGCATTGAAGAAAGCCTCGTCATCTCCGAAATCGAAGCAGCCGGGTTCCAACTGGCAGCGCAGGCGGACTTTCTGCGCAACCCCGCCGATCAGCGCGACTGGAACGATTCGCCGATGGCAGCCGGCGCACAAAGGGGCAAAAGCGATCGCTTCGTGCTTAAGTTCGTCAAGCCCCTCACGGCCACTGCAGTGCCCTGAACATCAGGCGCGCTTTTTGCCGGCACCCGTATACTAGATTTCTGGCCCAATCTAATAACTCCACAATAAATAGGAATAATTAGCGCATATCGTATACAGGGTCGTATACGGAATTTTTCCGCGCCCCTTCCGTTCGGGCACCGGACCGGTCACACTCTGGGAAGGTGTCGCCCGAAGTGTTTGCTTATCTGGACTATCGAGAGTTCCTCCGGGACTTCTATTCCGCACGCAAGGCGGAGTCCGAGTATTCATTTCGGAGCTTTTCGCGACGAGCGGGCCTCAAGTCTCCCAACTATCTGAAGTTGGTGATGGATGGCGACCGCAACTTAACGTCTAAGATGGCGATTCGTTTTGCCGCTGCCTGCCACCTGGAGGGCCCGGCTGCAGAATATTTTACAGCGTTAGTTGCCTTCGGTCAGGCCAAAGATGTGGATGAGCGCAACGCGCGTTACTCCGCGCTCCAGCGTTTTAAGCGCTATCGTCAAAATCACCAGCTCGCCGCAGCCCAAGATGCGTACCACTCCAAGTGGTATCTGCCCGCGATTCGAGAGTTGGTGAGCAGTGTGAGCTTTCGCGAAGATCCGGTCTGGATCGCTGAGCGGCTGTCCCCCAGGATCAAAGCGACAGAAGCCGAGCTCGCCTTGGACACTTTAGTTGAGTTGGGGCTTTTGGTGCGCGATGCCAACGGTCGCCTACGGCAGGTGGACAAGACAGTCTCTACCGGGCCGGACCATGTGCGCTCGCTGCACCTCGCCAATTACCACCGAACCCTGATGAATCACGCCATGACGTCACTGGATCGCCTCCCCCCGAGCGACCGCGACATCACGGGGCTCACGCTGTGTCTCGGGCCCGGCGGCATCGCCCGTATGAAGCAACGGCTGGCAGCGTTTCGGCGAGAGCTCTTGGAGTTGGCGGAGCTAGAGGAAGCGCCGGAGCAAGTCGTGCAGGTGGGCTTTCAGTTGTTTGCGCTTTCGCATCCCGAAGAGAAGGAGCCTGTGTCGTGAAGCTATCCTTACGACGGGCGAAGCTCGGTGTCGCACTGATTGGCCTTGGTATGACCTTGGCTTGTGCGGGCACCGAGTCCGGCAATCCTTCATTGGATCCAATTCTCCCTATGGCCGGAGACGCCAAAGGCACGGAAGTGGGTGCCGCAGCGGGCAGTCCTAACGCACCGGGCACCCCTGTCGGCGTTGAGAGCGCGAATGAATGCGCCAACGGTTGGGGCAGCTGCAAGCACACGACTGCAGGCAATTGGGATTGCGCGTGCAGCTACTACCAAACTGCCCGCCCAAGCACCCAAGCACTCTGCGCCGACGCACTTGCTAGTTGTCGCCCTGAAGCTACAATTTGCCAGGATTTTACTGGATTTTGTGACCCTGCCGGCGACGGCTGGAGTTGCCACTGCCTGGGGGCAGCTCCGGTACTCGTGAGCGCCAACGGAGCTCCTAGCTGCACGGAAGCCTTAAAGACAACGTGCTCCAATACTGCCGTCCCAGAAGGCAACGTTTGCAGCGCCGAGAAGCTGGTGCTTGGAGTTGCGCGCTCGGGACGTTGCGTTCGGGATTTTGATGGGCAGACGCCCATTTTTCGCTGTACATGCAGCTCTGGTGGCAACAGCACGGGCGCAGTACTTACGCTCCCAGCCAGCCAATCTTGCGCAACCAACCTGGAGGGCGCATGCTTTGCGCAATAGGCCCAATGCCCAATGGCGCACTTGGCACAACCGTGACGAAACTGTCCGTAGCCGGTTGCATAGCGAGTCACGCAGCACCTGAATTCACGATCTTTCATCCTAGGCACATCCCTTGCTTATTCCTACGTTAAGGAGTCATTCCAACATGAAACATTATTCATCCATCGCCTGCTTATTAACCGCGTGGGGCCTGGTAGCCTGTAGCGGCAGCACCGAACCCAGCAACAACGGAGTAGGTCCGCTTTCGCCTGGCCAGACAGACTTCACCTCAGCGCCAGCCTCGAATGGCAGATCCGGATTGGAGAAGGGCAACTTGGGCTCTGCCGACGCGACCCCTTCAGCCGGAGCGCCCGGGCGGGATGGTTCAGCTGGCAGCAGCGGCAAGCCGCGCACCGTCGAAGAAACAGACATCTATCGCCTCGAAGGCGATCGCCTGTACGTCTTGAACGGCTACCGCGGCCTCATGGTCTTTGATGTGTCTCAAGTCGATGAGCCGAAGCTGATTGGCCGCTCTCCGATCTTTGGGCAGCCCGTGGAGATGATTGTTCGCGACGGCTTGGCTGTTGTCGTGGTCGCCGACTGGATCGGAACCATGGAAGATGGCACCCCGTTCCATGGCTCGATTGTGCGCGGTCTGGATGCCAAAGATGCTGCGAATATCCGTGTGACGGGTGAGGCCAAGCTTGGTGGTTGGATCCGCGACACGCGCGTGGTGGGAGACGTGTTGTACGCGGTGAGCGAAGATCAGGGTTGGTACTATGGGCTGCAGGGCGCCAGCACGTACTGTCTGGGGCCCAACAAAGATGTGCCTTCGGGCTCGGTTGCAGTGGGTGGTGCGGCGGTCAGCCCTGGCTCTTCCGGTTCCAAGGCGATCGTTTCCTCAGTGAGCTTTGCAGCGGGGCAAATCCAAGCCAAAAGCCGCTACGAAGTACCCGGCTACTCTGGCATCTTCAACGTAACGCCCAATTCTATTCTGTTCGCGCACGATATCGTGCCAGCTACACCCACCAAAGATACCGCCGGCGCCGGCGGTGCAACGGGCACAGGCAGCTCCATGACGACGGGTTCAGGTGGCGCGGCCGCGTCGCCAGCTCCCACGGCTGCTCTCGATTACCTCGATATCAGCGATCCTGGAGGCACCATCACGCGACGTGGTTCGCTCGCCTTTCAGGGGTCGATTCAAGGCTGGGGCACCGACAACGGCCGTTGGAATCTGGACTTCGCTGACGGCAAGATGGCTCGCCTTTTCGCCTGGGCGGATCAAAATCGCGGTGGCGGGAGCAATTACGCCTTAATCACCGCTGATTTCACCAACCCAGACGCTCCCGTTTTGAAGAGCCGGCTGGACGTCGCAGGCCAATCCTGGTCACCGGCCGTGCGCTTTGATCAGGGCCGCATGTATCTCGCGCCTACCGGCGACTACTTCACGAGCCAAAGCACGAACATCACGCCCATCCAGGTCTTCGACGTGACCAATCCAGTGGCACCGATGCTTGCTGGCTCAACCAGCGTACAAGGCTCAGTCTGGAATTTCACACCCTCTGGCAGTAACATCTTCACGCTTGGCAGCTCCGGCTACGACGCCGCCACTGGGAATTGGGACAGCCGCATCACGGTGAATTACCTCAACGTGACGGACGCCACCAAGCCGCTCTCACTCGGCAGCGCCACCTTTGGAGACGGTTGGGCCTGGACCCCCGCAGCGGGCACCTTCAAGGCCTTCACCAAGAACGACCAAGAGGGCCTCGTCGTGCTCCCCTTCAGCGGCTGGTCAAACCAATTTCAAGACTACAATAACGGCGTCCAGCTCATCGAATTCACGCCCACCACGATTAAGAGTGCCGGTGCGGCCAATACCAAAGGCTGGGTAGAGCGCGGCATCTTCGTGAAGGGTCGTATTGTCTCGATCAGCGATACAACGCTCGCCGTCGTAGATTACGCCGACCGCACCAAGCCCAAAGTGATCAAAGAAGTCCCGCTCGCCCGCAACATCGTGAGCGTGCAAGCTGACGCCCAGCAGGTCGTCACGATTTCGAGCGATTTCTTCAGCAATCAAACCCAAAAATCTGAGCTCATCGTGGTGCCCCCGTCGCAAGCTGAAGAAACAGCCAGCGGCCAAGAGTTGGCACGTCTCGATATTGCCGGCGACAACGCACAGGTTTTCCGCAATGGCAGCTACAACTACGTGCTGTCCAATGTGAGGGAGCCCGTGGATTGCGCCACGCAAGCTCAAAGCGGTGGTGGTGGTGGTGGTAAAGACATCGGGGCACCTTCTTCCATTGCCCCCAATGGACAAACCAATATTTGCTACGCGCACTTCCAACAGATCCAGGTCGCCCAGATCTCACCGGGCGGAGCTCAGCTGCTCGGAAAGCTGCGGTTGCCTGAGGGGCTTCAAAGTTGGTACTACGGATCCGATTTCGCCTACTACGGAGCCTACTGGTACGGCGGCAACAACGTGGTGCAAGTGGGCGGCGATAAGCTCGCCTTCCAAACCCAAAAATACGAACCCACACCGGACGGCAACGGCAAGTCCTATCAAGTGCTCTCCGTCGTCGACTTGAGTGATCCGAACGCTCCCATCATGGGCCAGCAAACGATCACCACCGACAGCAATGGCTGGTGGGGCAACCTGCGCGCCGTCGGCGATACGCTTTACGCCAACCACGAGGAATGGGTCGTACAACCCCAATACAACGGCAATTCTTACACCCCCGGCGTGGTGCGCTACTACCTGAATCGCATCGATCTCTCGGTCCCCGGCGCTCCGCTGGTTTCAGAGAAGATCAACGTGCCAGGCTTGCTCGCAGGAGCCTCAACGTCAGATCCCAACGTGCTCTACTTCCTGGACTATCAGTATCTGAACAACACCACGCGCAACCGCTTCAACGTGGCGCGTTTAGAAGGAGGCAAAGCCATCCTGCAAAGCTCGCTCGCGCTCGATGGCTACCTCGGCAACCTGTTCGTCCAGAACAATCGCGTCTACACCTCGTATCAGCACCAAATCGCAATGCCCAACGATTGTTACCGCGACGTGCTGGAGCTTTTGCAGATCGACGTTCAGGACCCGCGAAATCCCGTATCCACGAGTGCGGCCTCGAAAAATGGCTGGGGTTGGCTCGTGGCTGTTGAGGGCGACGTTGCTCTCATGCAAAGCGGCTGGAGCGGCCAGGGCTTCGATGTCTTTCGGCTCGGTGCTGATGGCCCTAAGTACGATCGCTTCATCCGAACCCAAGGCTGGGGCATGAACGCCATCGATCGCGTGGGCGACACACTCTATCTCGCCAGTGGGCCCTGGGGCGTGCAGACCATCAACCTGAAGTAGCTCGTTCGTCTAACGCACCTTTAGTTCTTCCCAAAACTCCCCAGCGGGCAAGGCCTTCAGTTCTTCCCAAAACTCCCCAGCGGGCAAGGCCTTCAGTTCTTCCCAAAACTCCC
>CAZSUA010000076.1:0-2837 GCA_964609655.1 uncultured Polyangiaceae bacterium | reverse complement strand
CAGCGGGCAAGGCCTTCAGTGATGGAAACAGATAGTAAGCATGCTTACTATCTGTTTCGCTGCGCGAGGGCCTCCTTTCCGAAAGGATTCTCGGACTCTAAACGACGGGCCGAAATCGCGATGCCGCCGTGAGCTACAAACGCGCAGTCATCTTCTAACGACGCAGCGTGGCACAGAGGCCGTTGACCGTATTTGAGTAGTCGTCGCCGTACATGCCGCGCAGGTAATTCCCGGCGAATCGCGTGGAAACGCTGATTTTCGGTGCTGCCAAGGCGGACCAAGCAAAACCGTTGCTGCACAGCGCCGGGGCTCCGCGCAAGCCGCTCAGGATCTCAAACTCGGACCACTCCACCGCACGCGCGTCAAAAGCCTGCGCGTTGGCTGCAATCTGGGCAAAGAGTGGAATGGTGGCAAGGCTGGCACCCGAGAGCACTGATTTGGCTTCTTCCAGCGCCTGCAGATTCTTCTTCAGGCTGGCCGTGACCTCGTCGCGCTTGCGCCCGGTGAACACCTCCCAAAATCGCGCTGAGAGCCCCACGAAGCGAGCATCGTTCGCTGCAATCTTCCGGAGCTTAGCGTAGCTCTCATACGAAGACGTGATATCGGCAGACGTTAACTCAGGTTTGCTCAGCACTGCTCCGAGGCTCGCCACAAGGCCCGCTACCACGGCATCGTGTTCCTGGAACACGCCTGCCGCCACGCGCCCTGCTTCCAACGTGCCCATCGCGCCCCGTGCCTTCACCAACAAGATCACGTCTTTGTCCGGCGCCCCATAAACGTCGGTTTTTAAGCGATCCGAGAGGGCAATCCCCAGCTGGCCTTCTGAATCTGTCTTTCCGACAGGATAAATCGACTCCCCCACTTTGAGCGAAACCAACGCATCACTCGCATAACGCTGCTGGCAAACAATCGTTCCCTCTGTTGCGCCCGCACGCTGGCCCTTTCCAAGCGGCGCCCGCTCCACCACTTTGCCGTTGCGCAGCGTTTCTTGCACGCGCTCCGTGGTCTCCACCTTGATCTTGTCGCATTCCGATTGCTCATACACAGTGACTCGAAGCGCATCGTGCTCAGGCGAAAGCTCCGCGCTGTATTGAGTGTTCTTTGGCGCACCATATTCGACACTCGACCCAGACGGCGTCTCCACGACCCGCTGCGTCATGGTGCCCGCACCGCAGCCACCCACGAGCAAACCCGAAACCAAACCCGAAAACGAAACCAAACCCGAGAAACGAAATCTAGAAGCCATCTGAGACTCTCCAAACAAAACAGGACCGAGTGTTAGCACACCGGGCTTGGACGCTACGGAAGCTCCCGATCTTCATGGGGGTCCAAAATCCACGGCCCCCCACAGCACCGGTCAACGCCCCGGACGGCCGAAGACGCCCGCTATTCCGCGTTTGGCTCCCCCCGAGCTAAATGTCGAGAATCACTCTTGACCTCCCCGGTGACCCCACTAACCTCCGCCTCCCAACGTAAATTCCAGCTTAGCTCAGTTGGTAGAGCAGGCGGCTGTTAACCGCCGGGTCCAAGGTTCGAGTCCTTGAGCTGGAGCCATTTTCGAGTCGCGCTAAGAAGGGCGACCAGCAGGTAAACGGAACCCCGAGCGGCGCGAGCTTCTCGGGGTTCTGCATTTCTGGCGGAACGGCGCGGGGATGCGCGGCGTGGTGGGGAGCGCGCGGCGTTCTCTGTCGTGCGCGAGGAGAACGCGAGAGGCGTCGTCGAGAAGCACGGGGACGGTGCCGAGCACGTTCTCGGCGGGCTCTTCTCCGTGAGAATCGGGCTCGCGCGGCTGGGCGCGTTTTACTCAGCGACCGGCGGGTGAACGGACCGGGGTCGTCGCATCAGGATAAGCTTGCGCCCATGGCTGCTCGACGCTTGCCCGTGAAGCTCCGGCGACAAGACGCAATGCGCGTGACGCGAGTTGCAGTGGGGAACGCGAAGCTTGTCTACGTGATCGTCGCCGACAAAAGGCTCACCTACCCCGAGGGCAGGTCCAAGATTGCGTACGTCGGAACAACCAAGAACGGCGTGTCCAGGGTGGCCCAGAGCGCGGCCTTCCGAACGGATCAGAGCCTCAACCGGCGCGGCGTCCAGTCGTTCAGTCGTTCCGGGTTCACGTGGTCACGTGTCGGCCGCGCCAGAACGTGAAAACGTGGCTGAAGATGGAGCGGGCATTCCTTCTCGTGTTCCGAGAGATGTTTGGCGACGTGCCTGTGTGCAACTCGCAGGGCAAGAAGATCACCGAGCACGACGAGTTCGAGTACTTCGCCCGCGCCCGCATCAAGCGTGTGATCGAAGACCTCTCGTGACGTCGTGGTCGAGCGCTGGGCCCGCTCCGACATCGAATCACGGATCGACAACATAGGCCGCGATGGCCTTCCGGATCATCGCGGTCCGACTCTTGAACCCGAGCCGCCGCCACGCCTCGTCGAGCGCCTGGACCTCGGCGGCCGGCATGCGGAGCGGCAGGACCTTCACGTCGCTGACGCCCCCGGTCCGGCGCTCGATCGGCCCGAGGCGGATGCGGCCCTTCTGCGCCTGGCTCAGCTTCCAGACCAAGTAGGCCGAGTCGGAAGACCGCGTGTCCCTGCCCACGACTTCGCGATACATCGCTTGAAGCTCGGCGACGCTGAGCTTCGTCAGCCGGACCTTCGCCGACTCGGTGGTCGGCGCCGACGCGGGCGACTCGGCGACGACCTCGCGTTCGCGGGCCTCGAGCGCTTCGCCAATCCGGCGCAGGAGGAACTTCTTGTTCGGCGATCGCGTTGCCCCTCCGACGATCTCGGCGAAGCGCACCTGCAGCTCGGGCAGGCGCAGGTCGGCGAGGGACTCGAGGG
>CAZSUA010000075.1:15905-19194 GCA_964609655.1 uncultured Polyangiaceae bacterium | reverse complement strand
GTGGGGCACCAGCCGTTGGCGTAACCGGCGGTTCAGCGAATTCTGCGATTCCAAATCTGGGAGCAGAATTCAACTGCAAGGGGCCTGTGGTTGGCGTAGCTTCGGGGACACCGGCGGTTGAGCTGTCCTCAACCGTGGGGGAGTTCCGCGGGGTCAGCATTGGTTCCGGAACGGTCGCCAATAATACGAATCGCAAGATGATTGCTGCTTCTTTTGCCCCTGGGACGACCCCTCCCTACACGCTCGGGCAAGCTTACGTCTCACGTCGCTCGTCTGGGAGCAACTACGTGGATTTGGTAGTCCCCATCACGTACACCGGGCCCGGGTTCCGATGTTTTCATTTTTCGAATGCGACTCGATTGCTAAGTAGCGGAGGGTTGGACCTACTGCCGTCGTTTGCTTCCTTCACTGAGGGCTCCGTCGGCGGCGGGACGGGGAGTTGGTCGAGCACGTGCCTGGAAACTGGAGAAACGGGGTACATGCTGGACATCCAAGGCGAAAACGGCCTGGATATCTACTCTTTGGCGGCTCGCGTGGAGTACAGAATGGATCAGCCGTTGCCGGGAACGAAGCTCAACGCGAAAGTACAGCCCGCGAATGTCTGCGTGAGCCAGCTAGGCCTGACAATGAGTCTTCTGAACAAGGGTCCTATCGACGTAACCGTTGCTGATTTGAACAAGTACATGGTTTTGGACGAGCAAGGCCCGCTCCAGTGGGGCTTCTTCGACCGGGTGCTCCCGCTCAGCAAGAGTGCCCCGGTGGCTGTGGGTGCCGAGGCGATTTTGGCCGATACTCTCGTCTTTATCGATGGGCTTGGGACGAAGCTTCGCATCCTTCCGAACGTGGGTCCTGCCGCCGCAGCTTTCAACATGACATCCGAGCTTCAGGGACTGAATCGGCAACCGATTAACGCCGAGATGGGCGCTAAGATGCTCCAACTCAAATCGGCCCAAGAAGCTCAGTTTGAGCGCTGGACTCAGGCCCGGCAGGTTTCTCAACACTGAGGTGTGTGGCAGCCCACCGAACGTCGGGTTCGGTGGGCTGAACTCTTTGCGCGCTTGGTTGGGCGCCAGGACGCCCTGCTTGGGCGCCAAAACCCCACGCCAACGCGACGTCCAGCGCAAAGTTGAGTCCCCCGTGACAAATCCGGGCGCTAGCCGACAATACCTCTTGGCACATGGCGCTCTGGCACTCCCGCACAAATCCCAAGCGGCCGGAGCATGACGCCCGGGACCAAAGCTTCACCAGGCTGGTGGCCTTGGAGATTGACTATGTGCACCGCTCGTTGCGACGCCTCGGCGTTCCCGCGGCAGACATAGAGGATCTCTGCCAAGATGTGTTTTGTGTGGTGCTCCGCCGCATGGCGGATCTGGATCCAGCACGCTCACCGCGCCCGTTCATTTTTGGGATCAGCTACCGTATCGCACTCAGTCATCGTCGCAAGGTTCAGCGGGAACAAGCAACGGGTGACATCGAGGAACGCGCCTACGCTCCGTCCAGCGATGCAGACGGGGCCGCGCGCAGTTTAGTATTGGCAGCGCTCGGTGAGGTGCCCATCGAACGCCGCGCCGTGGTGGTGTTACACGAGCTAGACGGCGTGGACATGAAAGAGATCGCCACCGAGCTCGGCATCCCACTTTTTACCGCTTACTCGAGGCTCCGCAAGGGCCGTCAAGAATTCGAAAAAGCAGCGAGAACCTTGCTTCAGATCCACAGTCCCACTCGGCACTCCAGCCCTTCAGGCAACCTATGAACAGTCCTTCAAAGCACCATCAATTCTCGCCCGATGTTGAAGAGCTTGTGGCAGCTGAGCGTTCCGTGCCGGCTCTGCGTGAGCCCGAACGCTCACTCTTGGTGCAAAGCATTCTCGCCACGAGTCGTGAGCCACAGAAGCCGGGCCTGGCTGGGCGTTTCCGCCGACACACGGTGGCTTGGCTCATGGGTGTGATCGCCAGCCTAGGCGTCGGAGCGACTGCATGGGCTACGTGGCTAGGACCGATCTGGCACACGCAAGCAGCATCCACGCCTGCCCTAGCTCCACAGGTTCTCTCCACTCAACCAAAGCCTTCCGCAGCTAGAATCGTTGAACGAACGGTGTCGCCGGTTGCACCCGTGCCCTCGGCGGACAGCCGCAAGCTCGAAGCGGACGCCCGCACGTCTAATCGGAAAGTGTCGATTGCTCCGCAGAAAGCCGCACCCACAGACTCCGAGCCACCATCCATGGCAAAAGAGCTGGAACTCCTGCAAAGCGCCCGGCATGCCGAAGCTTCTGGCGCGCATTCCGAAGCGCTCGCGCTGCTCGCCTTGCACTCACAAACCTACCCGAACAGCTTGTTTGCCGAAGAGCGTGCAGCGCTGCGTATTTTCGCCATGGCAGGCCAAGCCAATCGAGCGCAGGCCAACCTTCTAGCCAAGCAATTCGCCCGACGTTATCCGAAGAGCGTGTTCGTGCCCAAGCTTCAGCAGCTGCTGGCAGACTGAGTTTAGTTCACATCACCGTGGGCGATCCCAAACCGGGCTAGATACTTCCGCAATCGATCCGAATCATTCACGCTGGTGCGCTCTCCGCGGGATTTTGCGAATAACTCCCGTCCTGCCTCAGAAAGCGAGCGCGCACTCTGGCAAACGTTCAGCACATCTGCCAGCTGCACGCGATCAAAGCGGTCGAGCTGATTGGCGCGATCGGTGCCCAGGACTCGGAGAAGGAGTGTGTCCTTTTCCCCTTGGCTCTCCGAACTTAGGGTGTTGGCGCGCAACCGTTCGACTTCGTCTTGCACCACGTCCTCGGTGATCCTTCCGCCGCTGGCGAGCGTGGCCATGCGCGTGACCGATGCGTCAAAGTCACGAAAATTCCCAGGCCAATTCCATTGCGTAGCGAAACCGAGAAACCTTTCACGCGCTTGCCGGTTCATGGTGACGTTCGTGCCGATGCTTTCGGAAACATGCGCCAATTCAAAGTCCAAATTGGGAGCAATATCTTCGGGTCGTTCGTGCAAAGCCGGTAGGCGAAAAGTCCAAAGATTGATACGGGCCAGGAGATCTTCACGAAATTCTCCCTTGGTGATACCGAGCTGCAGATCTCGATTGGTGCCGGCGAGCAGCTGGAAGTCACTCGTGACCTCGCGATCCGATCCCATCGGATAGAAGACCTTCTCTTCGATCGCGCGGAGTAGCATCGCTTGTTCATCCGAGCCAAGCTCGCCAATCTCATCGAGGAACAGCACGCCTTGGTGCGCTTTGCGAAGGAGCCCTGCTCGGTCCGCGAGCGCACCGGTGAAAGCTCCCTTCT
>CAZSUA010000075.1:0-15895 GCA_964609655.1 uncultured Polyangiaceae bacterium | reverse complement strand
CTCCCTTCTTGTGGCCAAAGAGCGTGCTCATGGCGGCATCTCCACGCAGCGTCGCACAGTTGACCTCCGCAAATTCTCCAACTACCTGACGTCTGGTTCTCTTCAATTCGAAGATCCGCCGGGCCAGCTGGCTCTTGCCCGCGCCGGTGGGACCGGTGAGCAAGATGGGCGCGCGTGAATTGACGGCGACGTGCTCGATTCGCGCGATGAGCCCGTTAAATGCGCGATTCTTAGTCTCGATGCCAGCCTTCAGGAAGGATTGATCAAAGACTTTTTCCTTCTGAAAACGAGAAGCGAGTCGGTCGTATCGCGAGAGATCGAGATCAATGATCGCGTAGCTGCCCCGCGAGAGCACAGCGTCCGGCTCCCCTTTCCTTCCCGGGGAGGTTTGCAAAAGGCGAGCTGGAAAGTAGCGTGACTCCGTGAGAAGAAAGAGACAGATCTGAGCTACGTGCGTACCAGTCGTGATGTGAACCAGGTAATCTTCCTTGTCGGGATCGAACGGGTATGTCTTGGCAAAGTCATGCAGGATGCCGTAGACGCCTTCGAAGTCCCAGGGGTCTTTGAACTCAACAATGTGACTCGTGACTTGCGTTTCAGGAGACGCATTCGCAATGTCTTCCTTGACCGTGCCGGCAATCGCGCTGCCCGCCTTGCCGTGCAGGAGCTCCAGCCGATCGACCACCAGATCGTCGTGTTGTCCAACCGTCGGTCGCCAACGATCCCAGCGGGATGCCCCCCGACCCGCGTCGAGGGTGGTTCCGAGCAAGCCGAACACGACGAGTTTCTTACGAGGCATGAGCTAGTATTATCGGTTTTATACGAGATCATTCCAGCGGCGGTAGGTGTTGATATCGGATGTGGGATGATGGCCGTGCGCACGACGCTGAAGGCTTCGAGCTTGCCCGATAACTTGCTCGCGCTCCGAACAGCGATTGAAGCTGCCGTTCCGCACGGGCGCACCGATAACGGTGGGCGTGCTGACCGGGGTGCTTGGGGGGACCCGCCCGCCGAAGTCGAGTCTGCTTGGCGTGATCTCGACGCCAGTTACCAGCTGATTGTCCAGAAGTACCCCACGCTCGGTCGGGGAAACTCGGCGAGCCATTTGGGAACGCTCGGAACTGGGAATCACTTTATCGAAGTCTGTCTCGATGAAGCCGATCAGGTATGGTTCATGCTCCACTCGGGTTCACGTGGTGTCGGAAACCGAATTGGCACGTTCTTCATCGAGCTCGCCAAGAAGGACATGCGCACCTGGATGGTGAACCTTCCGGACCAAAATCTCGCGTATTTACCCGAAGGAACCGAGCATTTCTGGGATTATTGGAAGGCCGTTAGCTGGGCTCAGAAGTTCGCGGCGAAAAACCGAGAACTGATGATGAAGGCCGTGGTCAGCGCCGCGCAATCGAGTGGTCTCCCGCCGTTTGAGCTGACAGATTTGGCCGTCAATTGCCATCACAACTACGTGGCCCGCGAGCACCACTATGGTGCCGATGTTCTCGTTACCCGAAAGGGCGCGGTCCGTGCAGCCGAGGGCGACCTTGGGATCATTCCCGGCAGCATGGGTGCGAAGTCCTTCATCGTTCGAGGAAAAGGTAACCCGGAGAGCTTTTGTTCATGCAGCCACGGAGCGGGGCGCAAGATGTCGCGAAATGCGGCTAAGAAGGCGTTCACAGTTGATGATCACAAAGCCGCAACAGAAGGCATCGAGTGTCGCAAGGACCAAGACGTGATTGACGAAACACCCGCTGCGTACAAGTCGATCGATGACGTGATGCACGCTCAACGTGAATTGGTGGATATCGTGCATACTTTGCGACAAGTCGTGTGTGTGAAAGGGTGACCATGTTGACCATCGATGGCTCAATGGGAGAGGGCGGCGGCCAGCTTTTGCGCTCGTCGCTGGCGCTCTCGCTTTTAACCTCCACGCCGTTCCGCATCACAAAAATCCGGGCTGGGCGCGCACGGCCGGGCCTGATGCGCCAGCACTTGGTGGCGGCCAATGCGGCGACGGAGATCGGCGATGCCGAGTCCGATGGCGCTGCGATCGGCAGCGTGGATCTAACGTTTCAACCCAAAGCCATCCGTGGTGGAAACTACAATTTCGCCATTGGCAGCGCAGGCAGCACCACGCTCGTCTTTCAGACGATTCTTCTCCCTCTGTTGTTGGGTTCCAGCGTTTCGTCAACCATCACTTTTGAAGGAGGCACCCACAACCCCATGGCTCCACCGTTCGAGTTTCTCGAGCACAGCTTCTTGCCCATTCTTGCTCGAATGGGAGCGCGCGTGGAGGTCGCCTTGGTTCGACATGGTTTCTACCCGGCAGGTGGAGGACGCTGGGCTGCCACCATCTTTCCTATGAACGAACTCGAGCGACTGGAGCTTCTGCAGCGTGGTGAAGTGCGATCCCAGCGCGCAACAGCCCTAATTTCCCAGCTTCGTCCCTCTATCGCATTGCGCGAACTCGACGTGCTTTGCAACGTACTCGGCTGGGATCGAGCCTCGGGTCGGCCCAAAATGGTCGAGCAGCCTCACGGCCCTGGAAACGCGCTTCTAGCCATTATTGAGAGTGAACATGTGACCGAAGTGGTCACGGGTTTCGGCGAGCGTGGCGTGCCCGCAGAATCCATCGCGGAACGGGTGGCGGCGGAGGCGCTACGCTACCTCAAAGCCGGCGTACCCGTGGGTGCGCACCTTGCCGATCAGCTGCTTTTACCACTGGCGTTCGGTCGTGGGGGCACGTTCCGAACCTTGAAGCCGACGGATCATTTCACGACGCAGGTGGAGTTGTTGCGTATGTTTCTCGGGACGAAGGTGATCGCAACCGAAGAAGCGGAGGATGTGTGGAGGGTAGACGTGCCCGCTCGAGCTGCCTGAGTTGGGCGCGGCGCTGGAACATGGTGCTCATCCAAACCTGGCTCGGCGCACGCCGAGCAACCATTCCCGGACCTCGACCGTGTTCGCCGGGTCCTCAGGCAGGGAGCTCTTCTCGCAGGCTTCATCAAGGCGCATGAACAGCGCATCAATCCGAGGCCGCCATGTTTCAAGGAGCGCCGGGGCAATTGATACCCGTTCGCCAGCTCGTGTTCGGATCCGCGCGCAGGGCCAGCCGGAGGGCCTTGCCAGCCGCCCAGTACGTCGCGCTCCCGTCGGCACTCACCAAGTCTTCGGGCGGAGAAACCAGCCCTTGCGTCCATGGGAACGGAAGAGCAAAGACTCCGCGGCGATCGATATCAGAATCCGCATCCGCTAGACCCCACGCCCGCGATCCCACAATAGTCTCGAGAACCACGCACGGTCGCAGGGCTGCCCAAGCGTCGGCTCGCCGCTGGGCAAACAGCACCTGCCCGATTCTCCGGGCCAGAAGCTCACCGCGCGCGTAACGAACCACCCCAACACCCACGATCGTCACATCGAGATCGTCACCGTTGAGCCTACTTACTCGCCCGATGGATCCTTGCGGCACTCGCCTCTCACCAACTATGCGATCCACGCGCGTGCACACCTCGGTGCCGTGTGGAAGCGACACGGCACTCGGATCAAGCGCTTCGAGATTGCGGAGGCGGAGGTCCATAGGCAGACAAATAGCCTAAGATGCCCGCCGACCTCAATCCCGCTTGGGCGCAGCTTTCATGAGCGCTACCACTTCATCCAACAGCTTGCGCGTCTCCGTCTCGTAGAATGCCATATCGAAGCCTTGAGCCGCGAGTGCGGCGCTCCTCGTGGGATCATCCGCAAATTTTTTCAGATCGTTGACGTAGCCGTACATCTCTTCGGTTTGGCAGATCACCGACAGGCAATGATCGTAGTTTTGGGCGGTTTGCAGCGGTGTTCCGGCCTGCAAGAGCTCGCGACTGAGAAGCATGAGCGTGCGGATCAGATTGCCCTTGAAGCGATTCACGTCGGCGGCTGGCAGGTCCGTACTGTCGGGAGAAACAGCCGATTGAAGCCCTGCGCTTTGTTGATTCTGATTGGCCAGGATGGGCTCTAGCCAATCGCGACTGGCATTGTCGAAAGGCCCGGAAGTTTTGGGGAACGCCGCCGTCCCTCGCTGCTTGGACCAATAGGTGGTTTGGCTGGCCATGCGCTGCACATACATGAAGGGCAGATGCACATCGCGCTGCTTGAAGTTGCGAAATGCCCAGTAGTGGATCTTGTTCGTCTGCATGTTGTCCGTGGAGATCAAGGTCGGATCCAAGATTTGCCCGAGTGTCATCCAGGGGTGAGTCATGCGATCGGTGGCGTTCTCAACTACCCCACGCATCAAATCTTCTTCCGGGAATTCGTCGCGAAATCCAGCCGGAAAAGCCTGAATCCAACTCGGATAATTGAGGGCATCGTAGCAAGGCGGCTCAATGGCGAAGCCCCCCAAAAAGAAGGCAGGAGCCGCGGCTTGTGGTGCATCTGCGAACAGCGCGGCCGACCGAGCGTAGAACGCGCCCGGGTGCTTGATTTCCTCGCGGAACAAATGCGCCGTCACCAGTACATTGAGGCGCTTGGGCTGCGTGACTCGGGTGGTGATCCAAGAGGTGCTATCCGGAAAGCTGCCGCAGTTGCTGCCCATCACCGAGGGCACAGCATACTTTTTGCTATAACCTAGATCATGGGTGTTCATCCGATTCTCATCGAGCAGTCGGTAAAGCCCGGCATCGCTTGGGTTAGCGAGGTATTCATCCTCGGCCGCAAAGAAAGCACCCCGATCATTGGGGACGGTGGGCACAGGCGGCATGTAATCATTGATGTCACGGTGCTCGGGGCCATTGAATTTATCTTCACTAAAGCGCGGCAAAGGAATGCCGCTTGGCAGTTGCCGTAGATCAACGCCTTGCAGCTCCGCGAACGCTCGCTTGGCATCCTCGTTGGTGACGATTTTACCGGTTGCAACCAAGAGCTTGCGAGCCTCTAGAACCTTTAGAAAAGAGCCGTCTTGCTGTTCTGGATTGGCTCCCGCCAAGACTTGCCCACCAGGCTGAAAGGGCCGCCAATCAGTCGAGCACACTTCGGTAATCCGTAACCGTAAGCGCTGCGCATGGACGAAGTCACGCACGGTGAGCGCATCTTCCGCGGAGAGGTGCTGTTGGGCGCGACGCAAGATGGAGTCATCAGTAAATCCGATGATTGCCAATTCAACGCCATCTGGACTGTGGCAATTCGTGCAAGCTTGACCGTCGATGCTGCCCGGCTTCCGCCATACCGCAAGGCCAGCGTGATACGCGTGCTCCACTTGCTCGGCGCTCCAGGAACTCGGCCCAGAACTGACAGCGGCAATCCCGCCTGTTTGCCCCGCAAGGCTCTTCAAGTTTGCGAAATCTGCCGAGAGCTGGGCGTCGCTGACGAAATCGGGGCCAAATGCAGGCATGGCATTCTTACCAACGCGAACCTTCGAGATGAATTCCGATTCGGTGAGCGCACCGGGGAGGCTGGGATACTTGGCCTGGCCCTCCCCTGCTCCACCGTGGCAGGCAGCACAGCTGCGCGCGTAGGGCTCAGACAACATCGGGGCGGTGGCGTTGCCATAGGCAGGCAGTGGCGCGGTGGGACAACCCAAGATGCCGTGCACACCTTCGGCGGCTCGGGGCATCAGCAGCGGGCCCCCTCCGTTTGGCAGACTCGAACCGCCAGGCATATTCGCAACCTCACCAGGCAGGGTTGGCGACGTGGCAGCTGGGACACCATTTTCTTTGAACGTTCCTTCGCGGATCCCGTTCGAACACCCCGCGATTTCGGCCAGAAACCAGAAAACAAGCAGTAGCGTCGGACGCGGGGGGAGCTTGGGCATGGAGATCCTCGGGGCTTAACAGGGCGCGCAGGGCTCTCGGCCTGCACGGGTATTGTTCTGGCGGGCGAGGAATTGTCAGAGTTTTTTTGGCCACTCAGGGGCCGTGGGCTACGGGCGCCCTGACAGCGTGTCGCGAAAAGAATTGCCAGATGAGATCGGTCGTTGTCGCGCACGGCGGATCGTTGCGCACACCAGCGATCGGAGCAATGGCCGCGAACGTTCCAGGGAGCGCGCAAGCGAGCCGTGACGATAGACGCGCGCCTCCTGAGAAGCCCGTAGCGTAGAGCCGTTGAGCGTCGATACACAGGTTGCTATTCGCCCAGGAAATGGCCTGTTGGGTGGGCGCGATGTCGTCTGGTTCGGTTGGCGCGAGGCTCACATTCCAGCGGTTCTGGTAGCCTGCTAGGGCCACCACCACAAAACCATGCCACCTGACCCACGTGAGTGATCGTGGCTTCGCCACTCGTTGGCGCCCCTGCGCCACCAGCCATCGCGAATCCCCCTCCCCCAACCATCGCTCCGCTGCCCTTAGAGACTCGCCACTGGACACGCCCGCACAGGCTACCACCCGATTGGCAACCCGCAGCTGCGCGAATCGCAACCCGTGTGGCGTTGCTGCCCCGAAGCCGTGGCAATCCAGCACCCCGTCGGCCGGCCAGTAGGGTGCACGGATAGGCCGAGGACGGAAAACCGAGACGGTGAGGCCCCATGGCCCCATGATCTCAATTTGAGCGCCGGCGGATGCTGGCTTCAACGCCACCAGCCAAAACGCCTCGCCCTGGCCGCGACACGAATGGGTAGGGCAAGTCTTGCTATTCGCCGCCGTCAACTCTTGAGCGCTACCGGAGCGGGGCTTGCCGCTCTGCCATTTCTACGTCCGTTTCGGCAAACCGCGCACGCGCAAGCTGCCACCCCCAAGCGCCTGATCGTGTTTTGGCACGCGAATGGCGCGGTTCAATCAGATTTTTGGCCGACCGGGGCCGGCAGCAACTTCACGCTGAATCGCATCATGCAGCCGCTCGCGGCCCATCAAAAGGATCTCACGATCGTGAGAGGGCTTGTGTTTTCAGGCACCGGCGATCACAAGACGGGGAAACCCTACAGCGTGACGGGCTTTCCAAACGAAGACAGCACCGCACTCACCGGGATGGGCCCGTCGATCGATCAGGAGGTCGGCAATGCGTTGGGTTTGCCCCCCATTGTTGTCTGCGGAGAATCCAAAGACAACGTTCGCGGTTACATCAGCTACGACATGAACAAGAATGTCGTGACACCCGAAAAGAGCCCGAAACGCGCCTATGAGAGCGTTTTCGGCGCCTTGCCGGTAACACCCACACCGGGTACCGCGCCGTCTGCGGGTGGGCGTGATGCCGAATTGGATAATCTGATTCTCGACACCGCGCTTTCGGATGTGGCCGCGTTGCGTTCCAAGCTACCCGCGTCGGAGCAGGTCAAGATGGACGACCAAGCGCGCGCGCTGGCGCAGTTAAAACAGAAGCTGATGACACCCGGCATGGGCGGCGCCCCACCGCCCATTGCGTGCAACAGCAAGGATCCGGCTGCTTTTGCGACGGATCCGTCCGAATACGAGAGTCGCGTGAAGCTCCACGCCGACTTGATTGCCACCGCTTTCGCGTGCGACGTGCGACGCTCCGCGAGCCTGATGCTGTCTCCTGTGGGGCACGACAACATGGGCGGCGGTTTGGGCAAGCATGTGGCGAATGTTGGCGGGGACATTCACAACAATATTGCGCACCCAGATCCCGGTGGCGTGCGCATGAGCGATATTGGCGTATTCGAAGCCACGCTCCTCAACTATCTCGTCGAAAGACTGAAGAGCATTCCTGAGGGGAACGGCACCGTGTTCGACAATACCGTGATCCTGTGGACCACGGAGTGCACGCACGGCAATCATGGTCACACCGAAATCCCCGTCGTGCTCCTCGGTTCCGGCGGTGGAGCGCTCAAGACGGGGCAGTATCTACAATTCGACAAGAACCCAGGCTACGGCAACGTGCTCTTGGCGATCCTGCACGCCCTCGGTCACAAGCTCCCGGCATTTGGGGATAACGGCATGGCCCCCTTGCCTGAGCTCATGGTCTAGTGTTTGTTTCGAGCGGGATCACGTCGAAGGCGATGCTCACCCGCTGCCCGGGGCCGGAAAAGGCGACGGTGCGGTGGTAGAAAAACGACGGGAAGAGCACGAGCTTTCCAAGCTCGGGACGAATGAAACGCGTCTTCGGTATCTCCTTGGCGGCGAGGCGCGGATCGACCGTGCCAAACTCTAGCCAACCCGGGTACTCACTATCGACTCCCGAACTACCTGGGCTGCCTCCCGTAGCGGGAGGGACCGGGAGCGCCACATACAATACTCCGCTCAACCAAGCTTCAGGATGAATGTGAGGCACTTGATGGCCCCCTTCAGTCAACACCACGCCCCAAGCGTTGATGGTGATCTGCGTGGGTCGGTGCTCAAGCCAAGGGTGCGCGCTTGTTTCTGGCAGTCTGGCGAAGAGTTCTCGCAGACGCGCCTCGAGTTGCGATTCAATTTCGCCGATGGGTCCTTTGGGCTCCATGAGCAGCTCGCCGGTGTGTCCGCCAGCAACCGTCGCGTGACTCCGCGGAGAGCGGATGAGGCTCGTGTGGGATGTCACGTGTTCGGCCGCGAGGTGACAAAGATGCTCCAAGGAAGTGCCATCGGCGGGCGGATCCAGCCAATCTTCGAACACCAACGCATCTAGATCCAAGAGCTCATCGGCCAGCTGAAAGTTCCCGCGTTCGCGCTCAAGCACCGCCAGGATGGCCAACGCGCCGCAATCGGATGGGTTCCTTTTCAACAAGCGAGTTACGTGCACAAGGGCGTCATCGATTCGCCCAAGCTCGATGAGTACCTGAACGAGGTGCATGAAAGCGTCGCGACTGCCAGGATTTGCTGCGAGCGCCGTTTCAAAATCTCCGAGCGCTTGCAAGGGCCGAGTTTGGCTCTGCGTTAGTTCGCCGCGCCCCAAAAGAGCGATGGCGTGCCTGGGTGCCAAAGCGAGTGCCTCGGCGTAGCGGCGAGAAGCTGCCTCTGTATCGCCGTGATCGGCAAGCCAGTGTCCGAGGTGCGCCAGCGCTGTCGGCGACTTCGGATCCTGTGCAATGGCCTGAGCGAACGCGGCGCCGGCTTCGTCAATCCGCCCCAATTGATAGAGGGCGCAACCCCAATCGCTCAGGATCGCGCTGGACTTAGCCCCGGCAGCCAGAAGTGTCTCGATGTGCCGCAACGCCGACGGCCAATGTCCGAGGCGTGCAAAGAGCGTGGCTAGCTCGTGTTGAGCTGCCTGCGCCGGAGGCCCTGCCGGGTTAACCCGTAGAGCTGCTTCGAAGAGCGTTGTAGCTAGAGTGAGTCGACCTTCGCGGACGGCCTGCCGCGCCGCCCCAAGGCTTCCTTTTCGTGACGGCCGCTTAGACATTGAATGAAGGAGTTTAGCCTCCCGAGGTCGACGAGACCGGATTAGGCCTCGCGTTACTTGTTGAGCTCGAGCTTGACGTCGAGCGTTACATCGTCGCCAACCACGACCCCGCCCTTATCGAGGCTTTTGTTCCACATTAGACCAAAATCCTGGCGCTTGATCTTGCCGGAAATCCTTACCGCACGCACCTGCTTGCCCCAGGGATTCGCGACCGCCTTGGAAATCGCGCCGTCGAGGGTCACCTGCTTCTTCACACCACGAATCGTGAGGTCGCCCGTGATTTTGAAACCCTTGCCTGCTTTTTTTATCTTGGTCGAAGTGAAGGTGATCTCGGGAAATTTGGCCACGTCGAAGAACTCGGGGCCCTTCAGATGCTTGTCGCGATCGGCATTCTCCGTATTGACTGAGGCCACCGGGATCTTGATCTCCACAATGCTCTTGGTGAGGTCCACCTCGTCCAGCTTCAAGAGAGTGCTTTTCACCTCACGAAAATTCCCCTCAACTTCTGAAACCACCATGTGAGGGACGCTGAATGCGACGCGGGAGTGACTGCCGTCGATGGCCCAGTCCACGGGCTCAGCCAGTGCGATGGAGGTGACGAGGGAAAGTGCGCCTGCAAAGAATAGAAATTTCATCGTGGTTTCCTTGTTGGTATGGGTGCCGTCCCTAAGGCGGGCGTTCTCCCATCGGAAGCCCCCAAAGCGCCTTGGACAAGAAAAATGGTCGATCGCACCACTCGTTCTGGGGTCGCATGGTTCACCAGCCTCGACTGCCCAAGCCGGTAGCCGTGAGATTAACCCGCGTGAGCACATGCTGCGACGTGGCTTCACCCCCAGAAGCTGTGATGGCAACGTATCCGAGTGGTCCAATTTGCGCTGCCAAATCGATCTGTTTCGAGAGCATTACGGCCGGCACATGCAAATCACTTGGCCCCAAGCGCGCAGTCAGCGTTGTCGTGCTCGCCACATAATCCGCCTCAAACAACCACAATCCGCCGTTAACCGGATTGGCCGCCAATGGGCTCACGTTCTCAGCATGTTCGAGCGCGCGGCAACTCGGCAAGATCGCAAAATGCGGCGCCATCAAATCTTGGGAAACCTGCTGAAACGTGTCGGCTTCAATCGCAACGCAGGGCGCCAATCCCTCATACCCCATTCCACCACCCGCCGTGCCAAGCGTCGCAGCTCCGCGTGGATCGGCATGAAGCACCAAAGCTAAGCCATCGCCTGCGGAGGCTTGGTCCGAGAAGATGAAAAACTCGAAGCTCAAGTGAAACTCGGATGGACCGAGCAGCGAAATGCTTTCGGCTTGCACGAGGCCACCCAGTGCAGCTTTGGTGTTTGCAGGCGTCAGCTCCACGCCATCAGCCGTCTCGCGCGCATTCCCAGCCAGCACAAATCCAGTGCGATCCCTGGAAGAACCTGCGCCCGTCGAGCCGGCGTCCAGCCGCACATCGCACGCGGCCCCAGCACTCATCAGCGCAGCTAGGCATAAGCTGGTTCGTAGAACTTGGGCCCTGCCATCCCAATGTATTCCGTGAGCCACTCCGGCAGCTCAGGGCACTTAGCGATTCAACGGAACGGGGTGAGCTCGACGCGACAACTCACGAGCGAATTCGAGTTTCCGCAGGTACAACGCCATCGCCTTCTCGAATTCTTGTTGGCTCTGCTGCTCCCGCTCCACTGCTAGCCTCTTAGTAAACTCGACGGCGCGTGCGTAACGGTCTGCTGCCTCTGTGAATGCGCGCTGCTCTCGCTCCGAGATAAGCTCCTCGGTAAACGCCCGTAGTCGGGTAACCCGCGTCACCCGGGCTTCGAACGCGCGCGTCTCTGCAGCCTCGGCAGTCAGCGGAGAGGCTCCCGGTGTCGGCTCCTCAGCGTACGCCGAGCGGGTGAGAGTGAGTGCAAGCGCCACGAGAGGGAATGTCCACCGCATTCGGCCAGGATACCCTACGGGAGTCCGGATCGCTACCCTTGTCCTTCGGCTCAGAGCCCATTTTTACGCTCCTCGATACGGCAACCTGTAGCTGTGTCGCCGAGGGCGTGGTAGTCGGCTCGCATCAGGGGAGCCAGCACACCCAACTTGTTGCGTCTAAGTCAATGACTACAGATGCACGGATGACGGCGCGCACCACCTCGCCAACTGCAGCCTGGGGCTTCAAGAAAAGGAGCCCGGGAAACGGAACCCCATTGCTCGCGCGCTCGGCAGCAATGACGAGGAAATCGCGATCCGCGGTGAGGATCACCCGCCCCAGCGACGTCGCTTTTTCCATGTGCTGGTCGTCAGACCCTGAGCGTAGTCCCACCTCGCTCGCTGTCACGACGTCCAGACCCCGACGGCGGAGGCCGTCAACCACGCGGGCGTCGGCGCATTCATCGGCTTAGATGCGCAGTGCCAATCAGAGCGACCCTACGCGCCGGAACGCGGCTTGAGCGGAGCTGTGGGCAGGAGCTTCTGCATCTCTTCGATGACTCGGTCGCTCTCCCGCCAGTCCGCGCGGATCTCTTCTGCATGGTCGTAGAAGTACGCTAGCGCCGCGTGCACGTTGGCCAGACTGAGGTGAAGGTGCGCTGAAACAATCTCGTCGGGAGTCATGCCGTGGTACTCGTGTTCCCACGCGATCTGGGCCACCTTGATGTCCGTGCCGACGACGACAGCCCTTGGCTTGCTATCGTCGATGTGAGCCCGATCCAGTATACGTGCCGCCCGCATCAGTGAAGAGTATCACATGACGAGGTGGACGTCCTCACCCAAGTTAAAATCCTGACGATCAAGCTCTCTGCCAAGATGACCACGACTGCGCGCCCTCCCCGCTTGGGCAAGTCCGCTGCGATAGCCACTTCGTGAACGGAGCCAGCATCCAGAAGTGCCAAGTGCAAATCCGTGGCCAGGCTGGCAGCACTCCTTGCCTAGGCACGGTGGACGGAAACCTCACCTTCTCGAGTGGACTCCCGGACACCGCCCCATCGACCGGATATTTGTGCCAGGTGAGCGACGGGTTGAAGTGTGATGGCGCTAGCGCGAGCTGCAAAGCAATGACGCCCATCGGAGGGGCTTGCACGAACAATTTTTATGACTGTGTCACTTCCGCTTATTGCGACGTGGCCGACCACAAGTGCAAGGTCCGAGTGCCCGTTGTGGGCAGCTGCAAGTGCACTCCAATTTACTTCGATGTAACTTGGAGTGGCGTCAAATTTAGTACGGACTCAAATCGGCCCATCCGGACGGACCTTGCTCAGAAAATGGTGCTTCTCGTGGGGCCCCGGCAGTGCGGGAAAACGACAGTTGCCTTGATTCATCCAACGCTCTCTTGCGCCGTTGAGCCGCCGTGCCGGTGCTGCTCAGCTTTGTGAAAGTGCGGCAACAAACTAACTTGACCATAATAGAAGCCCATGATAGACATCTTGAGTGCAGTGGAAGGTTGCAAAAGCCAAGCAGCAGCTTTCAGAGCTCCTGCGCCAAGCTGCAAGCGAGCCTCAACAAATCTTGAATCGCGACAAGGTAGTTGCCGTCGTTCTCGGACCGAGGGAGATGGAAGCGTTTGAGCGCTGGCGTAAGATCAACACGCGGCCTTCCCTTGCCCAAGCGCTAGCGAAGGCACAAGAGATTTGCGCTGAGGAGGACTACGTGTTGCCGCATGAACCGAGGCGTGATCGCGACAATTCCGTGTTGATGGTGAACGATGTTGGTCGACACAAACGTCGTCAGTGAGCTCATGCGTCGAGCGCCCAATGCGCGGGTCAGCGCTTGGGCTGCCACTCAAGAACGCTTTGATCTCAGTGTCATCAGCGTTGAAGAAGTCTGCTACGGGCTTGGCTTGCAGAAGAGCGCTAGGCTCGAGCGCTGGTTCAACGATTTTGTCGAGACCTACTGTGAAGTGCTACCGGTAACTCTACGCATTGTGCGTCGCTGCGCAAACCTCCGCGCGGAGCTGGCACGCAAGGGCAAACCAAGGACGCAAGCGGACATGTTGATCGCGGCAACTGCAGCTGAACACGGGCTAACGTTGGTAACCCGCAATGAACGCGACTTTGTGGATTGTGGCTTACACGTTCAAAACCCATTTCGCTAGGCTTGATGCTGTGGAGTTCATAACGGGTTGCCGCGGAAGTCGCAGCCCTTCTCCAACGGCTTGAAGATGCTGGGTGTCGCTGTTTCACCAGAGTATTCTCCTTTTCTCGGGTTTGAGTTCGACGTGAAGGCGTGGGCCCCCGTTCGCTCAGTTAAGATTATTCCGGACCGGCCGTTTCAGGCTATCTAGGATGGCGAGCCCGTTTAACGTTTTTAGCGCCCTGCTCCGTCGCTTCCTGGCCAATGGATCCCCGTGAGCAGCAACAGTAGCGACAACGATCTTGACTGTGTTCCTATCACCGTGGTGCGGCTTAATCGGCAGGCGCGCATCACGCATGTGAACGAGGCCTGGCGTAAGTTTGCGCGCGAGAACGGTGCGAGCCAGGAAGCCATCCAAGGCGTGGGGCTCAACTACCTCTCGGCCCTGCCCGACACCGAGCAGCCACTGGCCGCTGCGCTCTCGGAACTCTTGGCTGGGCGGCAAGATGGTTTCACCTGTGTTTATCCGTGTCACTCTCCGACAGAAGTTCGTTGGTTCAGGATGGATGCTGTGCGGGCGCCCAGCGACGATGAGTTCGTCGTGCTGCATACCAACATCACTGACTTTTACCTTGCTGAAGCTCGCCTCGCTCTTCAGTCCGTCGTGGCCCAAGCGCTCACTGAGCGTGCTCCTCTGTCGGCTACATGTCGGCGCATGGTCCGCGCGGTGTGCGACGGCCTCGAATGGGATTTCGCGGCCATCTGGTTGCAGGGCAACGAGGAAAAACTAACGTGCCACGAGACGTGGATTCGGCCCGGATTGGTTGCCAGCGCATTCGAGCAAGCGTCTCGCAATGCCGAGTTTGCGCTTCTTGAAGGCCTGCCCGGCCGCGTATGGGAGAGCCGCACACCTGAATGGATTGACGATGTGAGCTCTGTCGCCAGCTTTCGCCGAGCTTCAGCGGCAGCGGAAGCTGGCCTCCGAACTGGTTTTGCGGTACCTCTTGGCGCAGACGGCGAAGTATTCGCGGTGATCGAATTTTATAGCGTTACCAAGCGCGCGCCCGACCTCGCGCTCATGGAGCTCTTGGCGACATCCGGCGCGCAGCTGGGTGTGCAAGTGCTCCGCGAGCGAGCCGAAGAACGCGCCTCGGAGGCCGAGGCGGCAGAGCGTAAGGCAAGTGCAGCCCTGAGAGAGCGCGACGAACGCTTCCGGCAGATCCTGGATGCCATTCCTGACTTAGTTTTGGTGAAGGGACCAGAATCGCGAATTCTCTGGGCCAACGCCGCATTCCGCGAGCTCTACGGTATGTCCAACGACGTGCTTCAGGGGCTCATCGACGCTCCTTTTGTTGAGCCCGATTACACGCAACAGTACATACGAGATGACGCACTCGTCTTCTCGAGTGGGAAGACGCTCGAAATCCCCAATGAACCGGTGACAGGTTTCGACGGAAAAGTGGGACGGTTCCGAACCACAAAATCCCCCATTTTTGACGACAGCGGTAACGTTGTCATGACAGTCGGAGTTTCTCAGGACATCACCAACCGGGTGCGCCTCGAGGCGCAGGTTCAACTCGCGGATCGCTTGGCGTCTGTAGGCACCTTAGCCTCCGGAATCGCGCACGAAATCAATACACCTGTGCAATTCGTGAACGATAGTTTGCACTTCCTACGTGATGCTCAGACTGATATTTTCTCAGTCGTTGCAACGCTGCAAGAGGTACGCCGCCTTGCTTCAGACACTGTAGGGGATGCGCTCGACCACGCCATTGCTGCGGCGGTTAGCACCGAAGAGCAAGCTGACCTTCCCTACCTGCATGAGAACATTCCGAAGGCGTTCGAGCGTTGCATCGACGGGCTGGACCGGGTGAGCACCATTGTGCGCTCGATGAAGGAATTTGCCCATCCAGCGCATCACGATATGGCGCCTGTTGATCTCAATCGAGCGATTCAGAACACGCTTGCCATTGCTACAGGCGAGTACAAGTACCTGGCAGATCTGGTGCTCGAGCTCGCCGAGCTGCCGTCTGTCGTCTGCTATGTCAACGACATCAACCAAGTGGTCCTGAACCTGATTGTGAACGCCGCCCACGCCATCAGCGAGGTCGCGGAAGACAGCGAAAGCAGAGGCACCTTAACAGTGCGCACCCGGCGGGATGGCGACCATGTTGAGATCGCTATTGGCGACACCGGAGGCGGCATTCCCTACGCCATCGCTCATCGTATTTTTGAGCCATTTTTTACCACGAAGGACGTGGGCAAAGGCACAGGCCAAGGCTTGGCGCTCGCCTGGGCCGTGGTAACTGGCAAACACGGTGGGGAGCTTCGTTTTGAAACGAAGCTTGGCGTGGGTTCGACGTTTTTTATTCGCTTACCGATCGCCGGCAAGGTCTAAACTAGCTTGGCTCCGCGCAGGCGCAGTTAGGCTGCAGCTAGAGCTCGATTTGGGCTCCAATTTCCACCACGCGAGAGGGTGGAATGCCGAAGAATGCGGTCGCAGGCTGCGCATTCCGAGCGAGAAAAGCAAAGAGGCGTTCGCGCCAGAGCGCCATCCCGGGGCGGTGAGTGGGCAGGAGCGTCTCTCGCCCAAGAAAGAACGTCACATAGT
>CAZSUA010000074.1:0-19274 GCA_964609655.1 uncultured Polyangiaceae bacterium | reverse complement strand
TGCAACAACACTTTGAGGAGCCTGAAGTTTTCATTCGCTCGCTGGCTACTCGCGGCGCGTTGGGGGGCCTTTCGCGCTCTGCGGTTGATGTGGCGCGGGTGCTCTCCGCTTGGGGGGCGGAGGTGGTCTTGTTGGAGACGGTGGGGGTAGGGCAGGATGAATTCGACGTGGTATTTGCCGCCGAAACAAGTGTCGTCGTGTTGACGCCCGGGATGGGGGACTCCGTTCAAGCCATGAAAGCAGGGATCCTCGAATGCGCCGACGTGTTTGCGCTCAACAAAGCCGATCTCGCGGGCGCTGACCGCACGGCTGCGGATCTTGAGCAAGCGCTTGCACTCGGTGGCGCACTGAACGCTTGGGTCCCTGCCATTGTTCGCTGCGTGGCTACTCAGAATCAGGGGATCGATGCATTGCTGGCTCAGATCGAGCAGCATCGGATTTGGCAGCTCTCCTCAGCCGTCGGGCGCCAAGCGCGGAGCGAACGGGTGAAGCGCAACCTGCTCACTCACTTGCGCCACGAAGTCGTGGAGCGCGCACTGCTGCAGCACGCCGAATTTCTTTCCGTACTTGCTTCAGCGGTGGAGGCGGGAATTCTCGATCCCTACAACGCATCGGAGCGGCTGCTGGCCACGCTCCTAGAGTGACTGCACGGCGTGGTTAGCTCTTGGCGCGGCTGCGGGGTGGCTTGCGCCCGATGTTCTCAGCGTGAAAGGCGCTCGGACAATTCCCGCTCACTGAGCAAGCAGCGCAGGCTGGCTTCTGCGCGGCACATACGCGTCGCCCGTGAAAAATCAGGGTGTGGCTCAAGCGATCCCAGTCAGACTTTGGAAACATAGCCATCAGATCTCGTTCGATTTTTTCAGGTGTCAGCTCTTGGGTCCAGCCTAAGCGCTGACTGATCCGCTGCACGTGGGTGTCCACCACGACACCTTCTGGCGCGCCAAATGCCACGCCCAACACCACATTCGCAGTCTTCCGACCGACGCCTGGGAGGGCGATGAGAGCGTCCAAAGTGCTCGGGACCTGGCCCGCATGCCGCTCCACCAGCTGCTGCGAGAGGCCAATGATGTTCTTGGCTTTCTGGCGAAACATCCCGAGGCGGTTCAGCGCGCTTTCCACGTCGGCCGCCTTGGATTTGGCAAGCGCTTCGGGGCTCGGGTAGCGGGCAAAGAGCCCGCCGGTCACTTGATTGACCGCTACATCGGTGCTCTGCGCAGAGAGCACCGTGGCCACGAGCAGCTGAAATGGCGTTTGGTGGACCAACTCGCAGTGCGCATCGGGATGCAAGCGCTTCAACTGCGCGAAGGTTTCGCGTGTTCCTTGCTGAGGGCTGCTACTCTTCGTCGCTGGGCTACTCTTCGTCGCTGGGCTACTCTTCGTCGCTGGGCGGCTCTTCGTCGCTGGGCGGCTCTTCTCGAGCTTCGGCTTCGTCGCTGGGGCTTTCTTCGCTGCGGATTTCGCTGTGCTCAGTGTTTTCCGTGTTGGCATCGGAGCCGTCCTCGGGGGTTACATCACCGTCGATTTCGTCGGTCGCGCCGACCGGCTCCATGGCAACGACGCGTTCTCCCTCGTCCACAGACATCACCTTGACGCCTTGCGCGTTGCGGCCTGTCTCACGGATGCCGGTCACTTGGGTGCGGATGATCTGACCCTTGTCGGTGATCAGTACCAGCTCATCGTTCTGCTTCACGAGAGCTATCCCAACCACTGGACCGTTTCGGTCACTGGCATCGATGAGAATAATGCCTTTGCCACCGCGATGCTGTTTGCGGAATTCCTCAAGCTTCGTGCGTTTACCGTAGCCGCGCTCACACACGGTCAGCACCATGTCACGATCAGGCTGGGTGCTAGCGAAGCCGACGACCTCATCGCCTTCTGAGAGCTCGATCGCCTTCACGCCCGCCGTGTTGCGGCCCATTGGGCGCACTTGATCCTCTTCGAAACGGATCGATTTGCCTAGTTTGGTGGCAATCAAGAGGTCGCAGGTTCCGTCCGTGACGGCAGCGGTGAGCAGCTGATCGTCGTCCGCGATCTTGACGCCAATGATGCCTTTTTCTCGGTAATTTTGATAATCCAGGATGCTCGTCTTCTTGATCTGTCCACCCCGGGTGAGGGTGATCACGAACAGGCCTTCTTGAATTCCAGGCACGGGCGTAATCGCTGCGACGCGTTCGCCTTCCTCCATTCCTACGAAGTTCACGATGGCGCGGCCTTTGGCGTTACGCGCTGCGGCTGGGATTTCGTAAATCTTCTTCACGTACACTTTGCCGCGATTACTGAAGAAGAACACGAAGCTGTGCGTTGAGGCCACGAAGAGCTGGGTAACAAAATCATCATCGCGGGCTTCCATGCCCTTGTTGCCCTTGCCGCCGCGTTTTTGTGCCTTGTAGGTCGAGAGCGGAGTGCGCTTGATGTACCCAGAATGGGAAATGGTAACGACCATTTCTTCTTCCTGGATCAGATCTTCGACTTGGATCTCGGCTTCATCCTCAATGATCTCGGTTCGGCGCGGATTTTGATGCTTACTCTTGACCTCTTCGAGCTCGGTCACGATGAGATCCATGAGCACGCGCTCATCCGCCAAGATCGCCTTCAGCCGAGCGATCGCTTCTGAAAGGCTGCCGTACTCTGCGGCGAGCTTTTCCTGTTCCAGCCCCGTGAGGCGGGACAGGCGCATCTCAAGAATGGCCTTGGCTTGGCGCTCACTCAGTCGATAATCCGTGCGCGCCGCTGCCTCCGCGATTTCGCTCTCGGGGCGACCTGCACGACGTACGAAGGCCTCCAAGCCTTTGAGCGGCAAGGCCATCAGGGCGAGCCGAGCTTCGTCCGGATCCTGCGAGGCACGGATCGTCTTGATCACCAAATCTACCTCGGTGATGGCCATTCCGAGGCCTTCGATGATCTCTCGGGCTGCTTCTGATTTTGCAAGATCGAAGCGCGTGCGGCGGCTCACAACCTCACGCCGATGCTCGACGAAGAGCCGCAGCATTTCTTTCAGGTCCAGCACGGCGGGGCGATTCTCGACGATCGCGAGATTGATAATGCCGAACGAACATTGCAGGTCCGTCAGGCGATACAGCTGATTCAGCACCACCTGGGGGTGCACATCTTTCTTCAGCTCGATCACCAAGCGCATGCCGTCGCGATCACTTTCGTCGCGTGCCTCTTTGATGCCTTCGATGCGTTTGTCCCGCATCAGCTCACCGATCTTGGCGTGGAGCCGGGCTTTGTTAACCTGGTACGGCAGCTCAACGACGACGAGCTGCTCGCGATCCTGGCTGTTCGGAACAGCCTCAGTGATCGTTCGCGCGCGCATCATCACGCTGCCGCGGCCTGTCCGGTACGCCTGGAGAATGCCGGCGCGCCCATGAATGATGCCGGCCGTTGGGAAATCAGGCCCCTGCACGAACTGCATGAGGTCTTCGATGCTGGCTTCGGGTGTCCCGATTAGGTGAATCGTGGCGTCGATGACTTCTTTGAGATTGTGGGGCGGGATGTTGGTGGCCATGCCCACGGCGATGCCGCCGGACCCATTCACCAAAAGGTTCGGAAACCGGGTTGGGAGAACCTGCGGCTCTTGCTTCGACTCATCGAAATTCGGCGTGAAATCGACGGTGTCTTTGTCGATGTCGGCTAGCAGATCGACAGCGAGGCGCGCTAATCGGCACTCGGTATAACGGTAGGCTGCAGGCCGATCACCATCGACGGATCCAAAATTACCCTGACCGTCCACCAGCATGTGCCGCATGCTGAAGTCCTGCGCCATACGCACCAGGGCGTCGTAAACGCTGGCATCGCCGTGGGGATGGTAGTTACCCAGCACTTCTCCGACAACCGCCGCGCACTTCCTGTAGGCGCCACCGGGGCCGAGGTTCAACTCACTCATCGCGAAAAGAATGCGACGGTGCACGGGTTTTAACCCATCGCGAACATCTGGGATGGCACGCCCGATGATGACGCTCATGGCGTAGTCCAGATAGGACGTACGCATTTCGTCGTGAATGCTGATGGGTTGAGAGTTCGGCGCTGGAGGTCCAGCTGGGGGCGTTGCGGTCTCGTCTGACATGGGCTTCACGGGGGCCCATGCTCGCCTTTTTCAGGCGAAACTGAGTCTGGGCACACCCACCAGGTAGCCCAGCTGCGCTCAGCCGACAACACTTGCAGGCAAGGTTTTTTGGGGGAAGAAACAGCGCTTTGCCGAAGGGGTGAGATCAGCCCAAAAGCACCTTGTAGGCCAGCAAAAGTAGGCCCACGAGGGCGAGCCATACCAACCATTCGCGCGCCCCACCTCGCGCCCGGTTGCTTCCTTGCTCCAGATCTCGCAGTCGCGCGTCGAGCTCGATCCATCGCATCTCGACACGAGTGAGCCTTTCGTCGGAGAGGGTCTCACTGTCCTCCGAAGGCACGGGTGCAGAAAGGAGGGTGTCTTCCGCGGGGCGTCCGGGGTGGCGAGATGGTAGCCGGCTCGGTGGCGAGCTCAGAAGAAATTCCCAATCGTGAATTCGAACACGCTGCTCTCTTCGGTTGGCAGCGGCTTGAAGGGGAAGCCCCACTCGAAGCGAAGCGGGCCGAGCGGCGAAAACCAGCGAATGCCAAAGCCCCAAGAGGTACGCAGCCGGCTCAGGCTATCTAGCCCATTGAAGCAGGGGCTCTGCAAACTGAAGCGAGCGCTCCCACCCACGGTATCGCAGTAGTTTGCTTCGGTATTCCAGGTGTTGCCGGCGTCAGTGAAAAAGACCCCGTGCACGCCGACCGCCTCAACCAGAGGGAACTCAAGCTCCAGGTTTTGGAAGTAAAGTAGGTTGCCACCGATACGCGCGCCATCGCTCCTCGGCGGACTATTCGGATCGGTGGATTGCGTGAGCGGTAGGCGTGGGCCGACGCTCCGGTATTGAAAGCCACGGAGATCGGTGATGCCTCCGAGGAAATAACGAACAAAGATCGGCACGCCTTCTTTGGTCGGGCTAGTGATGAGGCCAAATTCCTGGTTGAGCTTGAGCACAAACCCCGAACCGACAGGATAGAAATAGCGGCCCTGGAAGCTGTTGCGCAGGAACTGGTTGTCAGAACCGAAGATGCTCGACGCCAGTTCAGTAGAAAGTTTGGTGAAGATACCGCTGGTGGTGAAGAGCCGGTTGTCGCGCGTGTCGTAAGTGAGCGCGGGACGAAAGCTGGAGGTGAGACCGTCGCTGAAGAGATTCGCCAGCGGCAGTTGCTGGAAGGTGCTGGCGCTGCTCGAGGTGCCAAAGAGATTGCTGCCACTCGCGCTTGAAACCTGGTCAGATTGAAGCGTGTACGTGAGCGACGCGGTGAGCTCGGGCTCGACCAGCGGATAGCCAAAGGTCAGAGCGCTGCCGCGTGTGGTCTGGGAGAAATCTTGATTGAAGGTCTCTTGATTGAAAATGTTGATGCCGAGATTGAAGCGGCTATCCAGAAAATAAGGCTCAAAGATACTGGCGTTCGCAAGCAGCCGGGCACGGCTTGCCTGGAGTTGTAGGCTGAAGCTTTGCCCGTTGCCGAAAAGGTTGGCCTGTTGGATCTGCGCCGTCAGGATGAAATTCTCAACGCTTGAAAAGCCCGCGCCCACCTGAAAAGTCCCCGTCGGCTTCTCGGCGATCTCGACATAGACATTCATCTTGTCGCGGCTGGAGCCCTCCTCGGTCGAAATATCGACTCGCTCAAAATAGCCCAAGGCTGTGACACGTCGGCGTGAACGGTCGAGAGCTGTTTCGTTGAAGGGCTCGCCTTCATAAACCTCGAGTTCTCGCCGAACAACCTTGTCGCGCGTCTTGCTGTTGCCGCGGATTTCGATGCGTTCGAAACGAACCAATGGCCCGCGAACAATGGGCACCACGACGTCGACCTCGTGAGTTGTTGGGTAGGTTTGGGTGTCCGGTGCTGCCTCGACGTGTGCGAACCCGTTGTCGCGATACAGGGTGCGGACCGCCTGAAGATCCTGAATCAGTTTGGCGCGGTTGAAGTAATCTCCCGAGCGAGCTTCGACCATGGAAGCGAGGCGCCGCCGCCCACCAATCGGCTCCACTTCGCCGCCGTCGGGGCCTCGCTCGTAGATGCGAAGCTGGCGGATTTTGTAGCGAGGACCCTCGTTGATCGTAACGGACACCTCGATCCCGCTTTTGTCCGGAGTCAGCATGATGCGCGGGGTATTCACGCTGACCGCCAAAAATCCGCGATCGTAGTACAGGCCGCTCAAGACACCCATGTCGCGCTCAAAAGCGTCCTGGCGAAAGGGACCCCCGGAGCCAAAGGCAAAGAAGCCAGCGTTCCCGGTGAACATCGCCGCCCGCAGCTCTTCGGAGGAAATCTCGTGGTTTCCGATGAACGTCACGCTCCGCACGCTCACCTGCGTGTGTTCTACGATGCTGAGCTTAATCGAAACTTGGTTGTCCTTGGCCGCCGCTACTTCGCTCTTCACTTCAGCGAGGAAGAAGCCCTTCTCGGCGTACATGTCGCGGATCTTCTGGATGCTGCGGTTGAGCGAAGGGTAGCTCATCACGGAAGCCGACTTCACTTCGGCGGCTTCAGCGAGATCCTCGGAATCGATCTCGGTGTTGCCCTCGAAGTTGACGGACAGGATCGTGGGTCGTTCGCGCACCAGAAAGCGAAGGACCACGCCGTCGTCGCGTCGGCTCAAATCGACTTCGATATCGTCAAAGAATCCTGAATTGTAGAGTTCTCGAATGTCCCCGGTGAGGCGCGCGGGATCAAAGGGTTCGCCGAGCTGCTCGCGCAAATACGAGAGAATGTCCTCGCGTGTGACATGTCGATTGCCCGCCACGTCAATGCGCGAAATAGGGAAGCCCCGTGCCAGTTCCGTTTCAGTCGGAGGGATCACGACCGGGGGTTCGCTGCTGGGCGCGACCGGGGGTTCGCTGCTGGGCGCGACCGGGGCCGGGGCCGCGGTCGCGTCGGGTGCTTGCGCGAACGCTGCGGCCGGACTGAACAGGCACACGAGCAGCAGTACCAAACGGTACCCGTGGACTAACCAGCGGCGACGCTCAACGAGCGAGGCTTTGGCCAGGCGGTAGACATCGGGGGAGAAGGAGTGCGTGTGCAACGTGTTGAATAAATGCCAAAGGGGGCGTCTAGCCACCGGACCCGAGCCCGCGCGTTATCCCATCGCGTTCGGGTGCACAAGGTGTCCCACCTCCGAGGCGTCAGAGCTCCCACAGAAAATACTGCCTGAGCCGCGGTAGCCGGCTGTTATGGGGCGATTTGGACCTGATTTCGGCCGAGCCGTTTCGCCTCGTAAAGCGCTGCATCCGCCCGAACAAACAGGGCCTTTGAGTTCTCTCCGCTCTTGAGCGTGGCCACGCCCAGGCTCGCCGTCAGGGCCACCGTGCAGCCATCCAGAGCGACGCCCCCCTTTGCGAGCGCCGCTCTGACGCGTTCGCACACCACGAGTGCCCCCTCCGCATCCGTACGTGGAAATAGCAGAACAAATTCTTCACCCCCGTAGCGCGCCGCGAGATCGCTCTGGCGAATTGCCTCAGTGAGCACCTGAGACACCTTCTGCAGCGCGAGATCGCCGGCTGCGTGGCCGTGGGTCGCGTTGAAGTTTCCAAACTTGTCGACGTCCAGAACCGCGATGCTAAGCGGAGTGTTGTTGCGGATGGCTGAGGCCATGTCCCGCGCCAAGGCTTGTTCCAGCATGCGCCGATTGGGGAGGCCGGTGAGCGCGTCGGTAGCCACCAGATGTTCGAGCGATTGGTTCGCAACTTCCAGGCGCACTGCGAGATCCGTCTTCTCGGTCAACAGCCGTTCGAGCGTCCCCAGCATTTCTTGATATTGCTGGTTCATTTCGATCAGGCGCGCATTCACGTCATCGCGAAGCTTGGCCAGGTCCAGTTGCGGCCCTAAGTCTCTGTCGAAAGCCTCCGCCGTTGCGGCTACTTCTTTCGGAATTTCATCGAGAATCTCATCCATCGTGGCCTCGGCGAGCCCCAGAGTTGCGGCTTGAGTCAGGAGCTCGAGTCGGCTTCGTACCGCGTCGACGCACTCGAAGACGCCGGAAGCTCGCTCCGCCAGCCAGGCCACTTGCAGCGCTTTTTCGGCGGGCATTTGGGCATCGTGGTGGTGGCGTATCGCTTCAACAAGTTCAGGTGCCAACTGGTAGCTGCGGGCCATTTCGGCTCCTGACTCAGGATGCGGCACGAACCCAGCGGCTCGTTCATGGATCACGCGGTTCGCGGCTGGAGCCCGCGCGATCGCGGCCGCGCCTGCAAGGTCTTCGCGAGCACGCAGCAGCAGGCCCGATTCCAAGAGCAACCCCATTGTGAAATAGCCGTCGAGCTCGCGTAGTCCCAGCGCTTTTCCGATCAAACGGGCACTCACCGCTCTTCGGATAGAGTTAGCTAAGATGACTTTGCTACCTTCGCCCAACGGCACAAGATCTGTCACAGCGAGGCTGAGTGCGATATTGCGCATGCCGCGGATACCGAGCAAAAGGGCTGCCTGCTGAACGTCGCGAACTTCGGAAGAACGTTTGAATGCGGCGCTGTTGACCACCGCTAGCAGACGCAGAGCAAATCCCGGATCGACGAGCGCCAATTTGGAAAGATCGCTGATACTAACGTTCTCCCGCACGGCCGCCTGCACAATCTGAAGTGCCGCCGTCGACATGGGCTGCTTGGCTTTGGTTTGGCTTAGGACCGTAGTCTTCGGTGCATTCATGTGCCGAGGAGGCGACCCCCGCGATGGGGTTCGCGCTAGTTGACCAAACGGATCACGGGTTCGTTGGATTAAGCCCGCTTCGAGATCTAGACTTCTCAGGCCTACACGCCCCCACATTCTCCGGTCGCTACACGTCCAGGTCTTCGGCTTGCTCGGCTCGGTCCATGATGAAGTGGAAGCGAGCCTGTGGGTCCTTGCCCATCAGATCGTTCATGACCCGATCGGTGGCCAACGGATCGACGATACCCACTCGGAGTAAGCGCCGGGTCTTGGGATTCAAGGTCGTGTCCCAGAGCACCTTCGGCATCATTTCACCGAGGCCTTTGAAACGGGTGATCTCAACTTTTGCGTTACCTTTTTGGTGCTCTTTGGTCAGGCGCACACGATCCGGCTCATCGGCGGCCCAGTAGGTATCCTTGCCGATATCTAAGCGGTAGAGGGGCGGCATCGCCACGTACACACGGTTGTTTTTGATGAGTTCACTCAAGTGTCGGTAGAAGAAGGTGAGCAGCAGGGTTGTGATGTGGTGCCCGTCTGAATCCGCATCCGCCAAAAGAATGACGCGATCGTAGCGCAGCTTAGAGAGATCGAAATTTGCGCCGATGCCGCAGCCAAGGGCCGTCAAAAGGTCTGACAATTCTTTGTTCTCGAGCACCTTGCCGAGCGCCATGCCCTCCGTGTTGAGCACCTTGCCACGCAGGGGGAGCACGGCCTGATTGCCGCGCTCGCGGCCCTGTTTCGCCGAACCACCCGCGGAGTCGCCTTCCACGATGAACAGCTCTGAATTCCGGCGGTCAGAAGAAGTGCAATCCGAGAGCTTGCCTGGCAGCGTGAAGCGGCCGCTAGTTGCGGACTTGCGCGTGACCGCAGCCGAGGCTGCACGTGATGCCTCGCGTGCCCGAGCGGACAAGATAACGCGTGCGACAATTTGTTCCGCAACCGTTCTGTTTGAATTGAGCCACTGCTCCAAGGCAGGGCGCACGAGCCCATCCACCCAGGACTGAACCTCGGGGTTGTTGAGGCGATCTTTCGTTTGCCCCTGAAACTGCGGTTCGCTAATGAAGACACTGAGTACGCCCGTGAGGCCTTCGCGGATATCTTCCGCACTCAACGTCACGCCACGCGGAGTCAAGTTGTGCGTTTCGATGAAGTTGCGAACTGCTTTCACCAGGCCGGCGCGCAAACCATTCTCGTGGGTGCCACCCGACGTGGTGGGGATGCCGTTGACGTAGCTTCTAATGTTCTCTTCAGTGGATTCAGTCCACTGCAGGACCAGTTCGAGCCGCGTACCGTTTTCGCGGAGCATCGAGAACGGGGCGTCGTGCACCCGCTTGGTTTTGTGCTCCTCAAGAATCGCTTTGAGGAAGTCGGCGATCCCGGCTTCGTGGTGGAAGGCTTCGTGCGTTTGGTTCTTTTCGTCGCTGAATTCGACCTTAATTCCACGGTGGAGATAGCTGACTATCTCAAGGCGTTTTCGGATCGTTTCTGGGTTGAACTCCGTTTTCGGAAAGATCGTTGGGTCCGGCCGAAAGTAGACAGCGCTGCCTGTCCCGCGGGCTTTGCCCAGCTTGGTGATGGTTCCAACGGGCTTTCCGGTTTTGAATTCCTGGCTCCATTCGAAGCCATCGCGTTTCACGATGACCTTGAGCTTGGTTGAAAGCGCGTTCACCACAGAGGCGCCCACGCCATGCAAGCCGCCGGCTGTCTTGTAGCTGCCTTCGTCGAACTTTCCCCCCGCGTGCAGCGTGGTGAAGATGATTTCGAGGGCAGGCTTCTTGTGCTTGGGGTGCTTGTCGATCGGGATCCCGCGCCCGTTGTCCGACACTGTCACGGACTCGGCGTCTTTGTGCAGCGTCACGTGGATCTCGGTGGCATGCCCATTCATCGCCTCGTCGACAGAATTGTCTAGGATTTCCCAGACAAGATGGTGCAGACCCGTACTGCCAACGCCTCCGATGTACATGCCGGGGCGCTTCCGCACCGGATCGAGGCCTTCAAGGATGGTGATGTCTTTGGCAGTGTACTCCATGCTGGGATCCTTTTGGCTCACGGCTCAATTACCTTCTTCAAAGGCTGCGGGTGCTGCCGGCACTTCGGGGACAATCTCGGTTAAGCTTCCGCGCTTCATGACTTCGCGCCCTTTGCCGCCACGAGTGCTCCGCTCGTACTTTTCCGCGTTGATCTTTTGTTCTCCGCCGAGCGAACTCTTCACGACCAGCGCCGTCTCTTTGTCAGCCACCGCCTTGATTCCGAGAAGCGTATCGTCACCCTCAAGCTTCAACAGAGTCACGCCTTTGCCAGGGTTGGTGAGGTAGTTGATTTCCGCAATCGAACACAGGAGCGCACGTCGACCCTTCGAAACGGCGATGAGCGTTTCCTTCCCGTGGACGAGCTCCACGCCAACGACTTCGGAGCCGTCGCTCGGTCGGGCAAACCTGCGTCCAGCTCGCGTGCTGGGTTCCGAATACGGCTCCAGGCCAAACGCCAACGCGTAGCCATCACTGGTTGCTGCCACGAGGTAAGACTCGGGCATATAATCTTCGCTCCCTTTGATGTCGCCGAGGAGCCGTGAATCGAGCGAAAAGCAGCCGAGAATGCGTTCGTTGTCCTTCAGCTTGAAGAGCTTTTGGATGGGCTCCCCGTAGCCTGTGGTGGCTGGAATATCGATAATGCGGCAGGTGTAGGCGGTGCCAAAGTTCGAGAAGAACGCCACGGTTGCCCGGGTGGAGCCGGCCACGCAACTCAAGACAGCATCCCCTTCGCGTAGCCGCGTGGAGCCAGGATCCTTGATTTCCTTTTGGCGCTTGATCCAGCCGTCTCGCGTCAAGAGCACGTGATTGTCCTCGGCCACGATCAAATCTTCCGCCGAAAACTCGGGCTCCTCTTCCACCGAGGCGATCAGCGTGCGGCGCTTCGAGAACTTCGCGAAGGAAGCCACCATCTCGGTCAATTCAGTCCGAATGATCTGCCAAAGCCCGCGCGCTTCGGATTCCGAAAGGAGCTTCTTGATTTCGGCAGCGCGTTTGCGTCGGTCTTTGAGCTCATTTTGGATGACGAGGATCTCAAGGCGAGCCAAGCGATACAGCTTGAGTTCCAAAATGGCGTCCGTCTGCTCCGCATCGAGCTTGAACCGCGCCATGATCTGCCGCGCCGCATCGGCCTTGCCTTCTGATTTGCGGATCAGCTTGATGATCTCGTCGAGGGCATCGAAAACTTTGGCGAAGCCCTCCAGAATATGGATGCGGGCCTGCAAAGCGGCAAGCTCGTGCTGGTGCCGCTTGGTCACCACTTGCAGCCTGAAATTTAGAAAATGCCAGAGTAAGGATTGGAGATCCACCCGTTCGGGTCGACACACTTGTGGATTTTCGGTCGGGACGAGGCAGGTCAGGTTAACGCTGAATGTGGTCTGGAGCGGCGTTTGCTTGAAGAGGTAGGCGAGAACCTTCTTGGGGTCGGCCTCCTTCTTGAGCTCCACCTCAATGCAGACGTCGTCGGTTGAGATATCCTTAACATCGACGAGCAGCGGTAGCTTTCGCGAGAGCGCCACTTCGGCGATGCGTTCGACGAGGGTTGCCTTGTTGACGGTGTAGGGAATGCTCGTGATGTGGATCTTCGGATTCCCACGACCATCGGCGATGATCTTGTAGGTTCCGCGCACTTTGACGCTTCCGGTGCCCGTCTCGTAAATGACTTTGAGCTCTTCGGCGGTTGAAATGATTTGCCCGCCTGTAGGAAAATCTGGCCCTTTGATGGTTCGGCAAAGTTCCCGCGCGCTCAGCGTTTTGCCCTCGCCCAGTGCGTCGAGCAGGCGGATGGCGGCCGTGCACACCTCCTCCGGGTTGTGGGGCGGAATATTGGTGGCCATGCCGACCGCAATTCCCGTCGCACCATTGATCAAGAGGTTGGGCCATTTAGCTGGCAAGACAACCGGCTCTGAACGCGTGCCGTCGTAGTTTGGCCGAAATTCAACCGTGTCTTGCGCAAGCTCGCTCAGAAGATCGGTGGAGATCGGCGCCAGCCGGCACTCCGTGTAGCGCATGGCGGCTGCTGCATCGCCGTCCATTGAGCCGAAATTCCCCGAACCCTCAACGAGTGGCGCTCGCAACGAGAACGATTGTGCCAAGCGCACGAGGGCATCATAGATCGAGGCATCGCCGTGCGGATGGTAGTTACCCATCACGTCACCGACGACTTTGGCGCACTTCCGATGTTTGGCGTCGGAGGTCAGCCGCTGTTGCCACATCGTGTACAGGATGCGTCGCTGGACGGGCTTCAAGCCATCGCGCACATCTGGCAGCGCACGGCTCGTGATCACGCTGAGCGCGTAGTTGAGGTAACGTGCCTGCGCGATGTCGTGCAGCGCGACGGATTGTTCCCCTTCGCCAGACAAACCGGCGGGCGCTTCGTCTGAACCGCGCGTCCGCTTGCTTCCGCGTTGAGCCGAGTTGGCGGGCTTGGCGCTTCCAGTTTTAGATTTTGGCGTTTTTGGACCGGTTTTTCGACGAGTGGCCAACAGGGACTCCCAGGCACGGTGCGGGGGAACTACCTCTACTGCCCGCTTGAGCAGTGTCCGCTAGCGCCTTTCGGGTCTGCGAGTCAATCCGGAAGTCGAGTCTGCTGCGTCGGGCACACCACGGATCAAGGTTGATCTGGGGCCCGAAAGTCTTCCAATCGGAGTCCGTAGCGTTGCGCCCAGCGATGGACCTGCATGCGGGCTTTGCCAAGCTCGCGCCCCACTGCGGCGACGTTCCCCTGGTGCTTTTGGAGGAGTGCATGTAGCTGGCCGGCGCTGGGCCTGTCGCTTTCTTCGTGCTCCGCGCGGGCAAGAGCCGCCTCCGGGCTGCGCCCGGCGCCCACGGCGCCGTAGCCTTGCATGGCTTCAGTGATGGCCTGGGGGAGTTCTGCCTCGCCGAGCGTGTCGCCATCGACTAGAGCGATCGCACGCTTGATACAGGCTTCCAGCTCGCGCACGTTGTAGGGCCAATCGTAGTGAGTGAGGGCCGTCATGAAGCTAAAGGAAGCCGTTTTCTCGGCTGCGCCGTGGCGTTTTAAAAATTCGCGCGTCAGGACGAAGAGATCCTCTTTGCGTTCGCGTAGCGGTGGCAGGTTCACTTCATACTCGTTCAGGCGAGCGAAAAGGTCGAGTCGAAATGTGCCTTTCGCCTGCAGAGCAGCGAGGTCGCGATGGGTTGCGCACGCGATGCGAACGTCCGTAGTTTCCGGTGTTGTGGCGCCTACGGGCAGGACTTCCTTGGCCTGTAAAACGCGGAGCAACTTGGTCTGGGCTTCAAGCGGCATGTCCCCGATTTCGTCGAGGAACAGCGTTCCGCCGTCGGCTGCGCGTATCAGCCCTGGCTTGTCGCGATCGGCGCCCGAGAAAGCTCCCTTACGGTAGCCAAATAACTCGCTTTCGATGAGATTTTGAGGGATCGCAGCGCAATTGACGGCAACCATGCGCCCCGGTCGGCGGCTGTGACGATGCAGCTCGCTGGCGACTACCTCCTTACCGGTCCCGCTTTCTCCCAGGATGAGGACGCTCAGATTGGTGGGCCCAACCTTCTCGATCTCGGCTGCGATGCGATCCATCTGAAAGCCGCCGACCAAAAGCGAGGGCACCTCGGCCAGTCGTTCACAGCCCGGCGCCATCGAACCGTCCAGGTTGTAGTGAGCAAAGGATTCCGCCTCGGCGTCCACGAATTTGAAGATTGCGTCCCCGATCCGCACCTCGGCGAGGGCTTCGAGTACCTCGCTCGCCACGCGTACGCCATCCACCAACACGCCGTTGCGACTCTCGCAATCGACAATCCGCCACGCGCGATCCGTCGCCACAGCTTCCGCGTGGATACGCGAAACAGCGGTCACAGCCAGGCGGATATCCGAGGCTTCATCTCTTCCGATGCGCACAGGGCTCTTAAAAAACGGGTAAGCCCCTGAGGTTGGTGAGCCTGGCTCAGCATACAGCAACACAAAGCCCTGTCGTGTGCCGATCGCACCCGGAGCCCGTGGGTCCCCGAATCCTTGCATTGCTCCGGTACTGAGCTCGGCCATCCGCTGGCAGGTTAGCTCAATGTGCCGCTACCGAGCCAGCTCGATAAGAAACGTTTCCGGACTCACAAATGGCGTTTGGCGATTTCGGTCCAGGTCCCGGCTGGTTCAAGCGCGATGTAGTTCTTCCAAAATGGGCGCGCCCGGTTGGAGTCCCCCACTTGCTCGTACGCCATGGCAAGGTTGAAGTGAGCATCGGCAAACTTGGGATCTGATTCGATAGCACCAAGAAATAGTGCGATGGCTTCGTCGGGCTGTCCGCGTTCCAGCATGACGTATCCCAGGTTGTACTGAGCCTCAGGCTGGCGGGGATCGATCTCCAGACCCCGTAGGTACAAGCGCTCAGCGCCCTCCGCGTCATGGCGGCGAAAGCGAATGTTTCCGAGATTTGTGTAAGCGATGCCAAGCCAAGGGTCGAGCTCCACGGCCTCCGCGTACAGGCGCTCAGCTTCATCCATCGTCAATGGGTTCTCATCGAGCTGGCTAGCACGCAGATACAGCTCATAGGCGGTCCGGGAGCGCTCTTTGCCGGCGGAAGGGCGCAGCACGCGAACCACGTCGGCGCGCAGCGTCTTCACCTCAAGATCCAGTAGCATTTGGCCAGTGAGTGGCTCGAAGGCGCCATCCTGAGTCCGCACGACGACCGTCTGGCCGTCAGAAACTATCCGTAGCTCCTGCAGCGGCCGGGTAACTTTTGGTAGCGATCTCTTCAGGGCGTGCACTGCGCGCGTCACGTCACGCAGGCGCACGCGGTGAGCCAGCAGCGTTTGGGCTGAGCGGAGCGCGATCAAATCGGAGAAGGTGTAGGCGCGACGCCCGTTGCGTCGACCGCCCGGAGACGCCACTCCCGCGCGATCAAGAGTTCTCAAACGCCCTGGGCTTAGACCCAGCAGGCGAGCTACTTCAGTGAGAGAGAACAAATCTGTGAGAGGTTCGCGCCCTTCGGCCCCAACGCCCGCCTGTTGCTCGCGGGCATTAGTGACTAGCTGCTGCACGCGGCCGCCTTCGGGGCCAAATACGACATGGATAACCTTGTTGTCGCGTTGCTTTTTGCGACTCATCGTTGAACTCGCGCCCCAAAGTTAGAAAGGGATTGTGTTATCCCTTCGTCTTCTGAGGCTCGGTTGTCAAGTAGTAGTGAGTGCATGGCCCCTTTGGCACGAACGAGAGCGTGCCCCCTTTGGCACGAAGGCTGGAGAAGCACGACGGAAGACCTGGCAGCCTATCAATCTTCAATCCGTCTGCCCAGACCTTGTTCTTAGAAAAATGAAGCTTGACAGGGGCTGAGCCCGCGGGCTTGTGGACAGTTTGGGGATGGGATGGGATGGGATGGGAAAATAGCAATCGCAGATTAATCTCTGGATCTAAAGGCTCGCGCCTTGGGCGATTTTTCGAGTGAGGCTTTGGCCTTCGCTGGTTTTCTTACCAAATCGGAAAAGACGTTCGCGTGCACGTCAACGTCGATGCAGGCGCCGGCTGCGTGAGACTTCACACGAAACTCAGAGTGCACCCGGCCTATGGCGCCTCTTGCTCGGAGTTGTGCCTCAAGGCAGGCGATGCGAATCGCACGTAGGCGGACGTGTGGGTCCCTGGACAACGCTCGCACCAGTTTGTCGGCGTCGCCGGCGGCGGCGTCACGGCTTCCGAGAGTGAGCACGATGCTCGTTGAACCGTAATAGACGGCGCCATCAACGTCCTTTCGCGTAGCCCCTTCGCTCATCACGTCTGCCGCCGCAAAGAGTTCACGCCAGCGGTAGTCGTTGCTTTGCCAAAGCTCCACCACGCGGCGCTGGATCAGCGGAAGTTCTCTTGCTTTTGCGATGCCAGGACGGCCAGGGCGGAGCGGTGCCATGCTCCAAAGAGCGTAGCGCGCCGGGCTCTGAAGCGCGAAGTTCTCAGCACACTGAAGCGCCCGCCAGGTGCGTGGGCCAAGTTCCCCTCCGAATCTCGGTGGAGCTCGCTCAAGATCCGCCGAATTTTGGACAACCCGTGCTCACTCCTGAGAGACTCGCCGGCAAGCACTATGGGAACCAAGGACTACGAAGGACCTGAGCGGCGGCGGCATACTGTGTACGTGACGCGCAACACTGAATACCACCTGCGGGACGGGGTCTGCGTTGGTGTCAGGAATCGTAGAAACCAACATTGGCTGCTGCGTCACGAGGCGCTGAATCAAAAGCTTGCCGGTGGTGTGCGCTTTCATCCCGATGGGATTGCCGTGCCCGTAGCCGAGAAGCCACAAATTGGCGAAGCCTTGCACTTTGCGCGCAGCGGAAAGTGCTTAGTAACAAGCCTCCTTTGTGGGACGGATCGACCCACAAAACACGTGGTCCTCCAGTACTCTGCTGTGGGTCCGTGTGATTCCAGCGGTTGATTGCGGTTCTGTTGCGGGCGAACATGTTGAACCACTTGACGCCGTGCGTTGCTAGCAAGGCACGATGTTCTGAAGTGCGAAAGAGACTGCGCAACTGTAGAGCTGCGAAGCTTGATACACAGCTACGGTGCCGATCAAATCTAATTTGCATTAGATACAAATGAAGAGATATGCTTGCCGCCGTTTTTGATTATCATCCTCTGTGAAGGGTAGGACGGGAAGTCACATGGCTGAACCTCAAGCAATGATTCAAGGGACCGCGGATCCTCGCGCAGTCCGCATTCTGGCAAAGAATATCTATCGTGAGTTCCGCGCTAGTGGGTTCTCGGAGAAGGACGTCATGGCTCTTGCCGGCGAGCTGCTCGGCTTAGTGACCTCCGATGTTCGTGATCGGCGAGACGGCAGCTGAATTCAAAATGCGGGCTCAAGTAGGGGGTTTCCGTTGGTGCTTGAAAGTTTCCGCCGCGCAGTGTTAGACTCGGAGCTCGTTTGAAACATCTGTTGTAGGCACGCGTGGCATCGCCCAGCTCTCAGAACAAGGGACCGGTCTTCGCAGTTTATGTGAGCGAGAAGGGCGGGGCTGAGCGTCGTGAGGTCTACGACGCAACAGAGCTGTCATTGGGGCGCGTTCAAGGAAACGATCTGATGCTGCCCAAGGGCAACGTTTCGAAGCGACACGCGCGCGTGTTGTATCGAGACGGGCGCTTCATTGTGACTGACCTGAACAGCACGAATGGGACGTATGTGAACCGCAGGCGGATCTCGCACGCGACCATCGTCCGCGAAGGGGACCGTATCTACATCGGAGATTTCGTACTCCGTATCGAAGTGGCCGACGAATCGGAACGGTCCTCAGCGCGCCAACTCGTGGCCGTCCCGAGTCATGCTCCGTCTTCATCTCGTTCGGAGGCATCGGGTCCGGTGGTGTCCATGCGCCCGACGCGGGGTATCGCCACTGAGTTTGTCGCATCTCGGGTACCGCTGGCGCCGCGCGTTCCTAACATTTCAGGTCCCGGAACGCCCATCGCCCAGCCGGATTCGTCCGAGGCGCGCGCTTCAAGTTCGAACGAGAGCTTGCCCCAGGTGCCCCGGCCCGTGGTGGACGACATGGCAACTCCCGAGATCCATCGGCAGCGTCAGTTCCTCGCGGAACTGGTGCAAGAGGTGCTCGCCCTCGTGCCGCAAAGTGAGCTGGAGGGGGAGCTGACAGCTGTGCTCCGAGGCCGAGTTTCACAGGCGATCAAGGGTCGCTTGCATGCCTTGAACGAAAGTGATTCGGGCCAACCTTCAGGTCTGCCTACTGACCAAGCAGAAAGCCTGATCACAGACGAGCTTTTGGAACTTGGACCGATCGGTCCACTGCTTTCCGATCCGCTCGTCACAGCAATCACAGTCAGCCGGTTTGATCGCATTCATGTTGAGCGCGACCGGCGCTATGCGCCGCTTCCGCTACCCTTCACTTCAGAAGCCTCGCTGTTGCGGGTAGTACGGCGGCTGTGTCTCAAAGCTGGGCAACCGCTGACTCCCGGGCAGCCCGTAATAAGCCGCCAACTACCCGACGGCACTTCCGTTTCAATCTTGCTCGGCGAGGTTTCACCTGAGGGTGCGGTGGTGCTTTTGAAGCGACGGCGGGCTTCGCTCAGGTCTGTCGAGGAGCTCGTCCGGCACGGCGTCATTTCTCGATCCATCGCGTTGTTTCTCCACCAATGCCTGCAAGGCAGAGCCAACATCTTGGTGGTAGGGGCTGACGACGAGGGCATAGCGTCTTTGGTGAACGGCCTGTGTTCGATCTGCGATGACCCTTCATTGTTCGTGGTTGCCGATGGAGAAACGTTTGGATTGCCACGTGAGCGTACGACCTGTTTTGCGACGGCAGAGCTCGGCTCCGATGGTTCCTCGTTGTTTCGTGCGCTGCGTCGCGGCGGTGCAGGCCGGTTGATCGTTGATCTCTCGGATACCGATACAGCACTCGCACTTTTGTCGGCCGCAGTTGAAGGCGTGGATGGCATCGTGGGCGCTGTTCGGGCACCCAGCCTGCGGCGCGCACTCTCTCGACTGCCGGCCGTGCTGGTTTCTAAAAATCCTGGTCTGAGCGCCGGTGCAGCCCGCGAATGGGTGCGAACGAGCTTCGATATTGGAGTCGAAGTGTGTCGGCTTGCGG
>CAZSUA010000073.1:15974-19379 GCA_964609655.1 uncultured Polyangiaceae bacterium | reverse complement strand
CTTGCCGGGATCCGTTTGAACGACGAAGTGGGAGGGGCGGTCGATCTATCGACGATGCCACTCTGGTTGATCGATCACGTGGAGATTTATCGCGGGAATAGTCCGAAATTTGTGGATGAACTGGGGATCGGTGGGGCCATCTTGTTCGAACCGAAGCGGCCTGAACCAGGGACTTCGGGCATGGGAGTTGGACTAGGAAGCTTCGGATCGCGATCCGGGTTTGCCTGGGCGGGAGCTGGAAGTGAAACAGCGGCGACACTGGTAGGCCTCGCGGCAACCCACGCGGACAACGAGTACCCGTTTGCCGACAATCGCGGCACGTTGTTCGTCGCCGGCGACGATAGAGTGGGGCGGCAAACGAATTCGGACGTGAGTGTGTTCGATGGGTGGCTGCTCCAGCGTTTGGAGTTGTCGCGGAACGTCCAAATGAACGTCGTGGCCAATGTCACCGCGCGTGAGCAGGGCGTGCCCAGGCTCGCGCTTTTACCTTCAGAAAGGGCGCGGGCTCGCTACGAACGGATGCTGACGGGGATCAGCACGAGCGCCCGGTTTGGCGGGAAACAGCAGCATCAGTTGACGTTGGCGAGTTCGTTTATCTCCGCAAACTCCGTGTATGACGATCCCGCATTTGAGCTATTCCTCATGGCTCCACGGGTGGAGAACTCGGGCCAGCGCGCCGCACAGAAGCTAGCCGTGCGATTGGAGCTGGGGCCTCGCCTGCATTGGGATGCGGCCTTGGATACCGCCGTCGATCGGCTGGAGCGTCGCGATGGGGATGTTGAGCTGTCAGGGGCTTCGGCGCTGACGGCCCGTCTGGCCAACGGCTTCGAGTACGAATTTGCAAGAGACTGGTTTTTGAGTCCCTTAGTGGCGTTGAGCTGTCGCCAGGTTGCAGGCTCCTCGGTGTGTGAGCAAGGAGAGCCCGTAGGGCGTGTTTCGATTTCGCGCCGCACCGCAGCCTTCACGAGCTATGCCAGTGCAGGGCGCTATGTCCGCTTTCCGAGCCTCGGTGAGGTGTATGGAGCGGGGCTGCTGGTTCGCGGGAATCCGCAATTGATGCCTGAACGTGGCATCACGGCCGAGTTAGGCGCTCGGGCGCAACGGATTTGGGCTGGCTCACGGATTTGGGCCGATGCGGCCTTCTATTCACGGCAGGTGGATCGCTTGGTGAGCTACGTGCGAAATGCTCAGCGCTATCTCGTGCCGATCAATGTTCACGAGGCTCAATTGAGCGGGTTTGAGAGCTCTTTTGGGGCAGAGCTGGGACAGCATTTCGAGACGGATCTTTCGTTAACGCTGCTCGATGCGCGTGACACAACGCCCGACCGTCCGTTGAAAAATGACTTCTTGCCGTTTCATTCAAGGCTGGTGAGCGTTCTGGGGGTCGAGGGGCGCAGCAACGCGCATTGGCCGGGGTGGATCGATCGAACCAGCGCCCGAGCAACGCTACTCTATCAATCAAGCCGGTACGCCGATCCGGCTGGGTTGGTCGTGATTCCGGAGCAACACAGCTTGGATCTCGAAGTGGCGCAGGGATTTTCTGGGGAAGCCGTCAAAGCGCGCGCACGCGTCGCGAATGTTTTCGATACCGAACGCTTTGACAGTGTTGGTTACCCGCTGCCTTTACGCAGCGTGTTTGTTACAATGGAGGTCATGTTAAAATGAAAAAAATAGTTGGAGTGGTTCTCGTATTCGGACTCGTCGGCTGCAGCCTGGAGTCCAAAAACACCAGCACTGGGGGTGTAGCACTGGGCGGTGCGCCCAATGTTCCATTCCCCGCTTCCACCAACGCGGGCGCAGGTGGCGCGATGGGAAGCGAAGCCACCGGGAGTACTACATGTCCTGCTGGAATGGTTGCCGTGCTCGGTGATTACCTAACAAGTCAGATTGCACTCTTGGATTCGAAGGGGAATGCGCTTTCTGAGTCCTTTTTGTCGAGCGGCTCGACGATGGCCTCGCAATTGGCAGCGCCGTTCTCCGGGGATCTCGGCTTGCCTTCGACGCCTTCTGCTAGTGGCGAAATCGTAATTCTGGATCGTTTTGGAACGAACGTTTTGACGTGGGCGGATCCGAAGACTGCCACTGTGCGTGCGCAGCTTCCGATCGGAACTGGTTTCGAATCCAATCCGTACGACTACTTGGCGCTCTCCAAAACCAAAGCCTACGTGGCTCGGTTCGGTGACAACAAAATGCCCGGCAAGGAGCCCTTTGATCAAGGCGGGGACATCCTGATTGTGGACCCCACTGTGCCCACGATCGTTTCGAGCATTGCGCTGCCGCGAGACAACAGCTTCCCGCCAGCGCCAGTGTCGTTGACGCTCCGAGCTAAGACCGCGATTGTCGTGTTGCAACGTTATGATTCGGCCACCTTCAAGCAGGGGGCGGATAGCGAGCTTTTGGGTATCAACACGGAAACGGACACCACCCGCTGGCACATCGTGCTTTCGGGGAAGAAAGGCTGCGGTCGGGCTGAGCTCTCGCCATCCGGCAAGCTGCTAGCTATCTCTTGCACCAGTGAGATCAACAGCGACGGAGCGTTGGTGAATCCCAGCGAATCGGGTGTGCTCGTATTCGATGCTGTAACCGAACCGCCCACGCTCAAGAAGACAATTCCGGTGCATCAAGAGCTTGGTTTCTCGTCGCAGGGCAACGCTTCGTTTGCTTCGGAGGATACTCTGCTTGGGATAACCCAAACGCCGTGGATGGGCGCCGGTAACAACCAGCTCTTCGCGCTGAACCTTGGCACCGAGAAGGCAATCGTTCTCGCCACAGCGCGTCCAGACAAAGACGGGAAGGGCAAGGGTGTGGTGTATGCGGTGAAGTGTATGCCTGGTTGCGGCGACACGTGTCTGCTGGCGGACAAGGATTTAGGTCAGATCCGGCGCTTTAACATCAAGGCCAATTTCGCTGAGGGAGCACCGGTTACGATCGGTTCCGGAAGCGGTCTACCGCCAGTAGGGCTGGGCGCATTCTGAACCCTGTGAAGGTTGGAGGCGGTTATGGTTTTATCGGCACAAAGCATCCCGCGCGACGGTAGAAGTGAGCACACTGCCCGACTCGCTTGGAACATGACATCGCATCGCCTCGCAACGCTCAGCCGATCGGCGCGAGCCCGGAGCTGGTGGCATGGGCTGCTAGGCGTCGTGCTCGTGCTCGCGGGATGCGCGAAGGCCACCCCTGAACGGGCAGGTGACTTACGGCCAATTTCTAGGGCTGCCTTCCCGCTAAGCGTTGTCGACGACAGTGGTAGGAGTGTGTTGGTTCCGCGGGAGCCCCTGCGAATCATCACGCTTTTGCCGTCGTTCACGGAGACGGTTTTCGCGCTCGGGGTGGGGGCGCGGCTCGTCGGCGTCGATGACTTCAGCGACTACCCGAACGAAGTGGCGCGATTACCCAAGCTCGGTG
>CAZSUA010000073.1:0-15964 GCA_964609655.1 uncultured Polyangiaceae bacterium | reverse complement strand
GGGTGCTGGCGCTCAGACCCGACTTGGTTCTGCTGTCGGACGATAGCAAAGCCGCCGCAGCGTTGGCGGGTAACGGCGTCAATGTCTTCGGTGCCAGCCCGCGCAAGCTGGCGGACGTCTTCCGCGTCATCGAGCGAACGGGCGAGCTGGTAGGTAGGAAGGCTGAGGCCGTGGGGCTCACGGCGGGGATGCGAGCGGAGCTGGCCGAACTAGAAAGCCGCGTCCAAGGCGCGCCCAAGGTCAGCGTCTACTACGAGCTTGACCCCACGCCCTACAGCGTCGGCCCCGATTCGTTCATCGGCGTGCTGATCCAAAAGGCTGGGGGCCAGAACATCGTCCCTGCGAGCCTCGGAGACTTTCCGAAGCTCAGCCCAGAGCTCGTCATCGTTCAGAATCCGAGTGTCATCATCGGCGCGTCTTTGGAAGAGGTCCGTGCGCGTGCGGGCTGGAGTCAGATCGCAGCGGTCCAAAGTGGTCGCGTCTACAAGTGGGCAGCCGCTGAGGAGCATTTGCTCTCGCGCCCTGGTCCTCGCCTACCGCAAGCTCTGCGCGCTCTGATTGCGAAACTTCATCCCGAGCTGCCACCATGAACGCCGAGCCAACCTTGCCCGGCGTGGCGGCTGGCGGCGACGTGCCGTTCGCCCGCGATAGCGCACCGTTCGCGCGTGCTCGCAGCCAGCGCATGCGGCGGCGGGCGGGGCTCTCGCTGGCGGCCGCGGCGCTGCTGCTGGCCGCCGGTTTGCTCGTGTCCGCCATGAACGGGACGTTGACGATCTCACTCTCGACCACCCTGCATGCGATCGGGCTCGGCCTCTCCGGCAGAGCGAGTGAGCTCGACACGATGGGCAGCATCGTTTGGGATCTCCGGCTACCTCGCGTGCTGATGGCCGCCCTGGTCGGGGCCAGCTTGGGCGGCTCGGGCGCGGCCATGCAGGGTCTTTTTCGCAACCCGCTCGCGGATCCGTATTTGCTCGGTATCGCCAGCGGCGCTTCGTTTGGCGCTACGCTGGCGCTCACGCTGAGTGGTCACTTGCCGGCCGCCTTCGCGGACGGTGCGTTAGATCTCAGTGTGGCTTCGCGTTTTGTCCCGATCGCTGCTGCGCTCGGTGCCGCGTTGGCACTGCTTGCCACCTTGGCGCTCTCGCGTGCCAACGCGACTCGTGGAGGAACGACCGCCCTGTTGCTTGCGGGCACGGTCGTGGGCAGTGTCCTGACTTCGCTCGCCACGTTTCTCATGCTGCGCGACGCTGATCGGCTGCGTGCCGTCTTCGCCTGGACGCTCGGCAACCTGAGCAGCGCGAGTTGGGCAAACCTCGGGCGAGCGTTGCCCTACGCTGGCTCGGGAATTGTCGTGCTATTCGCCATGGCACGCGGCCTCGACGCGCTGCAGCTCGGAGAAGACACGGCTCGCACGCTGGGGGTCAGCCCTCGGCGTCTGCGGCTCGGTGTCATTTTCGGCGCCAGCCTCGCAACAGCCGCGTGTGTTTCGTTCGCTGGGATCATTGGGTTCGTCGGTCTGGTCGCGCCGCATGTCATGCGCCGCCTCGCCGGGCCGGGGCACCGCGCGCTGCTGCCAGCCTCCTGCTTGGCTGGTGCCGCACTGCTCGTGCTCGCTGACTTGGGTGGGCGCATGCTGGTGCGCCCCGCGGAGTTGCCGGTCGGGATCGTCACGACTTTGCTGGGTGGTCCAGTGTTCTTGTGGATCTTGAGGCAACGGACATGAGCATCGTGGCGTGCGCCCAGGCGCTGACGGTCCGTTATGGCTCGCGGACCGCGCTATATGAGGTTAATCTGGAGCTGCATGTCGGCGAGCTCGTCAGTGTCGTGGGACCCAATGGGGCCGGGAAGAGCACGCTGCTCAAGGCGCTGGCGGGGTTGATTTCCGCGTCATCAGGCCGCGTTTCCCGCGTCTCAGCCGAAGCCCACAAGCTAGCCTACCTTGCTCAGTCCGAGCGCTTGCCCGGCGATTTCTCGGCGCGTGAGCTGGTCGAGCTGGGCCGCATCGCTCACTCGGGATTGTGGCGCCGGCTCAGCGCGAAAGACGAGCTCGCAGTCGAGGGTGCCATGCGCCGAACTTCGACCCTGGAGCTAGCGGATCGGGAGCTCGGTTCACTGTCGGGTGGCGAGCAGCAGCGCGTGGCTCTGGCTCGAGCACTAGCACAGGAACCGAGGCTCCTGCTGCTAGACGAGCCGACCAGTCATCTTGACCTGCGCCACCAAGCTGAGTTGCTGGCGGTGGTGCGCCGCGAGGCCGAGGGCGGGACGTGCGTCGTCGTCGTCCTGCACGACCTCAGGCTCGCCGCGCAAACGGACCGCTGCGTCGTGTTGGCCGGCGGCGTGCTGCGTGCTCAGGGCCGCCCTGATGCCGTCCTCAACGCGGAGTCTCTGTCGCAGATCTACGAAACGCCTATCGAGGTCGTGCGCACGCATGCGGGCGAACTTGCTGTGATTCCTACGCGCTTTGCGCCAACCAACTCGGGAGCTACAACCTGATGCGAAATAAGATTGTGCTGATCGGCGGCGGGGTGCGGTCCGGCAAGAGCTCCCTGGCGCTGGAGCTCGCCCAAGGTCTCGGTGAGAAAAGAGCCTTCATTGCGACGGCGACGCGCTCGGACGCGGAGATGGACGGGCGCATCGATCGTCACCAACAGGACCGCCGTGGGCAATACGAGACCATCGAAGAACCGTTGGCGCTTGGGGAGGCCCTTTTGCAGGTGAAGGCGGATGTGGTGGTCGTGGATTGTGTCACTCACTGGCTCTCCAATCTGCTCCTCCAGAAGCTCGACCGCGAAGCCATCCTCACGCGGGTGCAGGTTGTAGCGGACGCACTCGAACAGAGGCGCTGCCACATCGTTCTGGTGACCAACGAGGTCGGCATGAGTGTGCACCCACCCACAGTACTGGGACGCGCATTTGTCGAAATCTGCGGCTTCGCACACCAACGCTTGGCGCGTGCTTCTGACGAAATCTACTTGGCTGTTCTCGGCACACACCTGCGTATCAAGCCGGCGCCGGGTGCACCGTTAGGGGGCAGCTAAATGCCCGAGAAAACCCTACTCTCGTGGAGCAGTGGCAAGGACAGCGCTTGGGCGCTTCACGTCCTCCGCGCTGACCCAGAGATCGAGGTCGTCGGCCTGCTCACGACCATCAACGAAGAGTTTGCGCGGGTTGCGATGCACGCTGTGCGCGTCGAGTTGTTGCGCGCTCAAGCGGAGGCTGCCGGGCTACCGCTGATCGAGGTCGGGCTCCCCTGGCCCTGCAGCAACGAGAAGTACGAGGCCGCGATGGCCGTTGCCATTGAACGGGCACGGGCCTCGGGTATCACCGTGATGGCGTTTGGCGATCTGTTCCTCGAAGACATTCGCCAGTACCGCGTTCAAAAGCTCGAAGGCACGGGCATTCGGCCCATCTTCCCCCTCTGGGGGCAACCGACGGATAAACTTGCGCGTGCGATGCTTGACGGTGGCTTGCGTGCTCGCCTGACTTGCGTCGATCCGCGGAAGCTTTCGCCTGACTTCGCAGGGCGCGAATTCGACGCCGCGCTGCTCGCAGATCTGCCGGCGAGCGTTGACCCATGCGGAGAGCGCGGAGAATTTCACAGCTTTGCGCACGCGGGGCCGATGTTCACGAAACCAGTGGCTATTCAAACCGGCGAGGTTGTCGAGCGCGACGGCTTCGTCTTTGCGGATCTAAGATTGAAGGAGGAACCATGACCGAGCCCGAGCGCATCGTTTCCATGCTGGCGAGTGGCACCGAACTTTTGTGTGCCCTCGGTTTGGGCCATAAGCTTGTCGGTCGGTCGCACGAATGTGACCACCCGCCCTGGGTGCGAAGTCTACCTGAAGTGAGCCGCCCAACGTTCGCGATCGACGGCACCAGTCGTGAGATCGACGAATTGGTACGGGCGCGCCTGCATGCCGGTGAGCCGTTGTACGCAGTCGATGAAGCGTTACTCCTTGAGCTAGCGCCTGATTTGTTGGTCACCCAGACGCATTGCGAAGTGTGCGCCGTGAGCCCCGCAGATCTCGTGCACCACCTGCCGGCAACGCTGACAAGGCGACCCGTCGTGGCGCTGAGCGGTGGCACCCTCGCCGCCATCCTTGAAGGTTTCCTAGAGGTAGCTCAGGCAGTGGGCAGGCCAGAGCGCGGTGCGTTGCTAGTTAACGAGCTCCGCGCGCACGTCGACTCGGTACGCCAGCGCGTTGCCGGCCTTCCACGCCCCAAGGTCGTTTGCCTTGAATGGATCGAGCCGCCGTTTACCATGGGCAATTGGGGTCCCGAGCTGGTTGAAATCGCCGGTGGCGAGAGCCTTCTCGGCACACCCGGCGCGCACTCGACTACCACGCCTTGGCAAGCCGTGCTCGACGCCGATCCCGACGTCCTCATCATCACCCCTTGCGGCTTCAACCTGGCCCGCGCCGAGCAAGAGATGCACCTGATCGCCAGCCAACCCGGGTACGATCAGCTCGCTGCCGCGCGCGCTGGCCAAGTCTTCGTCGCCGACGGGGAACCTCTACTTCAATCGCTCCAGCCCCAGCCTGTTCGAAACGCCCGAAATTCTCGCAGAGATGCTGCACCCAGGCGCCTTCGAACCACGCCACGAAGGCACGGCCTGGCGCCGCTACCGTGGCGGCCGAAGCGACTCGCGAGTTTAGATCTCAACTGTGCGGCGTCGCATTCTCCTCCAGAATGCGGGCGACTCGGTCCAGGGTAACCGCCGGTGAAAAGGATGTGGGAGGTTAGCGGCCCGCGGCGAGAACCCGAGGGGGCTTGGGGTCGAGAACGGCGCAAGTACCCGTGGGGAAAGGCGAGGCGCCCCCATATTCTCGATTGCGCTTGGCGTGGCTTTGACTAGGCTGGTCCGCCTATGGAAAAGCTACACTGGAATGCTTGGGCGGGTCGGTTGGGAAGGGTGGGGAGCGCGCTGCTTGGAGCGGCCTTTGTCTTTGGGTGTGGCGACGGCGTCAACGCGAGCGATACCTCTTTTAAGTCAGGCTACGCTTCAGATTCGAAAGTGAATGCGTTGGACACCAAGCAGGCGGATGCACTCTGCGCTGCGATGATAAAGTACGAGCAGGACTATCTCGACCCGAACCACTACGGGTGTTTGTTCGATGCATTCAATCGCGCAGAGCCCGGCCCGTATCAGCTCGCTCAGTGTGAGGAGCAGCTGGATGCGTGCGAGCGTCAGGTGCTTGCGGGAACTATAGGTTATAAGTTCACTTCCTTTGCCCCTCGCACCTGCACCCTCGGGCCTAGCTGTGGAGCGTCAATGCAAACGCTAGAAGCATGTGTCACGGCCAGACTCAACCTTAATAACACTGCAAAGTGTGCGGACTTATTCTCGGCGGCGGCCTTGCCCGCCTGCCAGGAATTCGACCGCCAATGTCCGTTCAATCAATTCTGAGTCACGCATGAAGCGTCTGGTGATTGCGAGTTTGAATTATTCTTCGTGGTCGGTGCGCGCCTGGCTCGCGCTTCGGCACGCCGGGATCGCGTTTCGCACCCACGAGATCGGCCTGTTTGTTGATCCGGAATGGAAGGCAAAAATCTTACAGTTCTCCGGGGCAGGGAAGGTGCCGGTGCTGATCGATGGCTCCCTTAGCATCCACGAAGCCTTAGCGATTGGTGAGTATGCCGCGGAGCTGACGCCGGGGGCTCGTCTTTGGCCTGAAGATTTGGCGTTGCGTGCCCGAGCCCGCGCGGTCTGCTGTGAAATGGCCACGAGCTTTTCAAGTTTGCGTCAAGAAATGTCGATGAATGCTCGTACCCGCGTGAAGCTCCGCCAGATCTCGGGAGCCACACAGGCGGATATTGAACGCATCCAAGATATCTGGTGGGCATCGCTGCAGAGCTCCGGAGGGCCCTATCTGTTTGGCCATTTCACGCTGGCCGATGCGATGTATCTTCCGGTGCTGAGTCGCTTTCGCACCTATGGGGTTGAGCTGAAGGCTGAGCTTCTCGCCTACGAGCAGACACTCTGGGCAACGCCCGTCGTGTGTGAATGGTGGGAGCTCGCGCAGGTGGCAGCTGCGATCCCAAAGCACGATGAATTGTTGAAGTCCCTGGAAGCCCAGTGAGAGCGCGTCGCGCCCGGCTGCCCGCGGCCGTTGTAGACAACAAACAGTCCCTCGGCACTGCTTAGGGTCTGAGAACTTTGACCTCTGTTTTTCACTCCGCGGTACTGGGTGCCATGAGTCTATGGAAGCCAAGCGCGTTTAGGCTGCCCCTCGTCCTGTCAGCCACAGGCCTTTTGGGTCTTCTTCCGGGATGCAGCGCCGAAACGGGGGCAAGGAGCCAGCGGAGAACGAATTCAGGGGGGAGCGTGGCTGCAGGAGGGGCCACCATCACCGGAGGCGCGGGCGCACTCGGCGGACGTGCGAGCGGTGGCTCATTGAACGCACTTGGGGGCTCGTCCAGTGGCGGCTCGAGTTTCGCCCTGGGGAGCGGCGCCTCCGGTGGCGCCGTCCTTGGTGTGGGCGGCACAGGAGGTTCGACCGCGGGTTCTGGCGGAGCCACTGGCGGAGGTAACCAGGGGCCGAGTGGTGGCGCCCCAGTCGTAACTGGCTGCGCGGGCACCAATTATTTGCTGTGCGAGGATTTCGAAGGCACTGCGCCCGCCGCGATCCCCGCCGGCTGGACGCGACACGGAAACGCCCAGGTTGCAGCGGATGAAGCGCGCCACGGGGCCCACTCACTCAAGGTCGAGCCCGCGACCAACGGTGAGCGTCGCATCCGTTTTCCGGCGCAGAGCTTCGGAAACAAGCACTGGGGACGCATCTTCTACAAGCTGAAACTGCCGGTTCCCGACGCGTTCGTGCACTCGACGTTGGTGGCCCTTTCTGGGTCAGGGCCCACGATCGGAGCCGCGGAATATCGCGTGGTCGATACCGTAAAACAGGCGATAAACACGCCGGATGTGGGTTCACGCTATCAGTTTCTGTACAACGTTCAACCGCAGAACAGTGCCGAGTTTGGTGAAGGCACGAGCTACGATCGCGCGTTCGACGGCGCCTGGCACTGCGCCGAATGGTACATCGACGCAACCGACCAGAGTTACCGCTTGTATTGGGACGGCGCCCAACAGATCTCCTTCACCAAAGGAGCTGGCAGTTTCGCGGGAGCGGAAATCCCGACCGAGTTCAGTGAGCTCCGTATCGGTTTGAACAACTACCAAGAAGCCCCTCCAGGCTTCACGCTGTGGCTTGATGACGTAGCGGTGGCTAATTCACGCATCGGGTGTGAGTAGGCGTGTCGGCATCCGCAGCATAGGCCGCCGATTTACGCCAAAAGAGCACCGCTCCTGCGAGCTGACCAAACCGTGACGCTGATCGCGCTCGGCCGGTGCAATCCTAGTCTGTAGATTGTCTCTACATTCCTCCTCCACCTACGCTGGCGAAATTCGACCCTTGCTTGGTCCGGGCGCGTTCGCTCCCGCACATTCGCGACTTCTTTGGTTGCCGGTTCACCTTTCGGTGATCGCGTTCGCCATGGAGGCCATCGTTTCCGAGCGCGTGCCCTGGCCTGCCTCGCTCTTGCTATCCTTGGTGATCGGAGGAAGTTTCGCTGGGCTCACCTTCCTCGGTCACGAGACGCTGCATGGAGCCGTGGTGCATACAGGCTGGCTCCGAAAGGCCGTCGGCTGGATCGGCTTCTCGCCATTTGTGGTTTCGCCCACGCTCTGGATCGCTTGGCACAATCGGGTGCATCATGGGAACACGAATCGCCCGGGCATCGATCCAGACGCCTATCCGACCCTCGCTGAGTATGAGGCAAGTCCGGTGTTGCGCTGGATGACCGACATCATGGCGCCCGGTAGGCGACGCCTGTTCGGCGTGATGAGCCTTTGGATTGGCTTTACGATTCAGAGCTTGCACATGTTGGTCGATGCACGGCGCCTGAAGTTGCTTTCCAAGGCGGAGCACCGGCGAGCCATCGCTGAGACGCTGCTGGGTGTCGCGTTATGGAGCGGGTTAGGATTTTCAATCGGCCTCGGCCCATTCTTGCTGTGTTTTCTCTTGCCGTTGGTGGTGGCCAATAGCATCGTGATGGCCTTCATTCTCACGAATCACAGTTTGAGCCCACTCACCGACGTGAATGATCCGCTCGCCAATTCACTGAGTGTAACTCTGCCGGCTTGGTGTGAATGGTTGACGCTCGGCTTCGGGTATCACGTGGAGCATCATATTTTCCCTGCGATGAGCACCCGTCACGGGCGCGAAGTGCGCGCCCTGCTGCGCTCGCGGTGGCCCGGGCGCTATCAATCGCTCCCGCTTGGGCGGGCGCTCTTAGCGTTGCATGGCTCGCCGCGAGTTTATAAGACGTATACCATACTGGTAGACCCGCGATCGGGCCAGGAATGTCCCACCCTGGAAGCCGGCCCGGAGCTTGTAGCGCCCGTCCCAGAAGTAACCCTTGACCGGCATTTGGCGCTGCAGAACGATGCCTGAATGTCCGTTGCGCAGACGATTAGGCCGAGGGCGCGGAGCAGAACCACTACAGGTCTCCTTCGGTTCTTAGTTCCGGGATTCCTGTTGCTGCACGGGTCGGCACTGGCTGAGTCAGATCCGGCGAAAGCTGCGCCCCCACACGAGCCGTGGCGTTTGGTGGATTTGGGTCTGCGGCCGCTGTATTCCTTTCCTGATGCCATTGGCGTTACGCTTGAGATCCATCCGCTCGGCGGGAACTTCTCGCTTGAAGGCGGTGTCGCGGCTCAGCTCCTTGGGACCGTGGGAATCGGCGTGGCTGCGAAGCATCGTTTTCCCGTCTATCGGGGAAAGCGCGTCGTGCTCGCAATCGGCCCTGGCCTCGGATCACATTGGTTATTCGACGGTCCGCGCGGCGGATACCTCGGGGAGCTCGGAGAGCTCTTCGCGACCACTGAAGCCGTATGGTGGGGCAAATATTCTGGGTTTCGGCTGGCTCTCGATCTCGGTGTGGCGACGCCGTTGGTGGACAAACGTTATTACAATCGCCATCTCGACACGTACCCCGTGGTTAACAGCAGTGTGGGCGTGGCGTTTCGGCTTGGGCAGTAGCGTTTGCGTAGCAGTCACGCCCAGGCGCTTTTCCAGGCCCCTTCGGCTTGGGCAAACTCAAGCAGGCTCTTGTAATACTCGTGTCCACCGAGTGTCGCGCCATCGCCGATCACCAGCAGAAAGCTGCGAGCGCGGGTGATGGCAACATTGGTTCGCCGCACATCCGCCAAAAATCCAATTTGGCCACGTTCGTTTGAGCGGACGAGATCCAGAACGATGACCTCCTTCTCGCGGCCCTGAAATCCATCGACGGTCCCAATTTCGAGCCCCTGAGCGACCTCCGACGCAAGTAAATCACGCAGCCGTTTCACCTGAGCCGAGTAGGGCGTGATCGTTGCGATTTCCTGAGCTGGCACGCCGCGCGCGAGCAATCTTCTGACCTCAATCGCCGTGCGCTCTGCCTGGCCGGGATTGCTGGTGCTGGCATCTTCGCTCGGATCGCTCTCCATAAACCCCATGCCGTCGGTGTCCAAGAAAAGAAAAGGCCCCGGACGCTCAGGATCGGGCGTGGCCCCGAGCACTTGCTCAAGACTGCGACCCTGTACTGACAAGTCTGTCGTTAAGCGAGCCTGATACATGCTCCGAGAGGGAAAGGCGATGAGGCCTTCATGCATTCGATATTGCACCGTGAGCATGCGCGTGCAGCTTTCCTGCCATTGCGCGCTGAGCCGCTCGAAAAGAGTCGTGCCAAGCCCCTGCAGCAGCGCGTCGCGATCGAGCACGGTGGGTGAGAGCTGCTGCGGATCTCCCGCCAAAATCCAGAGCTTGCCGCGTTCGAGCGCTGCCAAGGCGATCGGATCTTGGGCTTGGGTGGCTTCGTCAATGATCACGACATCAAAACGCGTTTCCCCGAGCAAGCTGACATCCACGCCGCCACAGGTGGTGCACACAATTCGGCAGCGCCGCAGCACCTTGGCCCGTGCGGCGTCAAAGCTACGGCGCGCATCTTGGGAAAGCTTTTTCGCCTCGGCCAGCAAGTCGCGACCCGACGCGCGGTTGAGGCTGCCCCGAGCTTTGCGATTGTTGTGGCGATTCCTGAGGTTTCGCGCATCAGCAAGCCACTTGCGAGCCAGCTGACTTTCCTCGGTTTGTTCGATCAAAACATCCATGGTGCGGGATTCGACGGCCGCCGAAATTCGAGCAGGGTGTCCGAGCCGCAGCGGCTTCAGTCCGGATTTCAGCATCCTTTCGGTGAGATTGTCGACCGCCGTATTGCTCGGAGCTGTCACGAGCACGCTCTGATCGCGTTGCAGCGCTTGGCGCACGACTTCCACCAATGTCTGGGTTTTGCCCGTTCCAGGTGGACCATGAATCAGTGCGATCTCCTGTGCCGACATCGCAAATCGCACTGCCTCTTTCTGACTCTCGTTCAAATGGGGATCGCGGAACGTCAGTTCTGGAAGCGTTGCATCGAAGCGTGGCACGCGTTCCCCGAACAACGCCTCCCGTCCGCTCTTCAGATCCCTGCTCGTCAAGAAATGCGCGATCGCTGCCCTGCCGCGCTCAAACGTGATCTCAGGTGCCTCTCGGTCGAGTTCGAAGTTCCCCTCCTCAATGAAGTCAGCGTAATTGGCGCTCACCATCACGGCAACGCGCTCCTCAGTGCGGCGCACCAACGTGCCTCGCTCACCCGTCTTGGGATCAGGGTGCCCCTGCCACAACAACACAGGCTCCCCGCCGTTCAACTTGAATGCCTGCAGATCTTTGGGCTGGCTGGGCCGCAACCAGAGCAGCGCCCGGCCGCCTATCTTGGCCTCCACCTCCACAAGTTTCAGCTTCTGGAGTGCGTTGCCGCGGCGCACTCGCTCGGCGAGCGGCGTGGCGACCCGTTGCTCCTGCTCAACCCGACGAGCAGCCTCAAGTTCTCTTTTCCAGAGCCCTTCGAGTTTTCGCAATGCCGATTCGGTGTGGCTCGGGGAGTCACTCATGGGAGGGAACTCTCGCCTAGGCCAGGCAACCGATGTGCCGAAAATCTACATTCCATGACTCTACCAAGCCCCCTCCCGGCAATAGAGCCTCGGGATGAGGATGTAGGCAACCCACTCCTTTCGGGCCGAACCCTTGCCACGGGCGTTTGGGGCGGCCTGTAAAGTGGCGTGTATTCCGGGATTTATGCCACCCTGGCCCGCCTCCTGCGGTTTTTGCGAATAAAGAATGGAACGCTCAGGACGAATTCAGGCTACGGTGCCCGGATATACGTACGCGGCTTTAGTTGCTGCCACTTTGGTGGCAACACGGCGGCGTATTTTCAAAGGCGATGCAAAAGTGGCTGAAGGTAAAATCAAAAGAAAAACGGACCGCGGATTTGGTTTCATTGACACTGGCAGTGGGAAAGATCTTTTCTTTCACATGTCAGCGCTCGAAGGAGCTCGCTTCGAGGATTTAGAAGAGGGACAGCGAGTGTCCTTCACTGAGGGTCAGGGCCAAAAGGGCCCATGTGCGATCAGTGTGCGACCTATCTGAGCTTAGGCTCAGATACGAATCAGCACTGAGTGATGCTAGACGGGGGCGCTTTGCGCGCCCGTCTAGACTCCATCCAAACCGAAGGCGCTCGCAGAGCGGAAGAGTCGGAGATGGACGAAAAGAGCGGTGAGTTGCGAGAGCGACTGGAGTACTCGCGGGGCTAGATCCATCGAGACCTTTTGCAGTGCTGCTGGCGCTAGCACCGTCGAGATCGATGTGCGCTTAAGTCGTAGAAGCTGAAGCAGGACAGGCGTTTGCGGGCGGCGGCCAGCGTTAGCGTTCGTGTGGCTCGTTCGTCGTGGAAAACATAGGGCAGAACATGAGTGCCTGGGCGCAACACACGCCAGTCGCCAACAAAATGTCCTTCGGTTCCGTTGAGCTCGGCATGGAAGAATGGCGTCACAGCTTCACACTGCACCACGGCCTCGAGCTTGCCGTTTCGTTCGCGCAGGGTAGTTTTAGTCTTTGGTTTGGGTAGCGTGATCCACTTCCAGGGCACGAGCGCTGTGTAGTTCGCTGCGATGTGGCCGGAACCTTTGAGCGTCACAAAGCAGCAGACCTCATGCGCTTCCGTTTTTCCGGCCAGCAGCTTGTCAAAAGGAATGCTGGCAAGCTTCCAGCTTTCCAGGGGACGGAGCCGAGTCTTGAGCACTGTTTTGGTGATCCGTTTGCCCGCCCAGCTGAGCACAACGAGCTCTCCCGCAAGCGACAGTGCATCTGGCAGATCGGAAGTAAGCCAGACGTTGAGCTTGCCGTCTTCGGGTTGGAGCGAGACCAAAAGCGGAGCAAAGAAGCGGACGGCCTCATGTTGCAGTACTTTCCAGCGTCCGAAGTAGTCGATGGAACTCCAAGACGCCGCTGGCCATAAGTCGTTGATCTGCCAGAAGAGCGCACCCATGCAGTAAGGCTTCAGGCGGCGCCAGTGTTCAACGGCGGTTCGGATCGCCAGTGCCTGATTGATTTGTGAAGCCCAGCAAAACGTATCGAAATCCTTCGGGATCGGTAGCTCACGCGCCATCGTGTTGGTAATGCGCAGATTGCCTTCGTTGGAGCGTTGATGGTGTTCCATCACTCGGCTCGATGGATTGCAGTGTTCTTCGGGCACCACTTTTCGGATCGTTCGTGGTTCAGGGAAAGACTGAAAACCAAACTCGGAAACGAAACGGGGCTTCACGGTCAGGTAGTTCGAGAATGGCTTTTTGCGATGCCAAACATCCCAGGAGTGCACGTTCCCGCGCTTGGGATCGTTCGGGTGCGCTTCGAAATCGTTATTCGAGGGGCTGGATAGCCAGAAACGGCGCGTGGTGTCTTCGCGCTCACAGGTTTTCCTGAGGGCAGTGAGTGTGCGCTTGTAGCTCGCCCAATGGGTCTTGAAATTCGGCTTTTTGACCCACCACTCCATGAGGCCCGCAGCGTTCTCGTTGTCGCCGCACCAAAGCGCGATGCAAGCGTGGTCGTGGAGGCGGCGCACTTGGTATTGGGCTTCTGCCGAAAGCTCGTCGACGAAGGCTTGGTGGGCCGGGTAAAGCGCGCACGCCATCATGAAATCTTGCCAGACGAGCAGGCCGAGTTCGTCACAGAGATCGTAGAAAATTTCTTGCTCGTACCACCCGCCGCCCCACACCCGCACCATATTCATGTGCGCTTCGCGCATGCTCCCGAGGAGGTGCCGGTAGACGGCGGGTTGGGCTCGGTCCACGAATTGATCGACCGGGATCCAATCGGCGCCTCGCGCAAATATCGCTCGACCATTCACCCGGAAGAAGAAAGACTGTCCAGCTTCTGTGCTCTTTTGGGCATCGTCTTCAGTCACGAGTTCGACAGTGCGGAGCCCAATCCGGCGCTCGAGAGCCGTCTGGCTCCCATTCTCACCTTGCCAATGAATAGAGAGCTTGTAGAGGTGTTGCTCACCTTCTCCCGCCGGCCACCAGAGCTTTGGGGATTCCATGCTGAGCTTGGCCTTCACGCGATTCTCGCCTGCCCGGAGGCGTGCCGTTTGGGTGACCTCTTGGTCGCCACAACAAACCTTCAGCTGACCGCGCTGTGCGATGGAAGAATCGAGAAACGTGGTGATCTCGAGATCTACCCGAGTGGGTTCTCCGAGGCGGCCGTGGTGCGTCTGGTGGGTCTTGGTTGAAGCTATTCTGGGTGCTTCGGAGCATTCGAGGCGAGCGGGTTGCCACACGCCTGAAGTGGCCAGATATACCCCCCAATCCCAGCCGAAATGGCACTGAGTTTTTCTGATCCATTCGCGACAGGTTTGCCTGCGTTCGCCTGTTTGCCAAACGAAGTCTTGTTGATTGCTGGCGCATGAGCCGTGCCGCTTGTGTTCGGCTGCGGCGTAGGCGGTGGGGCTTTCAAAGAGGATCGAAAGCTGATTATCGCCCGGTCGAAGCACGCCCGACACGTCACACACTACCTGGCGAAACATGTTCACCGAGTGGCCAACCTTCTTTCCGTTGAGGCGAATCGTGGCAATGGTGTCGAGGCCATCAAAGATAAGCTCCTGGCGCGCTCTCTGGCAGTCACCGTCACTCACTAGAATGCTACGGGAAAGCTCCCAATCTTGTTCATCGATCCACTGCACGTCGAGCTCGTTACGAGCATGGTAAGGATCGGAAATCTTCCCCAGCTTCTGAAGGGCATAGTGAACAGTGCCTGGCATGGTTGCCGGCATGAGCTGCCCGAGTCCGAGCGAAGGCGGAGCTTTGCCCCTGGGCTGGTGTGGGCAGCGAAAGGACCAACGGCCATCGAGAGAATGAATCGTCATGCTGACGCCGCATACTGGGCGGTTTGAGAACTGACAATCAGGCCTGGATTGCGCGGCGCAAGGGCTTTCAGAACTGTCAAACTGCCGCCAGAGCCGAAATTGGCCCATCCATTGAGGCAAGTGGGCCGGGGAGTGCAGAGCGGATGGGTCGAAAGTCCATGATAGGTTCAAATTGGCGCAAATTTCGCTCTTTGCGCCCGCGTAGACTTAGCGGCCAACGTGGCGCCATGAGGACAGCGTCAATCGGAGAATCGCAGATGCAAGTGCTATGAGTTCGATGGCTAATGGGTGTCTCGATCATCGCTTGCTTCGCACTTGGATGTGGGCACGCCGAAAATGGTGCATCTGCAAGCCATCAGTCCGGCGCCCACTAGGGAGCGATCCACGCCGCGTGCGGGGAGGACAGGCTGTCCCAAGCGCACCTGGGAGTCGGACTGCGACGGGCGGACTTTCTTAAAGGGGGCTGCTAGGGGGCCGCGGAAGGATCTAGCCGACGCCTATTCCGCTAGCCTAGCATGGCCCTGCCGCGAACGGCTCTCTCTCAAATTGGTAGGAAACCCCAACATGCCAAATCCATTTGCACACATTGAACTCAGCACGGATGACGTAGCCAAGGCCAAGAAATTCTACAAATCAGTCTTCGATTGGAACCTCGCTGATCTGCCTGAAATGGGCTACACCATGATCAACGTCGGATCCGGAACGGGCGGAGGCATGACGAAGAAGTCGATGCCGGAGCAACCCACGGCGTGGTTACCTTACGTTCAGGTTGACGACGTGAAGAAGACGATCGCGAAAGCCGCCAAGGGTGGCGCTCGCGTTATCGTGGCTTATCAAGACATTGGTAACATGGGTGCGATCGGGATCTTCATGGATCCGAGCGGGGCCGGTCTTGGCGTTTGGCAATCCGGGGCAGGTGCGCCTCCGCCACCGGCTGAGAAGCCTGTGAAGAAAACACCGGCAAAGAAAGCGGCGAAGGCTGCGCCAGAGAAAGCTGCCAAGGCAGCACCTTCAAACAAAGCGACTGCTAAAACGCCTGCCAAGAAGGCTTCTCCGAAGTCCCCGGTTGAGAAGGCAGCCCCGACTGCCAAAAAGCCCGGCGTCGAGACCAACACCAAGAAATCATCGAAAAAATCCGCGAAAAAGCGCTAACGGCGGCTCCCTGGGGGGAGGGGTCTAGCCGTCCATCTCATTGGGAAGCTCGTTCTTGTCGGCGTCAGGCTGGTAGGGAAAGTAGTTAGCTAGCTGCTCTCCCGCCAGAGATATGGCCGCCACGAGTCCCGCGGTAAACTCAGCATGCTTAAAATGCGTGGCTAGGATCCGCGCAAGATCATCCCAAAACTGTTGGCCCACCCGTGCGTGAATGCCAGCGTCCCCCAGCACTACAAAAGCTCGGCGCGATGGTACCACGAAGAACAGGATACCGTTGCGATCACGTGTGTTGGTCATTCCGAGGCGGACGAAGGCACGTTCGGCCGCCTTTCTCACATTGCCCCAAAAGAAGGGAGCCAAAGAGACACGGATCTCCCCGGAGGTACCAAGCTCCGCCGCGATGATCGCTTGCCGCACCAGTTCCCGATCCACTAAGCGCGCGTTTTTTCGACGACCAAACCAGAGCACTACAGATTCTCCTCTACCATGAGCCTGAGGCTCCACCGCCACCTGAACGCCCACCGCCGCCGCCCCCAAACCC
>CAZSUA010000072.1:0-19382 GCA_964609655.1 uncultured Polyangiaceae bacterium | reverse complement strand
CGGATCTGCCGCAAGATTCGAGAAGCACGAAAAACCACCAAACAGCCGAGCAAGCGAGCCCTCGGGCCGGGAGCGATGAGCGGAACCGATACCCGCGAACAGAGCCTCTGCTCGGCGCTGAACGTCCTCAAAGCGAGTCGCTCCTGAGGCCCGCACTTCGCAGAGAGTGCCAATCGCGGCAAAACCGCCTTCGCCAGGCGGATCCCAGAGCCAGGCATCTTCATCGCCAGCTAACGCCAAAAACCGATCGAGCGGCAAAAGCGGCACTGGCACGCCAAGTATTGCCACTTTGCACTCGCGCAGCCGCTCCAGCTCGCGCAGCACCCAGTGCGTGAGGAGACCTTCCTCAGAAGCCGCGACGGGGACTTCTAACTGGGCCAACGAGGAATTCACCCTGTGATCCTATTCTCCGCAACGTAGAGATGTGCCACTCCAAACGTGAGCGGCACGATCTCCTCCACGGCCAACCCCGCTGCCTCGATCAACTTTGCAAACTCGGGTGCGGGTGGGAAGGCGGCAATCGAGCGCTGGAGATAGCGATACTCGTGGGCGCCTGAAATCAAGGCACCCAACCAGGGCACCAATACATGCACGTGGAACTTCGCGAGCAGGCCTACAACACCGGCTTTAGGCTCAGACAATTCCAGGATCGCTAAACGCCCACCGGGCTTAAGCACACGCTTCATTTCGCGCAGCGCCTGAACACGGTCCGGCACGTTACGGATCCCAAACGCGATGCTGATCCCATCAAATGAGCTGTTCTCAAACGCCAAAGCCTGCGCATCGCCCAACACCAAGCTCACGCGCGGAGCGAGCCCCAACGCTTGCAGCTTGCTTCGCCCTACCACCATCATCTCTTCGGAAGGGTCCACGCCGATCACCGTGAGAGTCGGCTCAGCCTGGGCTGCCGCGATGGCTACGTCGCCGGTGCCAGTCGCCAAGTCCAGCATTCGGCCCTCGGGCTTGAGCTTGAGGGCTGTGATCGCGAGCTTGCGCCAACGTTGATCGAGCCCAAACGAGAGGAGCCGATTCAAAAGGTCGTAGCGGGGAGCGATGCCGTCGAACATGGCGCCGGAACCATCGCGACGAACCAAGCTGTTGGGAGTTGAGGACGAACTCATAGTGAATTTTAACTTCTACAGCCGATTGGCTGCTTCAAACGACGCTGAAATGACCTCAATTCGGCGGCCACCCTAGGCTTTGGCCCGAGGAGCGGTCAAGCGCGCCAAAACACTGGATGCGACTCGGGGGGACGCGTGGCAGAGTAGCCCCACTCTCGATGACTCGTGGCGGCTTGAATCTGATCTGGTGCTCCTGTTTCGTGCTGGCCAGTGCCCTCGCGAGCGCCCCTGTTTTTGCGGACGCGGCGAACCCGGCGAACCCGGCGCACCAGGGCGAGTATGTGCCGGGCGAGCATGACCATGAGGAATATCTGCCCGGCGAACATCGCTTGGCGGGCGAGCTGATCGCCCCCTGTTGCTGGAACCAGACGCTCGATATTCACGATTCGCCGATCGCCAGCGAAATGCGCGCGGAAATTAGAAAACGACTGAGCGCGGGCGAGAGCGTTGATCAGGTACGCGCCGTCATGGTCGCGCGGTATGGTTCCAAGATCTTAGCGGTGCAGCCCAACAGCCCGCTCCGAGGTTTCGCAGTTGGTCTGACGCTCTTGCTCGGGGCCGCGGGCGCTTTGGCGGTATTCAAACTCCGTAAGTGGCGAGCCCAATCAGAATTGACACCCAAAGCTCCGCCCGAAGCTCCGAGTACCCCAGCAGCAGAAGCCAAAAACACAGCGCTCGACGCACGATTGGACAGTGAGCTGAAGCAGTTTGAAGGCTAGGCTTCGCAGCCATGGAGCTTGAATTAGAGCGCATTGAATGCGCCGGATCGCCGCGAGAATTGGGGTTAGCGCAGGGTGAAGCGTTGGCGGAGCGGATTCAGGGGTTTGTGGCGCAGCGCTTGGATGCAGCTGCTATCTATCTGAGCGAACGTGGCGCTCACAGCGTCGCTGACCTTCTAGACGTGGGCAAAGCGTGCCTGGCAGTGAGCAAGAACTATCACCCGGATGGCTATGCCGAACACTTGGGAATAGCCGAGGCGGCCAAGATCGACCCCGCCGTTCTGTATGCGACCACGAACATGACCGACGTGCGCGACATCTTGTTGTTGGGTAAGCGCGCGGATGCGGAGGGCTGCTCGGTCGCGTTGATCCCCAAGGGTCTGGCTCAGGATCATCGCTTGATCGCCGCGCAAACCTGGGACCTGAATCCCACGGATCTAGAGTATGTGGTCGCGATTCACCGCACTCCGAAAGTGGGGCCGCGCACTTGGTCCGTCACCTGCGCGGGGGCACTCTCGCTCGTGGGGATGAACGAACATGGGCTGACGGTTGGTACCACCAATCTTAAAACCCACGGCTCGCGTGTCGGAGTCGGTTACTTAAGCATTCTGCACCGGGCACTTTCGAGCCGTTCACGAGTCGAAGCCAGCCAGCTGGTGCGTGAGGCGCCACGCGCCGGCGGCCACACTTACTTTCTCGCGGATGCCAACGGCGCTCAAGAGTTCGAATGCAGCGCAACGCTCTGCGTGGAGCGGACGCTCGAAAGCGAGCCTTTGGTCCGGACGAATCACTGCGTCAGCGCGGAGGTGAAGTCGCTGGAGGGGGAGGCGCCGTCGAACTCAAGTTTGAAGCGGCTCGCTCGGCTCGGCAGCGTGCTCGCGCGCGGCGAGCACAGCGTGGCAACTGTGCGTGCGCTCTTTTCGGACCGAACAGACGGAGCCGACAGCGTCAATCGCTACGCCGAGGACAAGCAAGGCACGTCAACCAACGCTTGCTTCATCGGCATCCCAGAAGCTTTGACCTTCTCAGTGTGTCGCGGCTCGGCCGATAGGGGCCGCTGGGTCACGCTTTCTTTTTAACGGCGGGTGAAGCTGGCTTCTTAGCTTTGCTGGAGGCCTTTTTGCTGACCTTTTTCGGAGCCTTACGCTCCTCTTCCTCAAGCTTCTCTTTGGTGAATTGCTCAAGCGCCGCTTGAGCTACGCGTTCGGCTTTTTCATTGTCGCCGCGCATCTCCATAATGAAGCGGCTCGGAATGCAAGCTCGCGCTTTGCCCCATTTCATCCGTTCCTTACAGAAGCTGATGGTCAAGTGATCTTGCGCGCGAGTGACTCCCACATAACAAAGCCGACGCTCCTCCTCGACGGTCCCCTCCAGCAGAGAACGCCGATGCGGCATGATGCCTTCTTCGACTCCGACTAAGTACACATGTGGAAACTCTAGGCCTTTGGCGCTGTGCAGCGTCATCAAGGTGAGGGCGTTCTTCTTTTTGTTTTCGTCCTCATCTTTGTAGTCATCCTTTGAGGTCAAGGAAGCTTCTTCCAGAAATCCAAGCAAGCTAGGATTTTCGGCCTGCTGTTCGTACTGGGCCAGTGAGTTCACTAGTTCTTCCAAGGAGGCCGTGCGCGACTCAATTTCACTCGCCGTCTTGTAGGTGCGCTCCAGCTCCGCTTTGTAATTCACACTGCTCAGCAGCTCTTTGGCAAGATCAGCGAGCGACCCTTTGCCCAGTTGTGACTGAAAGGAGAGCATCAGGCTCTGAAACTGAACGATCCGCTCTCCCGTATGGTGACCAATGTCCGGGTGCGTCAGACTGGCGCCGAGCACGGTCCACAACGGTACGCCCTTCTCGACGGCATGCTCCAGCAACGTTTCGATGCTGCCCGTCCCAATCCCACGCGGGGGGGTGTTCAGAACTCTGAGCAGCGAAAGCTCATCCTTCGGATTCGCGATCACGCGCAAATAAGCCATGATATCGCGCACTTCCTTGCGATCAAAGAAGGAGAGCCCGCCCACGATCACGTACGGGATCTTCGCGCGCCGCAGCTCCAGCTCAAACACACGTGGCTGTTCGTTGGTTCGAAACAGGATGGCGATGTCACTCGGAACCACGCGTGGCCGGTCACTCGAAGGTGTGAGTTGGTCGCGCACGTCCCGCACCACCTCCTCGGCCTCTTTGGTTTCATCGTCGAACCGGATAAAGCGCGGTGCGGCTCCACCTTCACGCTCAGCAAACAGTTGCTTGTCGTGACGGCTCTTGTTGTTAACGATGAGTGTGTTGGCTAACTCCAAGATCGCGGCTTTGCTGCGATAATTCTGCTGAAGGCGAACCACTTTCGCCTTAGGCCAGTGGCGTGCGAAGTTCAGAATGTGGGTCACTTCCGCCCCACGCCAGCCATAGATGGACTGATCGTCGTCGCCCACGACGCAGAGATTCCCGTGGGCCTGGGCCAAGTGCTTGACAATTCGGTACTGGAGCCCGTTCGTGTCCTGATATTCATCGATGAGCACGTGGTCGTGCCGGGAGGATTCGGCAAAGCGAACTTCGGGGAACTTCTCAAAGAGCTCCTCGGTGAGCATCAGGAGATCATCGAAATCAAGCGCTCCAGAGGACTTCAGGGCTGCTTGGTACCGAACATAGGCTGCCGCGGCCAATTGATCCTTGTCGTCGGTGGAGACATCCACAGCCTTGCTCGGACTTACCGAGAGGGTCTTCCAGCCGCTGATCTTGTTGATCAAATCCGAGGGCCGGAGCTTCTCTTGCCCCACCCGAATGTCGCGCAAAGCGTTTCGAGCAAGAGCTTCCTGATCGCCCCGATCGTAGATCACGAACTCTTTTGGGTAACCGAGGCGGGTGATGTGACGGCGTAAAATACGCACGCAGAGCGAATGAAACGTCGAAATTTCAGGCGGCAGAATATTCCTCGGGCGTTTGCCAAGCAGCTTCATGGCTCGCTCACGCATCTCTTTGGCAGCCTTGTTTGTGAAGGTGAGCGCCAGGATCCGACTCGGCGTGATGCCGCTCTGAATCAGCTCAGCGATGCGAAAGGTGATCACGCGCGTCTTACCGGTGCCAGCTCCCGCGAGCACCAAAAGCGGGCCATTCAAAGTCTTTACTGCCGAATGTTGTTCAGCGTTGAGCCCGGTTGCCATAGAGCGCGAACCATCCAAAAAAGTGCCGGGGGGGTCAAGCGGGTCAAGCGGGTCAAGCGGGTCAAGCGGGTCAAGCGGGTCAAGCGGGTCAAAGCGCGGTGCTTCTTCGCACCCGCACACACGAAGTACGCACGCTCCACGGTGCGCTAAGCCGAACAAAAGAATTGACTTGCGTGATAAGTGTCGGCTCTAATTTAACTGGCAGCGCGCGAGTTGCCTTTGGAATGAATGACTTGAAGTTGTTGAAGCGGTTCACCGAGACACGCGGTCGAGGCCCGGGCATGCTTGGGCTCACGGCGTTGCAAGCTTCGGCAGGCACGAAAGCGCAGGTAAAGTAATGATTTTCTCCGCGTTGAGGCCTGCGTGTCGCCCCACGCCTGACGACGCAAACGCGGACGAACTTGCGGACGAACAAAGGTATCGCGCGGCGTGCGCACTCCATCCCCTTAAGCAGCTACGTCGGCGAGCGTTGGCTGAGTTGTCAGATCTTCGAGATTCATCCGAGCAACTGACCCGGCATAGGTACCACCAGTGATCATCGCGGACTCATTCGACACCGACGCGAGCCAAGAAGGCGAAGGCCTTGCGCGTAGGCTAGCCGTTCGGCGATTGCTCATCGTTGAAGGCGCTGCTCGGGTCGTGAATCTTGAGAAAATGACGCCTGCGAGCAGGCCGTCGCAGACTTCGTTTTGGGGATCTTCTGCGGGGGCCGCGAGTGCCAGAATAATGGCATATTTGCCGCGTTTTAAGCGGTGTGGCGCGATCCGCAGCTTGCCCGGGCGGAACGAGATCTTGAGCAGGGTGGCAAGGAAAAAACGCAGCCACCTAAAAATAATTGTTGACAGAAAACCATAGATGGCAATATATGGGAGTGCATTGCCATACGGTGGTACACATTCCACTAACACCTTGGAGGGTTCATGGCCGCAAAGAGGAAAAAGAAAAGTTCCCGTAAAGTAGCTGCTCCCGTTGGAGCAGCAGCCCCCGCAAAAAAGAGCCGTCGCAAGAAGGCTTCTAAGAAGAAGGCATCCAAAAAGGCTGCCAAAAAGACTGGTGGCCGTAAGAAGGCTGCCAAAAAGACCGGCGCTAAGAAGAAGCGCGCCGCAAAGGCAGCCCGCCCCGCAAAGAAGGCAGGCCGCAAGAAGAAGAAGGGTCGCCGAGCAGCAGCGCCCGCAGCAGCACCCGCAATGTAAATTGCAGGCTGCAGCCCCAGCAGGTGTCGCTCGGTTTCCCAATGGGAAGCCTGAGGGGCACCTGCTGAGGTGTTTTGTGGGGGTGAGTTTTTCTGAAGCGGCCTTTTAGGGCTGGGCGGAGAACAGGGTGGGGACCAAGAGCGCGTCCGCTTCGCCGTCGCTGACACGTAGCTCTGCACGAATGGCAAGCGCTCTTGTGTTTTGTGGCGCGCAAACGCTGGCGAACGCCACCCAGGGGCCGTGGCCTAGGGCAAGCTGCGCGGCTGTCTGGGCATTCAGGAGCCTGACTTCGATCCCGGTGGCGCCCGGCCCGAGGGCAGCGCTGACATCAAGGCAGTTGCCAGAAGGTATTGAAAGAGCCTTGCTGAAAATGCGGGTAGCAGCGAGCGGGGCAAGTTGGGGATTTGCTAGGCGCGCCACCGAGGTGATGCGCTCGCGTTCGACCAAACTGCCAATGAGCCTTGCAGCGGCAAGAGGGTGCAACGTGAGAAGCTTGGGGTCGTGCTGCTCGCGACGAAGTTGCAAGAGCACCTTGCCCGGGCGTGTGAGAGTTTCGAGATCGAGCCGTGCCGCGACGCTCGTGGCACAAGGAAAGAGTCGGAGTTGGCTCATGCCGTTCTGCTGCACGAGCAGTTCCTGATGCTCATTCCAGACCGACGCTGCTAGCAGCCGAACTGGCGCTTCGCTCAGAATATCCAGGCGAAAACAGCCAATTCCTAGCGAGAGTGGCAGGCTCTTCCGCTCGCCCACCTGGAGCTCAAGTTGGCTCTGCCAGACAGGTTTCCCGTAACCGAGTGCGCTGAGGGAAGCACTGAGTCCAGCGGCCGTGTCACTCAGCTTTCCTTGGGGGAGCACGTTCGTCACACTCACGTTCGGATGAAGTTGCGAGACAATGCCCGGCCCCGATTCCGCAAGGACGAGGGCAGTGACACCGCGACCCACGTGCGGTCGCAGCGAAATCGTAACGCTCACGCGCTCAGGCGAGCAAAGCACGCTGGATCGCTCCGTGCCTCGCGCTGCACCTCGAGTTAAGTAGCGGCCCACCGTATCTTGCACAGTGAGCTCCAAGTAACCCACCTCTTCGGACGGTAGCGCTAGGACATCCAAGCACCCGCCTTTGGGGATGTCGGCGGTGACTTGTGTTGGTGTATCGGGTTCAAGCGGAAGAGCGACGCGGCGGCTCTCGTGCCATTCTCCACCGATCCGGCGGCGATGTTCGGCAATGCCAACCTCTATTCCCGCCCAATTTTCGCTCGCAAGCGCTACCTGGGAATTCACCAGTGCTTGTCCAATCGCTGTGTTCAACGGAACTTTTTGCTTGGCGTCGACCTCTTGGGCGATGATCGCAACGAAGCCCTCGCCGGCCGCGATTCGAGCCACTGCGTACACGTGTTTGGGGTGAGGGGGGCACACCAGCAGGGAAGGAGAACGGTCTGGAGATTCATCGCTTGCTAGGAGCGCGCCATCGTCGGCAAATAAGAAGAGATCCACATCTGCCACACTGGGCGACACGCGGGCGACGAACAGTGCGCACTCGGACTCTGGTAGTGCGTGCCTAGCGAGCATTCGATCCCCGGGTATCCCAGCTTCGATCGCGAGAACCTTGCTGCGGCGCGCTCCGTCGCCGAGCGCTTTCGTTAAAACGGGGCCCAGCCAGAGATGCATGTCTGGGTCGCGTTCTTGGGCTCCTGCTGGCGGCGGCGTTGGGTTCTTGAGTCCTGGTCGTACGGGCGGCGGACTACACCCGAGCGCACAGCCCAACACCCCGAGGAGCAGTAGCCTTTTCATTCTACTACCTGCCCGATCGGGAGCCGGGCCGTCTGCCAAACTGCACCCGCCCACACGAGACCCTGGCCTCGTGCCAAGACTTCGAGCTGAGCCACCCCAGGCTCCGTACTGCAGAAGCCAACCGTCGCAGTCGGTGCGTTGGGCTCGCCTTGGTCCTCTTTTTGAACTGGGCCCACGCGTACGTTCAAGCTGAGCGCTCGGGTGCTTCCCCCAGCCGCACCGACAATCGCCAGGTAGCAAGCACCCGTCTCGAGAGCGAGGGGAACCAAGGTGCGCCCCTGCACGCCCAAAAAACGGGCCACTGCGTCGTTCTGCAAGTGTTCGAAGTGAGCTTCACGCAGCGCGAACGCGAGCACCCCTCTGCCCATGGGGCCAAAACTTTCTGGAATGAATTTGGGGAAGGGCGCCTGAGCGGCTAAAAGCCGGAGCGTGGTGGTAGCTGTTGCGCCCAAGATCCGAAGGCGTATTTTTAGTGGCAACGGCGTACAAAAACCTGCCGAGGCGTCGTAGTTTTCAGAAGTGTCCCGCGCGAGGCTCTGTTCTCCTGAGCCATCCAGCACTTCGAGATCTAGGTCCGCAGCAGCAATGTTCCTAAGTCCTTCCGCGTTCGCTTGAAGGACCACTATTTGATGGCATCCGGCACTCACTTCGAGCGTGCCCTCCGCTGTTTGCGCCGATCCCAGGCTAACCTCACGCACCTCGTTGTTCGCTTCGGCCCGCAGTCGCGCTAGAGCTTGGCTCAATCGCTGTTCGAAGGCAGCGAGGCGCGGCCTGGTGGCACGAATGGGCGCCGCCGCCGGCCCTGGAACACGGTTCAGCAGAATGCTGGCCAGGTTGGGTGAGCTGCCGTGCGAACGGACGCGCAACGCCTGAATAATCCCGCGTGGAGACCGCATCTCCAAACGTAAGGAGCGGAGTGCTGTTCGTTCAGCCCCGCAGATTTCGACTTCAGCAGCACCCGCAACGCTCGCCAACGCCGCATGCAGGCCGTCCTCGGATTCCCCAGGATCCTGACGGAGCGAGAAGCTGGAGGTTGTCGCTGCAAGAACGATGACGCGCCCACAGTCCTCCGTATTGGTGGAGTTGGCAGCTGGTTCTGTCAATTCGGCCTCGAACTGCAGCGGGAGCTGTTGGGTTCGTTCAAGCAGTCGAGGTTTGAGAACTTCGACTTTGGCTCCCAGCTTGCGATACGCGATTGCCAGGCGCTCAATGTCCGTGGCCACATCCGCATGCGCTTGGGCGAAAGGCACGAGCATGCCGCCGACCAGAAGCGTGAACGAGAGTCTTGCCCGCATGCGGTTCAAAGCTTAGCTGGGTGGCCCCCCGGGCGCCCAGAGGGACTTAAAAAGCGCGTCCGTGGCCTGTTTATGGCTCGACAATGCTGAAGGGCGCTTCGTCGAACTTCCCAGAACTCGCGTTGTAGACAAACAGGCGATGCGCCGTCACTTGCCCTTGGTCTACCGCCGTTACTAGGTACGCCAGCTCATGCGCAGGTTCGCTTTTGCCGCCGAGCGTCATGCTGTCCGCGTCTTCCTGGCTGAAGTACGCGCCGCAATCGAGATGTGAGTGGAAGAAGACTTTTACGGGCCGGCCGCTTTGAACCCCTTGAGCGATCGCCTTTTCGAACTTGAGCGCGTTGATCTTGAAGTAATCGTGGCCCGTACGCGGGTGCGCTTCGGGATCCACTTGGTGGTATTTATTCGCGAGATTTTCGAGGGGAACGGCGTTATCCGCGAGTAACTCATCGTCGGCCGGACCATCAAGGTAACCGCAACCTTCCTCGTCACGTGCGTACGCGGCCCTCCCGGTTTCTTCGATGAGCACGAGGGCTTTGCGGGTGATACGAATGCCACCAAGCGTCCAACTGGGCTTTACCATGTGTACTTCTTCTCCCATTTCATGGGCGCAAAGTATCGATCGCCGCGATCACAGGCGATGGTCACGACGCAGCCTCCGCCTTGTTCGCGATGTAGCTTTTCTGCAAATTTGAGCGCGCCAAACACATTGGCTCCTGTCGAATGGCCGACGTGGAGCCCTTCTTCAGCCGCCAAACGGTCAGACATGTCCCAACCATCTTCGGTTCCCACGGGCAGGATCTCATCGGGAAGCTTCGGATCGAAAATAGCTGGCACGATGCTGGACCCCATGTGCTTCAAGCCTTCAAGGCCGTGCAGCGCTTCGGCAGGCTCAACAGCCACGCAGTAAATAGCGTGCGTGTGCTCCTTCAAACGGCGTGTGGTGCCCATGCATGTCCCGCTCGTGCCAAGCCCGGCCACAAAGTGCGTGATGCGATCTCCGAGCGCATCCAGGATCTCTTGGCCAGTGCCCAGATAGTGCGCCCTGGGGTTGGACGGATTCGAATACTGATCCGCATAGAAATAGCGCTCCGGATGTTCTTCGACGAGTTGACGCACCTTCCGAATAGCTCCATCCGATCCCTCCATCGGGTCCGAATAAATGAGCTCTGTGCCAAAGGCCTGCGTGATATCCTTGCGGGCTTTGGTGACATTGCTCGGCATCACCAACTGGACGCGGTAACCGAGCGCCGCGCCAATGATCGAATACGCGACGCCCGTGTTCCCGCTCGTTGCGTCGATCAAGATCTTACCTTGAGTGAGCCGGCCGTTTTCGATCGCGTCCAGCATGATGCGCAGGGCAGGGCGGTCTTTCACCGAGCCTCCTGGGTTGGCGAACTCGAGCTTCAGATACAGCTCGACACTGGGAATATGTCGGGTGAGCCGATCCAAACGGACCAACGGCGTGTTGCCGACGGCCTCAACCACCGAAGATAGGCGGCGGCTTCTGCGAAGCGAGCGGCTCATGCCTAAAGCTCCAAGACTGAACGCAGCTTCTTGAGTGCCCGCCAGCTGCCCGCGGCAGCCTCTCGGCTTGCCGCAAAATGAAAACTGCCCCGATGCGTAAAATCCGGCTCTGGGGCAGAAGCAACGGATTCCACATGGCTCACGTGTGCGCCCGCACGCTCCAGATAGAGGGCTTCCAGCCAGGCCCCTTCCGCCTGGTCTGAAAGCAAGAAGCGGCTGGCAAAAATCTTCGCCATGCCGGAAGCTCCCACTTCGGCTAACTGTGCTTGCGGACGAAAGCGCGCATCAATGATCATTTAGCCACCGGCGATGGCGGGAACAATGCTGATCTCTTGCCCATTTTCGAGGGGCGTTGCGAGCCCGTCCAAGAATCGAATATCTTCTTCGCCGACGTAGATATTGATGAAACGGCGTACGCCCTTCTCATCAACCAGCCGGTCCTTGATGCCCGGATGGAGTTTCTCAAGCGCATCGATCACATGCTGGACGTTATCTCCAGAGACTTTAACTTGCTCTTCGCCCCCGGTGAGGGTGCGGAGCGGGGTGGGAATTCGAACGATCACATCCATGACTTTTCCTTTCACGCGGACGAAAGAGACAGGCCGTCGATGTACCGCGACTCGCGCACATCGCCAATGCTTTGAAATGGGCCGCATAGCGGACACTGCTGATTTGCAGGAACCTTCACCCGCCGCAGCAGGTCGCGTTTGCCGTCGAACGTCGCCACTTCCCCAAAAACGGCGCTGTCACCAGCCAAGATGCGCAAGGCGCTGTCGGCGAGCAACGCGCCCACCACCCCCACCATCGGCCCCATCACCCCTGCCTGGGAGCAATTCAGGCCCGCCTGAGCCTCCGGCACATCTTCAAACAAACACCGATAGCAAGGCCGCCCTTCGGCCGCCACCGCCCAGACCGTGCCCTGAAAACGAATCGCTGCCCCGTGCACGACCGGTACTTTCGCGAGATGAGCCGCATCTGCGGTCAAGAACTTGGTGGCGAAATTATCGGACCCTTCCACAACCACGTCCACGCCCTCGAGCAGCGAGAGCGCATTGTCCGGCAGAAAACGCGAGCTCACCTCAACAATACTTTGAAAAGGCTGGGCATGCTGCTTGAGCACGCGAGCCGCGGCCGTTAACTTAGGCTTCCCTACGTCTTGGTCTTCAAAGAGGATCTGTCGATGCAGATTCGAGATCTCAACATCATCATCATCCACCAAAATCACCCGACCCACACCTGCGCGCACGAGCACCCAGGCAGCAGGACACCCGAGGCCGCCCACACCCACAACCAGCGCTGAGTGATCAGCAAAGTTAACGCGAGACGCTTCAGGCACGGAAGTACTCATCGAGGCTGAAGTAACGTTCGCCCGTGTCACACAAGATCGTGACCACATTCCGATTTGGGCCCAATTCCCGGGCAACTTGGAGCGCCACGGCGACGTTGGCGCCCGCACTGATCCCCACCAGCAGGCCCTCGCGTTTCGCTAGAAGCACTTTGGTATCGTAGGCTTCGCGGTCGCTCACCGTTCTCACCTGAGTGACGACACTGGCGTCGTAGTTACGGGGGATAAAACCTGCGGCAATACCTTGGATCTTGGAAGGCCCGCGTTCACCACGGGAGATGGTGGCGCAGGATTCCGGCTCAACCGCGATCACCTGACAGTCGGGGTATGCTTTGCGGAGCACGCGTCCGACGCCGCTGATGGTTCCACCGGTGCCGACGCCAGCGACGAACGCATGGATCGGGTCCCCCTGCATGGCGGCGAGGATCTCCGGACCGGTGGTTTCCGCGTGGATCTCGGGGTTGGCAGCATTCTCGAATTGCCGAGGAAGAAAAGCACCGGGAGTCTGCAGAGCCAACTCCTCCGCCTTGGCCATGGCACCTTCCATCTGCTCAGCCTCCGGTGTCAGCACCACCTCCGCACCAAAGGACTGCAGCAGCTGCCGGCGCTCCAGGCTCATGCTCTCGGGCATCGTCAGAATACAGCGATAGCCGCGGCGCGCACAGACTAACGCTAGTCCGATACCGGTATTCCCGCTGGTTGGCTCGATCACCACTCCGCCGGGCCCGAGGAGGCCCTGCTGCTCAGCGCGTTCGATCATCGCGAGGCAGATCCGATCCTTCACCGAGCCACCCGGATTGGCGGCTTCCAGCTTGCCGTAAACACGGCCCCGCGGTTCGGTGGTAGACAGTTTGCGGATCTCGACCAGCGGGGTGTCGGAGATGAGATCCAGCACGCTCGGGTAGATCAAGCGATGCGAGGGCAAGGCAGGGCGAACTCCCTGGTTGAGATCAGATGACATAGACATACCGTTGAGCGCCCGGCCGCCGCAGCCCCTCGGCTTCGGCTAAGTCGCAGATGTGTTGGATCGTTATCGCATCGAAACAAGCTTCGACCTGTGCGGAAAGCTCCGAAAAAATCTGCTCGGTGATGCGGCGCGAATTGCCCAGCGTTTCCTTGGGCGCGTTGGGCTCGGGCTCCTTGTCCCCGAGCGAGATGGGCCCCTCAAGTGCCCGCACGATGTCTCCCAGGCGAACTGCCTCAGCACCGAGCGCTAGGTTGTATCCGCCCTGTGGCCCCCGCTTTGAGCCCACCAGCCCAGCGCGTTTGAGATCTTGAAAGATCTGCTCCAGAAAGCGCGGGGGGATCTGTTGGCGCTCCGCAATGTCCTTGACCTGCGTTGGCAGGCCGCCGTTGAAGAAAGCGATATCGAACAGCGCTCGCACGGCATAGCGGCCCTTGTTCGACAGCTTCACGAGCCTCCTTATGCATTCCCACATCGGATTTGTCAAGAACCTGGCGGCCCTGAAAAATAGGCGTTCCGTGCTCTCAAGCATCCTGCTTCGTGCGTGTCGCTGCGGGGTCACGACCGGGATAGGGCTGCGGGCCGCGCGGCCGGATCGCGAGGCGAGCGGCCCTTTTCGTTCCTTGAAAGATAGTAAGCATGCTTACTATCTTGTGTTCGACTTTGAGATGGCGGTCAGGGGCAAGTTGGGGAGCACTTGGGATGCTCAACCCCAAGATCTATGCCGCTGGATTCAGGGTCCATGTGGGTCCATGTAAAGTCGATTGACTTCGGCTGGTCGAGAGGCATGACCCAACGCATCCCGATGACAAGACCGTCACGCAAGAGTGCGCTCTCTCTTGAGAGTATCTTCGCCACGCTAGCGCTCCTCGGCACGAGCGCCTGTGAGAGTAAGCAGCCGCCCAAGCCGGAGAACGAACTCCAAGCGGCTGCATTACCAAAGCCACCGACCGAGGGGATGCCGAAACCTGTTGAGAACAATCAAGCTAACGCCAAACCGGCGAGTTCCGTCCAGGAGGCCGCGGCGGCGGTTGCGAAGGAAGTTCCAGGACAGAAAAAGAGCGCGAATGGCTCCAAGGGCCCCGGCCAAAGAGGAGCGGGGGCGACAGGGAAGTGCGGCGAAGGCAAGTGTGGCGAAGGTCAGTGCGGCTAGCTCGGCTCAATCCGCGCCATATCCACTTCAACGGTCAGTGTGTGCCGCCCGCCACCGAGCACGACGCCTTTCAGCGGGCTAACGTCGCTGAAATCTCTGCCGTGTGCGAGGCGAATATAGCTTGTGCCAGGAAACACCGCGTTCGTGGGGTCGAATTCGAGCCAGCCGAGGCCGGGGACGTGCACTTCAGCCCAGGCATGAGAGGCATCAGCTCCAACCAACCGGGGGCTCCCGGGCGGCGGCAGCGTCTCCAGGTATCCCGATACGTAGCGAGCCGCCAAGCCCAAGCTTCTCAGACAGCCGATCGCCAAATGCGCAAAATCCTGGCAAACGCCGCGTTTTTCGCGCAGCACTTCGCCAAGCGGCGTGCTCACATCCGTAGCACTCGGATCGTACGAGAACTCCTCGAAGATGCGCCGATTGAGCTCGCCGATCGCTTCGACGAGCGGGCAATTCGCTGCGAAGCTTGGCAACGCATAACTCATGAGATCCGCATGGGCGCGAACCAGCGGTGAATCGAAGGCGTAATCTGTGATTTCGGAGAACCCTGCTTGAGGCTCCCGGCGCGCTTGTTCCCAACTTAAGCGGTGCTCTTCGAGCCTGCCAGCTTCAAAGCGCGGGTGCGGTTCGACCTCGCTCGTTGCGGTCACCTCCAGCACGACGTGATCTTGGAGGATCTCAAATAGGTCCTGCTCGTTGCCCTCATAATCCCGAATACTCGAGACGAGCGCGGGTGTGGGAATGACATCTAGCTTGGTGTTCAGTACCCGCTGCCAACTGGAGGAGCGGGGGCGCATGCGCGCGACGTGGTGTGCGTGGACCACGGGCGCTTCGTACTCGTAGCGAGTCAGATGGTGGAGGCGGTAAAGTGTCACTGACGTTCAAGCTGTTCGTTGACCCATGCCGGGACAGTGAGCGAGCGGGAAGGTGCCGCGTGCGAAAACCAAGTTGCCGCGATATCGTCGGAAAGTTGCCAGACCAGCTCCGTTGCGTCGCGGACCAATTGCCGGAGGGCCTCGCCCTGGCCGCCCGTAGCTTCCTCAATATCGGCGGCGATCAGGCGCGTGCGTAGGGTGAGGACGCGCTTTTCTGCGCGGGTGACAAAGGCTGCCGTTTGGTTGGGGAGTGCTTCCACGTGGTGCCCGATCGTTTCCACTTGAAACAGTACGGAACGAGGATTCGTGTTGTCTGTTAACAGCAGATCAACAATGGGCGCCACCTGGAGGCTCGAAATGTAGCGGGCACGGTACGTGAGCAAGCTATCGGTGACTTCCAGCAGGCATTCCATGTGAGCCCGGGTCGCGCCCTCAGGTAGCATGGCCTCGAGCAATTCAAGCGTTGCGGAAGCCCTTTCCAACCTGCGACCGAGGTCCAAAAATAGCCACGCATGGCCGCGGACCATGTTGTCCAAGGTGGCTCCCGTGGCGGCTGAAAGCAGCACCAGTAGCTCATCCAAGAGCTCCAAGATCTCGCCGGTGTCGAGCGCGCCGTGGCGCTCTGGCGTGGCATCGAGCGACCGCGTGAGGCGCCGGAGCGTGTGCCAAGCGTCGCGCGAGAGGCGGCTTCGCACCCCAATGGTGAGCTTGTGAATGCGACCCAGCGTGGCATACACGCTGCTCCCTGATTTTTGGTCGAATAACGCTCCCCGCAGCACTTTGGCCAAGGCTTGATCGTCAGGCTGGGTGAACATGCTCGGGACATCGAAGGTGGCTGGCAGTTGGCCCTTCAACTTCAGCGCTTCCAAGATCGCTTCTTGAACTTGCTGCGGATCTCCGGAAGATTCCAAGCCCAGCCGGTCAAACCCGGCTCGGATCAAGCGTGCGGAGGCGTCGATTCGTTCGATGTAGCGACCCAGCCAGAAAATATCATCTACCAGGCGACTCGGTAGATCTTGGGCACCCCGCCTTAGGGTCACGCGTTGATCCGGCATGCGTGGCAGCTGCATATCGTAGGCCGGACCGACCCCAGGGATCCAAACGTCCTTGCAGGCGCGCGTGAGCCGATTGGTAAGAAAAATCCCGTCCGGTGTTGAATCCAGGCGCGCGAAGCCACCTGGCATCACGGCAAAGGAATCTTGATCGCGGCACAGGAAGCTGCGCAGCGTGAGGCGCCCGGCGCCTAGCCCATCGCTCGTGAGCAGGGGGCTGCGAGAACACGCCGGCCAGCGTTCTGCGACATAATCCTGCGGACGCGCCGCAACACGTTCAAACAGCGCGGCACGTTGCGCTTGGCTCATTTCGCCGAGCGGCTGGATCTGGCCACGCCTTTCGGCGAACGCCGGCTTGATCAAGAATTCATCGGGCTTGTCGCGCAAACGTTCTAACACACCGGGTGTTCCCAGATAGTGAGTTTCCACCGAAGGCAGCAGCAGATCTTCGCCCAAAAGCGCTTGGCACAGCGGTTGAAGGAAGGCCTTGATCACGGGAGACTCGATCAAGCTCCCCCCCAAAGGATTGGCCAGGCCGATGTTTCGAGCTTGCGCTGCTGCCACCAGGCCGGGCACGCCGATCATCGAATCTTCCCGCAGCTGAACCGGATCACAAGCAGCATCCGGAACGCGCCTTAAGATAACATCGATCTGCGTGAGCCCTGCGACCGTCTTCAGGAACACCTTTCCTCCGCGCACGCTCAGATCTCGACCCTCCATCAGATCAAAGCCCAAATACCGAGCTAAATAGGCGTGTTCAAAAGCGCTTTCATCCTGCATCCCGGTGGTGAGCACAATCGCGCGGGGATCCTGGCGGCCGGACGGCGCCAGCTCAGACACACAGGCTTTGAGTTTTTCGAAAAAACCACGCACCTTGGTGACACGGTATTCGCGAAACAAATCTCCGAGAACTCTGCCCAAAACAAGGCGATTTTCAAGCGCGTAGCCGGCACCCGTGGGCGCCGCAGCTCGATCGGAGAACACCTGAAAATTACCCGTTAGGTCGCGACCGAGATCAGCGGCAAACAGCCAGAGCCGCTTTTCACCGAGCGGCTGCCAACCATGGCAGGGGCGGAGAAAATCAGGATTGGCCAACACGACCCGCGCCGGGATCACCCCCTGCCGAATCATGTGTTGGGGCCCATAACAATCCGCCAGAAAGGCTTCGAGCACTTGAGCCCGTTGCACGAGGCGTCGGGAAAGGTCTGCCCAGGCCTCGCGCTCCAGCACCCAGGGGATTGGATCCAACTCCCACGAGCGATTCTCACCACCCGGTACGCCCAGGATATTGAAGGTGACGGCCTGCTCGGCCATTTGACGCTCAACGGCGTGGCGCAGCCTCAACAGTTCATCGAGGGGGCCATCGAGTAGCTTCGCTTGGAGCAATCGCTGATGAGGCCGGACTTCCCGCGGGCCGCTCCATATTTCATCGAACGACTCGCGGCCCATGGAGGGAGGAGGGTCAGATTGAGGGCGCGGAGAAAGAAGCAAGTGTCACTTGTGCCTGTTTGACTGAAACGGTTCAAGCTATCGAGGCTAACGCTGCCAAGCCCTGCGCAAATCAAGCGTGAATGGGAAGTTGGGATGGGGTTCTAGGCGCGTTGGGCGGAGGCTCCGCGGGCCTGTTGAGCGGGGTTCAAAGCGTGCTAACCGGCGACTCTCCGCGGCAGGCGCGTTGACCGGTCGAGCTTCAGAAGCGCGACCTCCCGGATGCACGACGTGGTAGGTGGCACCCGCGATCGCGATGGAGTTCCAGCGGTCATACAGGTCGAAGACGAGCGGACTTTGTACTCCAATCGTGGGATGCAAGCAGGAAGGCGGCTGCCAGGCTCGAAAGCGCACGCCAGCCACCGATTCGCCTTCGACTCCCGTGGGCTGAAGCGGCAGCTCAACACCATTGCAACAGACCGCGTAGCGTCCGGGGGTGGCCCCAAACACACGCACCTGCAGGCGTTCGACAGACGAATCCACGTAACGCGCAGTACCTGTCGCCGAGCTCTCTTCGCCCAACACATTCCATGGTTCGAGTGCTCCACGCACTTCGAACGTGATAGCGTCTTTCACCACCTGCCCGATATACGGATACCGAAATTGGTAGTGCGGTTCGAACCAATGGCGATCGAGCGAAAACCCGCGACGCTCGAGCTCAGAGAGCACTTCGTAAAAATCGCGCTTCGCGAAGTGCGGCAACATGAACTTATCGTGGAGCGTTGTATTCCACGCCACGAGCGCTTCGCGATAAGGCTGCTCCCAGAACGTGGCCACCATGGCTCGCAACAAAACCTGCTGCACCACCGCCATTTGCGCGTGCGGCGGCATCTCGAACGAGCGAAGTTCGAGGAGCCCAAGCCTCCCTGTGGCACTATCCGGCGAATACAGCTTGTCGATGCAAAATTGCGTGCGATGCGTGTTGCCCGTGACATCGGCCAGCAGGTGCCGAAGGATCCGATCCACCAGCCACGGAGGAACAGACTGGCCCTTCTCAGGGAGCTGACTCAAGGCGATCTCTAGCTCATAGCTGCTATCGTTGCGGCCTTCATCGATACGTGGCGATTGCGAGGTTGGCCCGATAAAACGGCCCGAGAAAAGATACGAAAGGCTTGGGTGATTGTGGAAAAAGCGGATCAAGCTTCCCAGCAAATCCGGGCGCCTGAGAAAGGGGCTATCGGCTGGCGTGGCACCCCCGAGAACAAGATGATAGCCGCCGCCGCTTCCGATGTGCGTGCCATCCAGTTCGAATTTCTCGGCGCTGAGCTTCACTTGGCGGGCATGTTCATACAGCGTGAGGGTTTGGCGTTTTTGTTCCTCGAAGGTCGCAACGGGAGGAACATTCACTTCGATCACGCCCGGATCCGGAGTGACGCGAAACACGCCCAGGCGAACATCGCGCGGCGGCTCATAGCCTTCCAGTTGAACAGGCAACTTTAGCTGCGCTGCAGTGGCCTCCACGGCGGCGATCAACTCGAGAGAAGCTTCCAGTGTATCCATCGGAGGCAAGAAGATCCGGAGCCGGCCGGCTCGCGCCTGCACGCACAAGGCCGTTCGTACGATCCCGGTGGCTGACTCATTGAGCGCTGGCTGGCTGAAGGGCTCCGCGCGGGTCGTGCCTTTCAGCGTCGTGGTCTTGGTCTCGGTGTGGTCCTTGTCGTCCTTGTCGTCCTTCAGTAGGCGTCGAATCGGCACGGTTTGCGGTGGTGCTT
>CAZSUA010000071.1:0-19507 GCA_964609655.1 uncultured Polyangiaceae bacterium | reverse complement strand
CTCCTGTGACTCCACCGCCTCCTGTGACTCCACCGCCTCCTGTGACTCCACCGCCTCCTGTGACTCCACCGCCGACCGCCGCGCCTCCCCCAACACCGCCACTGCCGACCGCCGCGCCTCCCGCGCTCGTGGCGGAGGCTCCTCCAGTACCGGAAGCTGCCGCAGCCCCAGTCGGATTGCCTGCGCTACTACTGCCACAACCCAGAACCAGGCTGATCGTCCCTAGCGTGAACAACAAGCTCATGCGTTGCATGGTGTGAAGTTTCATCGGCGTCAGACCTTTTTTTGGATGTGAAGCTGCGGCCTCCGGACCACTGGGAGACCACCGGGGGAGCAGTGTGAAGCCACGGCAGGGCGTCCGCGCATACCCTGGAGCATACGGATCGCCAACTGGAGACAAGCGTCAAAATGAGTCTCCGTTTAGCACTAGACCCCCATTCGCAACAAGGTGTCTAGAAATGCATCGCAGGCGTTTCAGACGCGTGTAGAAGTAGAGCAAACCCACCGAGGCGAGCGTGGCGTTGGATGGTGGTCACGTACCCTGCTGCATAGCGGTGCCGAGTTGTACTTCAGCTGGATCGGCTTAAATAATCTTGGACACCATCCCATGCAGCACGCACCAGGGCCGGATTTCGTGATCGCCCAGAATTGGCTGCTTGCCCAATTGGCGGTGGTCATCAAACGCCTCAAGGACACACCCGAAGGCCCGGGAAGCATGCTCGACAACTGTTTGGTGTTCTTGGGTTCGGAAATGGGCGATGGCGAGGTGCACCTCGGTCATCCCGTCCCCATGCTGCTCGCGGGTAAGGCCGGAGGTCAACTCAAAACGGGACGCACCTTCAACGCCAATGGCAACAACCGTGCGAACCTTGCGCTCAACATTGGAAACCTGATGGGCGCACCGCTTTCAAACTGGGGCGACCCAGCGTAGGCGACGGGACCCTTAGATCTCAGCTAAGTCGCGGCCCGGTGTGCCCGGTGACCTGGTGCATAGGCGTGGACGGAAACGACTCTCCCAGTCATACTGTTGGTATGACCACCGCCGAAAAGATCGCCATTAGCCTTCCCACTGCCGTCGCCAAGCGGGGACGCCGAGGGGTGAAACGCGGCCTGCCCCCAAGTGTCAGCGCGTATGTGGACTCGCGCCCTCGAAGCTTGACGAACTCTCCCAGCTTCTTGCCGAAATGCTAAGCGAAACTGGTGGACCGCTCACCAAGAAGGAACGTGTTGCGGTCGATCGAGAGCTGGGTGTCTCTGTGAAGAAGCCACGCGCAAAGAAGCAGTGATGGCGGGCCTAACACTGGATGCGGGCGCCCTCATTGCGTTCGAACGCAACAACCGACGGATCGTGGGCCTTATCGTCAGGAGCCTCGAGATTGGGCAGTCATTGGCAATACCCGCGGGGGTAGTGGGGCAAGTATGACGAGACGGGCGGCGACAAGTGCGGCTTTCGCGTTTCTTGGCGGCGGATGAAGTCGAGGTAGAGATCCTTGACGATCAACGAGCACGTGCCGCTGAGCAGCTCTGTGGCGTCAAAGGCTCCGCAGACGTCATCGACGCATCCGTCGTGCTTTGTGCTCAGGCGCGTGAGCACCGCATCGTCACCTCAGATGTAGCAGATCTGCGCACCCTCGACCCTAAGGCGCAGCTGATTTGTCGTTTAGGCTAGCAGTGTCGGAGTGACACCTTAAGCGACAGTTGCCCCTTATTCCGAAAGGTTCCACCGGCTTAATGGTGGCCTTGCGCCAGCAGGATCCAACAATGCTTTGCCAGTAAGTGAGAGCTGCAATGCAGGCCAGGACTGCTAGATTAGATGACCTACACATCGGCAAGGGCCGAAGCGGCCCCCGTGTTGGGCGGTCGCAGGTCGGAGGTTTGTCCACATGCATCGACTCCGCACATCGGAACACTCTCACCACCCGGCAATCCGGGATCCCCGTGAAACCCTAGTGCGGCTTGGCGTGGCTGTCTTGGCTTGCCTCGCAGCTGCCGCATGCACCGCTAATGTCGGCTCGGACCAAAGGCAACGCGTGCCACCTGATGGCACCAATGTCTCGTCCGGTGCCGGAGGCTTCGTTGGGACCACGGGCACGGGCGGCGTGGGCAATACAGCCGCGGGCGGTGCTTCGCCTAGCACGGGGGCTCAGCCTTCTGGGGCGGCCGCTTGCGCTCCGGAGGCCTCACTAGCCCCGGCCCGCATCTGGCGCCTGACCGATACACAGTATGTCAACGTCGTGCGCGATGTCTTTGGTGCGAGCATCAGCCCGGAAGTGAGCGGCGCCCAGGGCACCATCGAGACGTTGAATCTCGCGGATACCGCTGGAGTAAACGCCTCGAACGCGTCGAACTATCAGGCGTCAGCGCGGGCCGCAGCCCAGCAGTTGGTTTCCAATCTCGCCACGCTCATGCCGTGTGCCTCTGCCGCACCGGACGCGAACTGTGTGGACCAATTCGTGCGGACTACGGTGGCTCGCGCTTACCGTCGCCCGCTCACAGAGACGGAAGTAACCGAGCTTTTAGCGCTGTACAACCTTGGCGCCACAGATGGGCCCCAGGTGGGCGTGCGCCTCATTTTGGAAAGCGTGCTTCAGTCGGCGAACTTCGTCTGGCGCACCGAACTCGGCCCCGAGCTGGCAACGCCCCAGGTGGGCACCAAAGTGAACCTGACGCCGTCAGAACTCGCGGCGGCCGTGAGCTTCTTCCTGAATGACTCGGTGCCGGACGTTTCGCTGTGGGGCAAAGCAGTCGACGGAAGCTTGCTGAATCCCGCGCTGCTCGCCACGGAAGTCGACCGTTTGCTCACGCTGCCAGACGTCCGCACGCGCCTCACCGGTGATGCCAAGTTGTGGCTGGGCATGGGGCGCCTGGAGGCGCGCCCCAAAGACGCCACGCTATTCCCCGAGTTCACCGCCACAGCCAAAGACGCGCTCTTGGAGAGCGGGCTCAGGTTCGTTGGCAACGTGATGTGGAATGGGCAATTCTCTGAGCTCTTTACAACCAAGAAGATGTTCTTGAATCAGGAGCTCGGCACTCTGTATGGCATCGCGGGGGCCAACGGGACTGCGCTCACCGAGTTGGAAGTCAGCACCCCAGAGCGCAGTGCGGGGATCTTGTCGCAGCCCATCATCTTGGCGGCGCACGCTTCGCCCAGCACCTCAGACGTGGTGCATCGAGGTTTGTTCGTGTTTCGTTCGCTGGTCTGTGGGGCGACGATTCCGAAGCCCCCTGCAAATGCGGTGAGGGATGCTTTGGCCGCTCTGCCCGCCGATAGCACGGAGAAGCAATTTGCCAACTTTCGCGCTCAGAATCCCAGCTGCCAAGGGTGCCACTCAGGGTTCGATTCTTTGGGGCTGGTCCAGGAGCGCTACGACGCCTTAGGTCGCTATCAGGCGAGCGATGCCCAAGGCCAACCTATCGACGAGTCGGCCACCATCGTGGGGTTAGGTGCCGACATTGACGGGCCGACGGTGGGCATCCGCGAGCTCGCTGGTCGCCTCCAAACGGCGCGCCGGGTCGCAGACTGCGCCGTCACCAGCTTCTCGACGATTGCGCTGGGTCAAAGCGCTCAGCAGGACAACAGCTGCGCGCTCCGGGCGGTGCAAGACAGCTTCGCCAGCTCGGGATCGTTCGCCGATCTGTTCCGAGCGCTGCTTTCGAGCCCTGGTTTTGCAACCCGCGACGTCAAGTGAGAACGACCATGCGAAACACCCATGCCACTGATCGAAGAAGGTTTCTAAAGGCTGCCGGCCTCGGCGTGCTCGGAACGTCCGTCTTGGGCTCCCTGCTAGCGCGCGCGCAGAGCGGCACGCCCAAGCGCTTTCTGTTGGCGATGCGGCCGCACGGCTCGATCGCGAGCAATTTCTTCCCGCAAGGGGGAAGTGCGACCAACTTCCAACTGCCCTCGATCACGAGCCCCTTCGAGCCTTTGAAGTCGGATATGGTGCTCCTGGACAACCTCACCAATCCGCGCGACGAATCGTGGGGCGAACACGACGCCGGTCTGTTTGGGATGACGATTGGTCGCCAAGGCGCTCCGGCCGGAGACGGTGCCACCGGCACGGGGGTTTCGATCGACCAGCTGCTCGCACAGTCCTCCCCTTTTGCCGCGGGTACCCTAAAGCGCTCCATCCAGCTCGCCGCGAGCCTCGAATCCGTAGCGTCCTCGCGGCTAGGGCCGGGGCTCAGGATCCTGTCGTACGCAGGTGGCGGTACAACCGGCGCGCTCGACCCCGAAATCCGGCCCGACGCCGCTCTGTCGAGCTTGTTTGGCAACTTCGTCGCCCCTTCGGCTATGCCGAGCGATCAAGGCGCACAGCAGCGAGCTCGCGAGCTACAGCGCGCCGTGCTCAACCAGCTGACCCAAGACGCGACTCGACTCAAAGCACGTGTGCCCCTTTCTCAGCAGGGCAAGCTCGACGAGCAGCTGAGCGCCATCGCCGATCTGGTGCGTCAAAATGAAAGCGTTCTGGGCGGCGGTGGCGGCGGCGCAGGATGCAGCCAACCTGCCCTCGGCGCGCTGGCGGCCGGCCCCCTCGAGCATGAGAGCCGTTCGCGCCAGATGTTCCAGGTCCTCAAAGGGGCCTTCTCGTGCGACCTCACCCGCGTGGCGAGCTTCAGCTTCGCGCCAGAGCAATCCGGCATGGCCTTCAACCAGATCATCCCCAACGAAGTGAAGAATGCCGATGGCCACCACGACATCTCGCACGCGGGGGACCCGAACGAACGAGGCGCGATCGATCGTTGGTATTGCTCGATGTTGGCCGAGCTCTTGCTCGACATGAAGAACACACCGGATGGCGCGGGCACCAGCCTGCTGGACAACACCGTGGTCGCCTTCATCACCGGCATTGACGACGGAAACGCGCACGGGAGGGATCGCATGCCCGTCGTGATGTTCGGCGGCAAGTCGCTCGGCATGATGGGGGGCCGCATCGTTGACATGGGCGGGCGTACCATGAACGATGTGTGGACCTCATTGGCGCAGGCGTTCGGCGTGCAGGGGAACTTTGGAGATCCCGCGCTCGTGACAGGTCCGGTGAACGGACTGTTTGCGTAGGGAGCAGTGGTGCCCGCCGGACGGAGCCGGCACGAGCGGTTTCAGTTGGTTTGCGTCGAAATGATCGGCTGCTGATCAGCACCAATCCACGGCACCTCGGGCCACCAACGGGAGAGGGCAAGGGCGGCTTTGGGCTCGATGCTTTGCCCCGGTTTTGGCGTGAGGATCGTGACGCCTTGCTGCTTGCCTTCTGCTAGGACGCGTTCAACGGGTTCGGTCCATCCATGGTACGCCAAGGTGAGGAGCGCCCAATGAACCGGAAGCATCACACGGCCATTGACCCATTGATGCGCGCGCACAGCTTGCTCGGGGCCAATGTGCCAGTCGGGCCAGGATTGATGGTACTGCCCGATCTCGATCATGGTGACATCAAACGGTCCGTACTTTTCGCCGATTTGCTTCAGCGCAGGGAACAGCCCCGTGTCGCCCGAGAAATAGACGCGATGTTCAGGGCCGACCAACGCGTAACCCGCCCATAGTTTGGCGTTTTGATCGAACAAGTGTCTGCCCGAAGCGTGACGGGCAGGCGTCGCGATGACTTCGATTTCGCCGACTTTTCGGCTCTCCCACCAATCCAGATCCACAATGCGGTGCTCGGGCACACCCCAGTAGGCCAGGTGTGCGCCAACTCCGAGCGGCACAATGAACAACGCTTGCGTGTCTCGGTTCAATGCGACAATAGTCTCCCTATCGAGGTGGTCGTAGTGGTCATGCGAGATGACCACCGCGTCGATGGGCGGCAAATCTCGTAGGGCAATCGGCGCGGGGAACCAACGCTTCGGCCCTGCCCAGGTGAGCGGCGATGAACGCTCGCTCCACATCGGATCGGTCAATACGCGGACACCGTCCAGCTCAATCAACATCGAGGCGTGCCCAAACCAACTCACCCGTAAGCCACTCGCAGGCCACGCGTCAAAAAGCCGAGGGTCGGCGGTTTCGGTCTCTGGTGCCACCGCGGGCGTAGCGTGTGGGCTCACGTGCAGCAACCCCGTCAGCATGCCCCAGGAGTCGTTGACCAATGGTTGCGGATTGTCGAAGCGTCCATCTTTCCACTGCTTGGAGCGCTGCATGCGTTCGAGCCGCGCTCCGTGAGCCGAGTGACCGAGGCCGCTCCAGGCATCGATCAGAACAACGGCTACGGCGAGCACGACGACGCCTCCAACGGTCAGGAGCACTCGACGCTTCCAGCGTCGCGCTTGGGCCAGGGCTGTAGAAAGGAGTGAGTCCGCCATGTTTCGAGTGCCTCGCTAGCCGGGTCGCTCCAGCGAGCCGCTGGCGCTTCTTCCGTGCTTCCGGTCAAGATAACTAGCGCCGGGCATTTCGGAAGCGAAGGTGCTCTCATTGTCCGTCAGGCGTCTCCCAAACGCTGCTGCTGTCACATGTGCCACAGGCAGGGCGCACCAGCGGCACACATAGCCTACAATTTATCGTCAATTTTCGCGCTACTGGCACAGACCTTGGAATCTAAGGAGTTCGTTGAGCATAACCGCCTCACCTGTGGCATTTCGCAGCAGGGGAAGGGGAGCGTGTTCCTCGTCGGTAGCCCCTTCCTCGAGCTTTGCCGCCTGACTTGCGCTCCGAGTGTGGCGCGAATGTTGCTGAGTCCACTGGGAATGAGGCCAGCATTGGGAGCTCCGCGCTGGAGGGTGAGTCGGATGCCGGCAATACTCCCGTTCGCACTGTTGCTGTTAACTGGGTGGTTCGGGGGCGCGTGTGAGTCAAGCCTCTCGACAAGTTTGGATGGAAAGCGGTGCGATTCTCAGGGGCGTTGCGTCAATGGGTATGCGTGCGATGCCGCAACGCAGCGCTGCATCCTGGCCGGCGTTGCGGGGCCGCTTGTTTCGTGCGGGATGGGGGCGACCCTCTGCAGTGAGCAGTGCGTTCAACTCTCAACGGATCCGCGAAATTGTGGCGGCTGCGGGGCTGTGTGCAGTTCGCCTCGCGGTGGGGCGGGTGTTTGCGTGGAAAACGACTGCAACTTCGCTTGTACGAAACCGACAGTTGCCTGCGGGACCGAATGTGTTGACGTCGCAAGCGATCCGAACCACTGCGGAGTCTGCGGCGCCGTGTGTCCGGGCGGAGGCGCGGAGTGTGTGTCCGGTCGCTGCCAGGCGGCCTGCCGGTTGCCGTTCCAAACCTGCTCGGGTCTGTGCTCTGATTTGCGCAGCGATCCCGCGCGATGCGGTGCCTGCGACAACCTGTGCGCGGGCGGCCAAGTCTGCTCGGAGGGAGTCTGTAGCGGCGCCTGCGCTGTGGGCCTCATGAACTGTGCATCGGCCTGCGTTGATCTCACGAGCAGCTCGGAACACTGCGGGGCCTGCGGCTCACGCTGCCCCGCGTCTCCTGGGGCTACGTCGATTTGCGCCGCATCGAAGTGCGACCTCAGGTGCGACGCAGGGCTGAGCAGGTGTGGCGATGTGTGCGTCGATTTGAAAGTCAATTCTTCAAACTGCAATGCCTGCGGAAACGTGTGTAGCGCGCCTGCCAATAGCACTGCTACCTGCGTGGAAGGCGCCTGCGACCTCGCCTGCGATGTGGGCTACGCGGAATGCAACGGTGCTTGCATCCGTGCAGCCGACGACCCCGCCAACTGTGGCGCTTGCGGCCGCGCGTGTGCCCAAGGTGAAGTGTGCAGCGCTGGTGCTTGCGCGCCTTCCTGTGCGGGAATGACTGAAAATTGTGGCGGGGTGTGCACCCGCTTGCTGAACGATCCCGTGAACTGCGGGGGGTGCGGGAAGGTGTGCCCGGGAGTCGCCAACGGGGTGCCCCTTTGCGCTGACGGGGCGTGCACGATTACCTGTCAAGACGGCTACACGCTGTGTGGCGGAGCCTGCGTGCGGCTCGACACGGATGCCAACCATTGCGGCCTATGCAATAACACATGCCCGGCTGGAACGTGCCTATCAGGGAAATGCGCGGTTGTCGGCGCTTGTGCTGCGCCGCCAGTGCCGCCGGCTCCCGTCGCTTGCCCAGCGCAATGCACGGGTGGCTGCGCGGCTGGCACCTGCCAGATCCTCTGTATGGGTCCGGATGCGTGCAAGGAATCTAATATTGCGTGCCCGCTCAACATGGATTGTCAGGTGACCTGCACCGGCTCCAAAGCGTGTGAGAAGGCTAAGCTCAGGTGCGACGGCATCTATGCGTGCAATTTGCGGTGTTCCGGGGATGATACCTGTAAGGAGCTTGCCATGACCTGCACAACGGGAGCCTGCAATCTGGATTGTTCCGACGCTCAGGCTTGCGAAAAAACAGACGTTCACTGCGGCAGCGGCCCCTGCTCATTCAAGGGCGTCGGCGCGAACCAACGCTGCCAGAGCTCATGCTCATGTACTTCGCTCTAACGCCTAAGTTCGCTCTCAATCGTCGGATTTAAGGGGACCGTGCTGGACCAACTGTTGTAAACGGGCCAACCTGTCCGGACCCGATCACGGATTTCGTGCGCAACGGAAGCCAAATTGGCCGTTCCCCAAATACTATTGGCATCGCAGGTTTCTACACCATTGCCGACGCAGCGCTTGGGTTGAGGCTAGCAGGTGCTCACGCCGGGGCTAGGTCACGCCACGGCCCGCTCAGGGCGACGGTGAGGCCGTCGTTCTGGAGGTTGAGGAACAACGTGCGGCCATCCGGCGAGAAGCACACACCGGCAAGCTCCCCCTCACTCAGTGCGTTGCGCGCGATGTTGTACAGCTTGCCCGCTGGCGTGAGGCCCCGCAGGTACTGCTCTCCGCGGCCATCCTCGGCGATGATCACGTCCCCCCAAGGTGCCACGGTGATGTTGTCTGGCCCATCCAGCTCATCGGCGCTCGTCGACTGAGCCAGCAGCGTCAGATCGGCTTCCCCCGACCTAGTATCTCGCAGGCAGAAGATCTGACCTGTGCCGTTGGGGCCGCCACTCGTCGCGGCGAAGTAGACGCGACCATCATGAAACCAAAGCCCTTCTCCCCGAGAGATGGTGCACGCGCCTCGCGCTCGGCTGCGCAGCCGCAAGCCATCATCCTCGGCTTCGGGCTCGGGCGCCTCAACCCAATCCACGGCGAGCCTCTGACCCGGCGCCAGACCCTCACCAGTATTCCTAGCGGGCTGCCCGATGACCCGGAGCGCCTGGAGCACTCCTTCGAACGGGCGCGCACGCTCTCTCGGGACGAAGCGGTAAAGGCAGCCATCCGGGCGGTCTTCAGTGAGGTAAGCAATGTGGGTGGCTGGGTCGACGCAGGCCGCCTCGTGGTTGAAGCGACCATAAGCCGTTAGCCTTTGGGGGCTCGTCAGACGCGTTGCGCCTTTGGGGCAAAGAAACACATAGCCGTGCCCAGGCTCAACGGACTCTTCACAGCTGAGCCAACCCCAGGGGCTAACCCCACCTGCGCAGTTGCGCAAGGTGCCCGCCAGTACACCGTGACTCGTCACGCGCTTGAGATCGGGCCCCACCACCAAGCGCGTGACGCCACCAGCCGCGCCACGGTCGTACATCTGCTCGGGGAGCCGACTGAGATCGAGACCTGACATCGCCATGTCGCGACCTGCTTCATGGTTGCGCATCAGCACCACCTGGCCGGCTTCCCCGGCGAACGCGCCCATGGCGTCGGGTAGGGCTGGCACTCGAGCGCCATCGGACATCGGGGCGCCCACTCGTTCCAAAATGGTTACCCGAAAACCAGGTGGCACCGCTAAGGTTCGAGTTGGATCGAGCGACAGTGTCCCCTTCACCTGCCGGCGGCACCCGTAGAGCCAGCCTAAGGGCGCCATGGCGAGCGCACCCCCAACCACGAGTGCACGGCGACGGAGAGCCATCAGGCGCCACTCCGAATGCTGAAGTAAGTGGTCTTCATGACCGCCAGGCTAGCGCCGTGAGCGCACGACGACAACGCAGGAGATCACGACGAACTTGCCGCGTCACGGCGTGCGTCGTCCTCTCGCTTCAGGCGCCCATCGATGACGAAAGTGCCGAAGGGCACCAGAGACGAGGCGAACACGACGGCCCCGCGTAGCATCGACCAGCGCGCGCTGACCATTGCCTGCAGGAGCGCCCCGCAGAACAGAACAAACAGTGCACCATGCAGCGAACCGACGATCTTCACGGCGAAAGGAAGGCCCGCGAAGTACTTGAGCGGCATCGCAACGCCGAGAAGAAGCAAGTAGGAGCATCCTTCGGCGAAAGCGACGACGCGCAGGCGACCGATCGGGGTGGTCAGGATGCTTCGTTTTCTGTCTTCTCGTGCCATGTCAAGAACCCAATCTGCGCTGCTTAGGAATGAGCTCCCGCTCTTGCCTCGCTGATCGTCGCCGTATCCACCGTGGTGCTCTTCATACCCGACCCGGAGCCGGGTGAGCAGCGTATTCACCGTATGCTTGGGCCACCTGAGTGGGCCCCAGGTCTTCACTAGAGTTGGCGAAGGGCACGGCGGCGAAGCGCAAGGATTCCGAAAAGCAACGCACCCGCAAAACCAGCCCGCGCCACACCGGGTGTGGATACCCCACAGCCGGCTGATTGGCTCGACCTTCCGCGCGACGCATCGGAACCTGCACCTCCTGCGCCCAGCGATCCGCTATTGCCGCCGCCAACGGAGCCGCTATTCCCTCCTCTCGAAGCGACACCTCCGGTCGCGAGGATGCCACCAGCTCCGAAAGCGCCGCCGCTCGATCCCAGCGCGCCTCCTGTGACGCCCGGGACACCGCCACTCGCGAAGGCACCGCCAGCTCCGCCGGTTTCAGCGGCTCCACCCGTTGCAGCCACGCCGCCCGCCGCGGGAGCACCGCCTGTGCCCCCGGTCCCGCCGGGCGCGGGTGGAGGAACCACACCGCTTCCGCCGATCTTGAGCATGACCACACCCGTGGCCGGCACGTTCGCAGAGTAGGTCGTAGTGAAGCTGCCGCGATCTGCGTGGGCCCAGAGGTCTCGCACCATCTGGCTGCCGCTCACGCCGATGTTTGCCCAGTTGACGCTGATGTTCGCAGCAGAATTGCCGCGATTCAAAAGAGCAACGGCTCGCCCGCCATCGCCGAGCTCCCTCGACCAAACCTCTTGGTTGGAAGCCGAACCCATGCGCTGGCCGGCCTTACCCATAACATCCTGGCTCACGGCGATGACCTCGGTGTTCGACAGAATTTCGATGGTTTCTGACGTGGCACTCCTTAAATCCGTGCTGATCAGCAACGGTGCCGCCACGACAGCCCAAAGACTGAACTGCGCCTTGCCTTGTTCGTACGTGACTCCTTCATTTCCCACCTCGAGAAAGTCTGGATCGTTCCAACCGCCAGGCCCGGCGTTGGAGGCTGCACCCGCCACCGTATCGAGGCTATTCATGATCGACTGCCAATCGTTGCTGATGTCGCCCGAGGTACGCCACATGTTGGCATCCGCGAGTTCGCCGGGATCATGACTGCGATTCACACTGTACACCACCTGTAAGCCGCTTGCGTCGAGCACGTCGCGCATTTGCGGGAAGCACGGTGACGTTGGGCTCGTGATGTAACCGTCGTACTTCAAGAACTCTACGCCCAGGTACTTGAGAAGGTTGACATCCTCGGTGAGATGCGTGCACGTATTCAGCTGCTCCGTTGGCTGCATGTAAAGTCCGAACTTCATGCCCTTGCTGCGCACAAAGTCTGCGAACTCCTTCATTCCAGCCTTCCCATTCGCGTAGACGGGACAAGGCGGATCATTTTCGCAGGTTGCCGCGGTGAGGTTGAAGTTGATGTTGCCCCCGGCGTCGCGCAGGGCTCCTTTGTACGCCCACCATCCGCCGTCTAAGTTGAAGTAAACGTAACCCAAATTTTTCAACCCTGAATCGACCAGCGCGTTCACGTTGCCGCGCAAGATGGCGTCATCGTATTCGCCGACGAACGCTTCGAACGTGTTCCAGCCCATCGGAGGCGTCCGCGCGACGCCATTGTTGTGGGCAGAACTTCCTGTGCTCACGGTAAGTAGGCTTAAAAATGCTGTCAGAGGCCAACAAATGCGCGATAATGTGCGTAGATTCATCATTTTTATGTCCGTTGTGGAGATCGCCAAAGCGCGACTAAGGCGCAATCCTGCTAGCATTAAAAAGACCTGGGGACCAGATAAACACACGCTGCATCCCAAACATTTCAAGGCGTTTTAAAGCGTTATTCGCTCATGAACATGAGCGAATAACGTGTCTTGACTCACTCACTAGTAGGAACGCCTTCTCATAGGACCGACGAACCGCCAAAACGGTCGGATGGTGCGCAGGGGCCATGTGGGGAGCTCTGGCTGGTCACCCGAGCCCAGCAGCCAGTCCAATCTCTACGGAGTCGGCGGGTGCATCACGGCGTGTCGCAACGCACCCGTGTGCGGCGACGGTTGAATCCAAACGCAGTTTGGCGAGGAGTGCGACAGGAAACTGGGCCGTTCCCAGGCGTCATCTTTTCCCGAACCTGCTGACAGCGGGGATTCACTTATTGCTGAAGCCGAAAGTCGTTTCGGTGGTGACCGCGAAGCTACCAACTCCGCTGGGGAGACGACCGTACGATGGCGAGGTATCGGCAGGATAGGCGACTTGATCCAAAACTGATTGGGCGGGATTCAGCAAAAATACATTCTCTCCATCGGTCTGGCTGACTGCGAAGATCCCCTTGTAGCACTCCACAGTAACGTTTCCGCACATCTTCCCGCTGAACGGACCACCGTTTACGGCGCCGTCTTCATCGCCCATCCCAATCACCACCGCAAAGTGACCAGGCTGTAGTAGAGTATTTGCTGGGAATACGAAGGGGTTCGCCACGTCCGGGGTGCCAGTTGAGGTGTTGTCGGTTACAAGATAACCGCTTATGTTTGCGACCCTGTCCCCGGCATTGTAGATCTCCACGAGATCGCCAACGCCGAGAATCTCATTGAGCACTACTTTCGGACCTGTGCCACCCATACCCGGAGAACCGGCTTGGCCCATTCCGCCCGAGCTTGGGTTGGTCGTCCCACCCGTCCCGCCTGAATTCGTCCCGCCTGAATTTGTTCCGCCCAAAGCGCCGCCGCTCGAACCCTCCGGTGTGCCGGTAGGCCCTTCACCGCCGGACTCCGTGCCGCCTGTGCTCAAAGTTCCGCCCGAACCCCCACCCCCGAGGCCTCCGTTCGCCGTCGCGGAACTCCCGCCACCACCGGATCTGGCCTCACCGAAGCTTGATGAACCTCCCGTTAACCCCGCACCCCCAGTGAGACCGCTTGGATTAGAAAAAAGCCCAGTCTTCGCTTCACCGCACCCGATTAACGCCATCATCACTATTGCTGAATATTTATGCCTCGAATCGAAATGCCAAAACATTGTTGCGGACTCCTGAGCGCGGCAATTCAGACACAAGAACCCGCGAAGAGCAAGGAAGGCCGTTTTCTCCAGGCAAAGGAGCTGCAGCTGCGGCAGGCAACCTGCGGACAGCAGCCCGCAGCGCAAGTACTCCTCGAACTCACGCACGACGAACTTCGCGAGGGCGCCATCTTGGCGCGACGAACTCGGATAACGACTTGGTATGCTCGTCAATTCGGGCGATTGATCGAATTCGGCTTCTGAGCGATCGCTTGCCGTTGGGCGAACGGTCAACGCACTCACGGCTGTCGCTGAACTCCCGAGCCCATCTGGTTTCGAGGCGATTCAGCCGCCCATTGGGCGCGCTTGGGTACGACGAGTCCGCGGCCGCAACATCAGGTTGTGGTTCCGCTTCAACCAAGCCGAAGTGATGTTGCTTATGGTAAGGACAGAGCCGCCAATTCCGCTTGATGACGAGCCACACTTGGAGTCACTCCAGGTATTCCGAAGGCCCCGTGACACCCGGGAAACGGGCCAGCAGGTCCGGTTGTTTGACGAAGCCCAGCCGTTGGTAGAACGGTTGAAAGTCGAGGGTCGAAGTCAGCCAGATGCTTAAGCCCTCGGAGCGTCGGGTTCGCGTTGTCCGCACATCAATCGCATCAGCGATACTTGGCGTCTTTGGGTACCCGCAAGGCCAGGAATGTCGCCAGAAAGTCCAGATCGTTTGATGGCCGTGCCTCCGCTGTTGGTCACCGTAGGTTGCGGCACACAACCCTCTCTACTGGGCGAGCGCTGTGGGCAGGACTTGCTCCAACATGAACTTGTTGAACTTCTCCGGCTCTCCAAAGTTGGGCATGTGCGCCGAGGATTCGAACCATATCCACTGCTTGCTTGGGGCGTCTAGGCGGTCGTAATAGTCACGAGCGAGCTCGAAGGGCACGTTGTAGTCGTGTCGACCCATCACGAAATAGACCGGCACCTCGAGCTTCGCCGCGGTCACGCGAAAATCGGGTGCGCGCAACGCCTGGGGCCAGAGCACTTTCAGCGATGAGTAGCTGCCTAGGGCAAACGGCACGAAATCGAAGAGCGTGAACTCGGGCGGCCTTTCCACGGAAAATAAGCTGCCCAATCCGTCCTTTCCGTGCAGCACCCCGCCAAACTTTGCCAGCCACTTGCGCTCGGTGAAAACGTCGTCCATCGAGCCTGGCTTCTGACTTGGATAATCGTCGATCCTTCCGAGCTCCCGAAGCGCCTCAGCATTTTGGGAAAGAAGCGCCTCTCGCCTCACAAACTTCATACTCAGCTTCTCACCCTCGGGGAAGTAGACAGCTTGCCCGATACCCACGTAAGCGCTCAACAACTCCGGATAACGCCGCGCCAGCTCTAGCCCCAGAAAGCTGCCAAAAGAGTGCCCGACGAGCACCACCTTCCGTTGTTGAAAACGTTCGGTGAGGTTTTGAATGAGTTGATGAGCGTCGCTCAGGAGCTGCTCAATTGTCAGCGTCTTCTTGTCGAGGAACGGTGAGTAAGAGTGCCCGGCGCCCCGCTGCTCCCAAAGTACGACAGTAAAGCGTTCTTCCAGCGCGGCGTTGAAGTGCCGAACGAGCGGAAGCTCCGTCATGCCAGGGCCGCCGTGCAAGTAGAGAAGGATTGGATTTTTGCTGTTCCGACCCCGGATCAACAGAGTCTGTTGATAGTCGCCCAGCTTCATGTCTTCCAAAGTGGCGATACTGCCGGTAACGACGCTACCCGACGGGTCCCTAAACGCGGGTGTGCTCCTGAATCGCCGGCTCACGAGCACCCCAACGACGATTACGACCACCAGCGCGGCGCACAGGCCCATCAGAACGCTTATCGATCGCAGCAGAATCTTCTTCACGTATGACATCGTTTCCGGCAACAGCAACGGCAACAGCAACACACAGCAAGCACCAACAATACCGAGATTGCAAATCGGGGTCATCCAAAGAGACGACGTTAGCATCCCATAACCCGACTCAATGCAGAGCTCAAGCAAGGGCCACAAGAGGCCAACTCGGGCGCTGTCTTGCTGACTCTGCTTACTCTAGTTACAGGGGTATCGCATGAACGCTGCCATCGAAATCCGCCCCGCACGAAGTGAAGACGTAGCTGAAGCGACCGCGTTGTCGTTGAGCTCTGGCCCCGCCCTGTTGGGCTCATTTTTACGACCAGGACGAAAGATGCGAAGTCAAGCAGCGTCCGCCGCCGCGCGCCTACGCGGACCGGATTGCACCACTTCGGCGAATGGAATTGCACCTCTGAGGCCTGCGAGTAGCGGCTCTACAGCGGTCAGTTGTTGATCGTCATGGATGGAGGCGAATCCTCCTTAGAGCCTCCCAGCCGATAAGCGCGATGACGCCACCGAGGAAAGTGATTGAAAGAATGGCGACCACCATTCCCCTGGCAAAGGCACCAAGGTTGTCGAGGCCCATTATGAAGAATGCCCAAGTGGAATGAACCTGCTAAGCATCAGATCAGCCGCAAATTCGCCACAAAATAACCATCTGTGCCGTGCACTCTCGGCAGCAACCGAAGCGCTGTGCTTCCAGGTGGGATCAGGCTGCTCAATTCTGTGACCTCAAACGGCACCGGCTCCAGAATATCTGCGACCCGGGCGAGCACCCCCTCGCACTCTTCTGGCAACACGCTGCACACGGCGAACACGACTCTACCCGAAGCACGCACACGCGATGCTGCGTTTCGCAGGATGGCCACAGCCATCGTAGCCATGCGTTCGGGATCCTCGGGCTTCAAACGCAGCAGGATCTCCGGCCGACGCCGCAGAGTGCCGACGCCCGTGCAGGGAGCATCCACCAGCACGCGATCGAAACTATCTGGAACTGTGCCAACGCCCTCCGTCCAGTCGACACTCGCTGTTTCAAGAGAAAGCCCCAAAGCGTGCGCGTGTTCGGACAATGTTTCAAGTTTTGAAGCGTACAGATCTGCCGCGAAAATACGCCCCTCGGTGCCCACTCGTTCGGCTAAGAGCAGCGACTTATTGCCACGCCCCGCGCAGGCATCCAGGATGCGTTCGCCTGGCTGTGCACCGACGAGCCAGCCTAGGATCTGCGCGCCCTCTTCTTGCACGGTGAAATCAGCACCACGCTGGCGTAGATCGCCATAGCCGCTCACCGTATACGCTCCGGGGACCCAACGGCTTGCCGGAGCATCTTGAAGCCACGCCGGTGCAGCCCTGCCAGCAATCACCCGCACACACGCCGGCGGCGCTTCGAAATGCCGAGCGCCAGCCTCACCGACGATCCCGAGGAGTGCCAACGCGTCCGGCCCACCGACGCAGCTCTCGAGACGCTGTTGGAGCCAATCGGGAGCCGTTTTGAGCAGGCCTCCAGCCACCGTCACTCGGGCCTTTGACTCCGCCACTCGCCGCAAAAGCGCATTCACAAACCCGGCAATTTTAGCTCCCCGCAGCTTCCGAACGCCCGACACCGCGCTATCCACGGCGGCAAAATCGGGCACCCTGTCCAAGACCAGGAGTTGATAAGCTGCGATTAATAGATGTGAGAGCACCATTCCGTCTTTTTGATTCAACGTGCGTGGCACATGCCGCTCCAGCTGCGCAATGAGCGCTCGGTGGGTGCGAATCACGCCGTAGCAGAGCTCTGTCACCAGGTGTCGATCGCTCGCCGTGAGCTGCGGATGACGGTCCAATTCTGCCGCCAAGGTGAGCGAAAGGTAGCTGGATTTATGGCACACGCGGTCCACGATTCGAGCCGCTAGTTCGCGGGTATCGAGGCCTTGAATGTGTCGGGCGCGCTTGGGCTCAGCTGACGAGTTCACGCACTTGCCCCACAATTACGTCCCACCTTTTCTCAACATCATTTTTGAATGCCACTGCCATCAGTCCAAGTAAAATTGCCATACCAAGAATGTGAGCCACTTCACGCACCCGAAGCGGCAGCGGACGGCGCAAAATGCCTTCAAGTGCGAAAAACATCAGATGCCCGCCATCTAGCAGCGGGATTGGAAGCAAATTAAAGAGCCCCAGATTGATGCTGATCAGTGCCATCACCCAGATAAAGTAATCAGCACCTTTTCGCCCCTCTTGCCCAGCGACTTCATAAATGGTGATAGGCCCGGAGATCGACTTCAGACTGACTCTTCCTTCGGCAACACGGACCAGCCCCACTAACAGAAAGCGCGTCACGTCCACTGTTTCTTCGACCGCCCTTTGCATGGCGTAGCGGAGCGGTGTCGGATGCTCCACGCGCTGCTCAGGCGCCAACGGCACCCATTGCTGCACCGGCAGCACATAATGCACGAACGATTGCCCATGCTCATCGGTGAATTCTTCACGCCGCAGAAGAAACGTGCCCGAACGCGGGCGCCCATCGCGCGCGCTCAAGAACTCAATACGATGCGATATATCAGGAACCTTTAGCACCTGTTCCCGAAAGCTCGACCAAGCCGTGATAGCGACGCCGTCGAGTGCCAAAATCTTATCTCCCTGGCGCAGCCCCGCTCGCCAGAGAAAGGACTCTTCGGGGACGATCGCCGCATAGACATCGGCCAGCTCCAGCCCCACGCGCTCAAGCAAAGTGCCTGTTCCAGGATTGGGGGTGAGCGCGACAACCCCAGCTTCGTAGACGCCCATGTCCGCTAGGCCTCCGAGCGCGTTCGGCGTGGTGACGGGCCGCATGTACGTGACAGGCACTGTTTCACCCTGATTTTCAGAAAGCATCGCTTCAAGATCCATGAAGCGTCGAATCGGTGCGCCCGCAATCTGCGTGATCACGTCAAAAGAGCGTAGGCCGGCTCGATACGCCGGAGAATCCGGCTCCGGCACACCGATCACCGCCGCAGGAGCACTCGGTTGAATGCCGACACTTCCGACATGTCGGACAAGACCCAGCGCTTGATGCTCAATCTCATCGTCCGCAGTCACTTCTACGTCGACATGCCGATTATTCCTAAACACTCTAAATGCCACGGGCTCGCCCGGAGATTTGGCGATCAATCGCTTCACTTCATCGAACGTTCCAACGTCCTCACCGTTGACGGCCATGATGCGATCGCCCGGCAGTAGCTTGCCATCGGCAGGATGATCGGGAAGCACGATCCCGACGGTCGGTGCGAGAAAGGGCCCATCGCCCACGAACACGGAGAAGTAGAGCAAGACGGGGAAGATGAGATTCATCGCTGGACCGGCCAGCACCACGATGATGCGCTTGTAGAGCGAGAGCGATTCAAAGGTTCGCTTTCGATCTTCGGGGAGCACAATGTCACTCTTCGATGACTCCAGCATCTTGACGTAGCCGCCAAACGGGAGAAGCGAGATGCAATATTCTGTTTCCCTCCCGCGTAACTTCAGAAGCTTGGGACCGAACCCGAGACTGAACGTGAGCACCTTCACGCCAAAAGCTTTGGCGAACATGAAGTGGCCGAGCTCATGCACGAAGATGAGCGTGCTCACCAAGATCACGAAGTAGAGGAGATCCATTGAGCAAACGTGCAGACTATTGAGAGATGCGCTCCAACATTCGCGCTAAGAATGGCCGTGACCGTAGCACGCCGCCCCCAGTTAGGGTAGAAAAATACCATGCAGCCGAAGCCCGTCTCCGCTTCAGAAATCACGATGAATCAGCTGATGTTGCCCGTACATGCCAATGCGCTTGGCAATGTACACGGGGGCCTCATCATGAAAATGGTGGACGAGACAGGTGCGATTGCGGCGATGCGACACGCAGGCAAAGCGTGCGTCACTATCGCCATCGACTCCATGACATTTCACTCACCGGTGCATATCGGTGAGCTGGTGTGCTGCCGAGCCTACGTGACCCACGTGGGCAGAAGCTCCATCGAAGTTGAAGTCAAAGTCCACGCTGAAAACGCCATTACAGGCAACATCACCCACACCAATTCTGCCTATGTGGTGTACGTAGCCATCGACGAACAGGGTCGCCCTTCGCCCGTTCCCGGTTTGGTGCTTTTGGACGCTGAAGAACAGCAGCGTGATGCTGAAGCCAAGCTCCGCCAACAATACCGGCTAGCTCAAGCCAAAACGCACCGGGACTAAGCGCGCGTCCGCTCCAAAGCGGAAATGAGATGACTCAAATCGCCTCCCAGCCAACGGCTGCCCGAGAGCGCACCGTAGCGCCCGCCTCGTGCGACAATCTGCGCTTTGGGCGGCAGCGGTAGCTGAAATTGGTGGATCTCG
>CAZSUA010000070.1:0-19733 GCA_964609655.1 uncultured Polyangiaceae bacterium | reverse complement strand
GCGCCGCAGGCCAGGTGAGCTGGCCTTTTCGTTCCTTGGAGATAGTAAGCATGCTGACTATCTGGTGTTCGACTTTGAGAGGGGGGCCAGGGGGGGCCAGCCACGTGCGTTGACAGTTCGTTCCGCGAAAAACTACTCTGCGCACGAGGCAAGCCTAGAAGTAGGCTGATAAGAAAGGGTTAAACCATGAAATGGACTAAGATTGCGCTCACGGCGGCGTTCGCTCTTGCACTTTCGATTCCTGCGAACGCGAAAGAAAAATATGGAGCAGCAGGCTGTGGCTTGGGCTCCATCATCATTGGAGATGATCCCGGCATTGTGCAGATTTTTGCCGGAACCACGAACTTTACTTCCGGAAACCAAACCTTCGGTATTACGTCCGGAACCAGCAATTGTGATGACACGGCGGGTGGCCAAACGAGTGCGAAAGCATTCGTGGAAACCAATCGTGTGGCACTTTCTAGAGACATGGCTCGCGGCCGTGGAGAAACGATTGCCAGTTTGAGTCAATTGGCGGGTTGTGCGGACGCGCAAGCGGTGGGGCGTTCGCTCCAGAAGAACTTCAAGCGCGTTTTCCCGAAGGCCGGTGTGGCCAGCTCCCAGGTGGGTGCTTCGGTGATCTCGATTTTGCGTACCGATAAGACGCTGGCTTGTTCTAGCATCGGCTAAGGTCGTTGGTTGCGAGTTCGGAGTGCGATCGGGTGGGCGTTCCTAGCAGTGAGCGTTTCGGCGGAGGCTTCCCCTCCGTCGAACGCCGCGGCTGAGCGCGTCTATTTGAATAGTTTGATCGCTCAGGCGCGAGCGAAACAGCTTGCCGTTGAGCCAGAGTGGCTGCGCCTGGGCCACTATCGTCAGAATTTGTTAGGCGGCTACAGCAGTGAGGCGGATGGCTCGGCGTTTTTTGTAGCGCCGGACGGCAAGCACGATCCCGTTCAAGAGTTGGAAGCAACGCTGCGTGGTTTTGTGGAAGCTTGGAGTGGCCCGTCAAGCCTGCAGCACCCGTTCTGCCGATTTCCTGCGCGCCGCTTGTGGCTCAGCGAGCAACTGCATATAGATTGGCGGAAGCTCACGACGCGCACTTGTCCGGAGTTTGAAACATTCTTGCGCGAGACGCGCCCGGCAGCCATCACGCTCGTCTTCTCCTCGTATTATCTGAATAATCCAGCTTCTGCGTTTGGCCACACGTTTCTGCGCATCAAGAAAAGCAACGCGGGCGGCCTCGAGCATCAGGACCTGTTGGATTACGGCGTGGACTATGCCGCCAACGTAAACACCAAAAACCCCCTGCTCTACGCCTTCAAAGGCCTCACGGGTCTGTTCCCTGGAACCTTCCGCAGGTTGCCTTTTTACTACAAGGTTCGCGAGTACAACGACTACGAATCTCGGGACATCTGGGAGTATGAGCTCAAGCTAAGGCCCATCGAGTTGGCGATGCTGGTGGCTCATATTTGGGAAGTTGGCTCAAGTTATTTCGATTACTTCTACATGGGAGAAAATTGCTCCTATCACATCATGAGTGTGCTGGAGGTCGCCAATCCAGAGTTCCGTTTGTTGCAGCATCTGGGTTGGCCGGTGCTGCCGGCCGATACAGTGAAGGCGCTTTACAAGAATCCGGGCTTAGTCGAGCGCGTGAGCTACCGCCCTTCGAATCGCGCCGCGTTTCAGCAGCGCGTCAAGCACTTGGACCCTGATGAACGTGAGTTGGTCTTAGCCATCGCAGATAACCCGAGACTGCCATTCCCGGAGGGGCTTTCCGAGCGAAAGCAGGCGCGTGCACTCGACGGCGCTTTAGACCTCATCGATTATCGTCACGTGCGTCAGCTGCTCAAGGATGACTCTGGCGGTAGCGAGGAAAGTCAGACGGCTCAAACGTTGCTCGAACGTCGCGCAGCGCTCCCAGTAGTGAGCGAAGAAGGCCAAGAATCGCCGCCTTTTCGTGAAATGCCACACACGGGCCACGATTCAGGTCGCCTAGGCTTGGGTTCCGGCTGGTCCGCGTCCGAGGGAGCTTTCCATGCGCTGAGCGTTCGGCTGGCGTTGCACGATTTGGCGGATCCGCCGCGCGGCTATCCGGAGACGGCGCAGATCGAATTTTTGCCCATGGAGTTGAGGTACCGAGCCGAGCGCCATCAGCTCAAGTTGGAAAGCATCCATCTGGTTCATATTTTTTCGTTGAATCCCATGTCGGCGTTTGAGAAGCGTTGGTCCTGGACGGTCGGGACGGGTGTTGGTCGAATTCGTGATGCGGGTTGCCGAGATTGCTTGGCAGCCGGCGGTGAACTGGGTGCCGGTTCTAGTTTATCCTTTGCGGACAATGCGCTCTTGATGTGGCTCATGCCTCACACCGAACTCCAGGTACCTGTGAAAACGGGGCTTGCCGGTGCGCTTCGGTTTGGTGTGGGTGGGATTGCAGGTTTGAGATTACGCTTCAGTGACGAGCTCGTGGGTTTGGTATCAGGGAAGCTGCACGCTCTGCCCGGGCAGCAGCCGAACACCACCTGGCTCGGGCAGGCCAGCTTGCGCTGGCAATATCGCCGCAATTTTGCACTCGATCTGGCTTCCGAGCTGAACGCTGACGACCGCAGCTTTCTAGTGCGGTCGCTGATCTATTTCTGATAAGTTCTGATCTGCGCGTGCTCAGTTGGGGCGCCAACGAAGCTGTGGCTTGCGAGCTGCCTGGGCTTCGTCGAGCCGACCTAGGCGCGTGAGGTGCGGTGCGTTCTTCACCAGCTCGGGCGTTGCGATCGCTTCCTGCTTGATGGCCAGCATCGCGTCGACGAACGCGTCGAGTGTTTGCTTGGTCTCGGTTTCTGTGGGCTCCACCATGAGGGCCCCGCGCACCACCAGCGGGAAATAAACCGTTGGGGGATGCATGCCGAAATCGATCAGTCGCTTGGCGACATCGAGCGTCTTCACGCCAGTCTGCGCTTCAAGCTCCCGATCCGTGAACACCACTTCATGCAGGGAAGGCGTCACGAAAGCGATCGAGTAGTCGTTCCTGAGTCGGGCTGCGATGTAATTGGCATTCAATACGGCCAGCTCGCTGACGCGCTTCAAGCCCTCAGGGCCAAGCTCACGAATGTAGGTGTAGGCGCGCACCATCATGCCAAAATTGCCTAAGAAAGAGCGAACACGTCCAATGCTTTTCGGCCGATCCTCGTCGATGATGAAGCCATTCCTCTCGCGCCGCACGACGGGAGTGGGCTGATACGGTTCGAGCAGTTTCTTGAAAGCCACTGGCCCGGAGCCTGGGCCACCACCACCGTGTGGCGTGGTGAAGGTTTTGTGCAGATTGAACTGCATCACATCCACGCCCACATCACCTGGACGCGCACGCCCTAAGACGGCGTTCATGTTGGCGCCGTCTCCATAAACGAGCCCACCCCGTTCGTGCACGGCCTGGGCCAGCTTTGCGATCGCGCTTTCGAAGAGACCGAGCGTGTTGGGATTGGTGAGCATCAGGCCCGCAACATCATCCGGAGCTGCCTCTAAGGCGCGGATCAGCGTTTCCGGCTCAACGATGCCAGCGCTTCCGGCCGGAAAAGCCACCGCCTCGAAACCATTCAAGGCGCAGCTCGCCGGGTTGGTACCGTGCGCGCTATCGGGCACAAACACTTTTCGCGGCGCCCGCCCACGGGCGCGATGGTGCGCCTGAATCATCATCAGGCCAGTGAGCTCGCCTTGTGCACCGGCAGCTGGTTGCAGATTAACGTGGTCCATGCCGACGATCTCGGCGAGCAAATCCGCGAGGCGCACCATCAATTCGAGCGCACCCTGGGCGAGATGCGGAGGCGTGAGCGGGTGCAGATTGGCGAAGCCTGGCAAGCGCGCGGCCCACTCATTCACCTTCGGGTTGTGCTTCATGGTGCACGACCCGAGCGGATAAAATTGCGTATCAATGCTGAAATTCCACTGACTCAGGCGAACGAAGTGTCGGAAGGCCTCGGGCTCGCTCACCTCGGGCAGGCCTGCGGCGACTTTGCGCGTGAGCTTGCCGAAGATGGCTTGAGGCTTCACGTCCGGAACATCTAAGGCTCCGAGCGATGCCCCGCTGCGCCCGGGCGAGCCTCGCTCAAAAATGGGAGCCTCATCAAACTGTAGACCGCGGCTAACTTCACCTGGCACTCGACACCGATCCTTCTTTTGTTCTGCTCGTCCAGCCAGTGGCTATGGCATATCCGTCGATGAATCGCCCGAGCTTTCTGATTCTTCGCTGCCACCGGAATCTCCGCTCGGTGCCGAGCCCTGATCATCCCAACCGCCGCCGGTAACACGACCTTCAATCTCATCAGGACGCACTTCCTTCAGGTTGGGCACCATATTGCGTTGCTTCACGGCGTCCCAGGTGCTGCCGATCTCATCTTCCTCCAGCCCCCACTGGCCGCGGAGTTCATGGGCCTCACCCTTCTTAACCTCAATGTACTGGAAGTAGCCTTTCCCTTTGCGCGTCGCCGAAGGGCCGATCATGCCGATGGTGTGCTCGGTCCACTCGTAGCGCATCAGGTTGCCCTCCAGCTTGCCGTGTAGCTCCCCCCACTTATCGCCGGCTGTGGTTCGCCACGCACCGCTGGCGTTATCGCCATCAGCGATGACATGTAGATTCCCGTAGGTCGTCGAGTAGTACACTCCCGTCCATTCGCCGCCTTCTGGCATTGGGCCGGGCTGAGCAGTCGCATGTTTGGCCCCACCTTGGCCGCCGCAAGCGGTGGAGAGGAGTGCGAATGCTGCGAGGAGTAGGACCGAGAAGAGACGCGCGAAGAGTGGGGAGGGCGACATGGCGCGGACTCTAACACGACCCGCCGTTCCCGATAGTCGTCGTTTCGCAGGGTCGCGGGCGATAGTGTTTCTGTCCTGCCATCCCGGCCTTTTGTTCCAGAACGTCACCCACCGAAACCAGTAAGCGTGCTCTCCGAAATGGCAGCATGGTCGAAAAATTCGCCAAATTGGGCCGCGAAGTCACGCGTCTTTTAGCATCTGGCCGAGGCGCGTCCCGGCCTCGACGGCGGCTTCCTGGGAGGTAGGCCACGGTAACAACAGTTCGCGCCGCCTACCTCGGGAGCAGTCTTCCTCGGCGAGAAAGCCGCGCAGCCACAAGCGATCCTGTTGCCGCTCAGCGTAGGCGGCCACGGGCGTTCTGCAATCACCAGAAACGAAGGCCATGACGGCCCGCTCGGACGTGGTGCACAACAGCGTCTCTCGGTCTTCGGTACTGGCCAAAAGCTCGCGGAGCTTCGTGTCGTCCCCTCGGCACTCAATAGCTAACGCCCCTTGCCCAATGGCAGGAACGAACGCGTCAGGTTGAAGGAGTTCTGTCGTGAGCTGGCCCTTATCCAGACGGTTGAGCCCGGCTTGTGCCAAGAGCACAGCATCCACAATCCCAGATTCACACTTGCTGATTCGTGTGTCCACGTTGCCGCGGAGAGGCACCACCTGAAGCTCAGGAAAAAGGCTGAGGAGCTGTGCTTTTCGGCGCAGCGAAGAACTCCCCACGACGCTTTGAGCGGGCAATTCTCGCAGTTGAACGCCGCGCCGTGTGATCACAGCGTCGCGTGGATCTTCGCGCTTCGGGACACTCGCTATCACCAGGCCTGAAAGTAGCTCGGTGGGGAGATCTTTCATGGAGTGTACGGCGACGTCGGCCGAACCATCCAAAATGGCTTGCTCGATCTCCTTCACGAACAAGCCTTTGCCTCCGATTTCACTCAGTGAGCGATCCACGATTCGGTCACCCTGGGTCGTGACGTGGAGTTCGGTGACCGAAAGCTCGGGGTGCAGGGCTTTCAAACTGCGAATCCAGGCGCGGCATTGGGCGAGTGCCAAGGCGCTTTTGCGGGTTGCGACGGTGATGTTCATTGGTTTCCGGTGCCAGTGTGAGCTTCGGGTCGCAGCGCGACCGACGGATTGCACGGGTTCGAATCGAGATCAACAGCGGGTGCGCGCAGGCTGGCCAACGCGTTCTCGTCATCGAGGGCGAAGGCGGCGCTCAAATGACTCACCACGAGTTCCAGCGGCGCTTCATCCAAGGAAGGGTCGGCTGCCGCTTTCTTCAGAAACGTGGAGGGTGCGTGCATGAGCTTATTGAGTGAAGCCTCGAGCATGCGTCCTAGAGCATCCTTCTCGACAGCGCCGAGATGTTTTAGGCGCCCGCGCAGGCTCCGTTCCAGCTCGCCCTCCAAGACGAGCCTAAAGCGTTCGCGCAGCGCGACGATCGTCGGAGTAACCTGAAGCGTGTCCACCCAGCGCTCGAACTCAGCTGCTTCATTGGCGATGATGCGCTCGGCACTTTCGGCCTCCTGCTTGCGTGCGTCGAGGGACTCGGAAACAACTTTCGAAAGATCATCGATATTATACAAGAAGACGCCATCAAAATCGTTCGTTTCTGGGTCAATATCGCGGGGTACGGCGAGATCGATCAAGAAGAGGCTGCGTGCGCGGCGGGCGCGGAAAGCTTCTTTCAGAAGCTCGCGCGTCACCACGTAATGTGGAGCGCTAGTGCTGCTGATCACCATGTCGGCTTCTTTGAGTGCCTCTGGGAGCTCATCCCAACTTCGGGGTTGGCCGGCCACGCTTTGAGCCAGCTTGGCAACTCGTTCTCGGTTCCGCCCGAGCACGCTTAAGCGTGCGCCCGCGGCCTGGAGCAGGCGTGCGACGGCTTCAGCCATCTCCCCCGATCCAATGAGCAGTGCCACTTTTCCCGAAAGATCTCCGAAAATCTGCTTCGCGAGATCGACCGCCACGCTCGGAACTGACACCAGCCCAGCGCCGATGCTGGTTTCCGTTCGCACGCGTTTGGCGGTGCGGAGCGCGCGCGTTACAGCGCGATGCAACGAGGCGCCGACGCTGCCGCAGACGCGAGCGTGTTCGTAGGCTTGCTTTAATTGACCAAGGATTTGTGGCTCTCCGAGCACCATCGAATCCAGCGAGGAAGCGACGCGAAATAAGTGCTGAACAGCCAAGTTGCCGCCGTGGCTATAGAGATGCGGGGCAAGCTCCGGGGCCCCTTGGGTCAAGAGGCTCATGGCTGCCTGGGCTACGTCAACCGCGGTGGCGTCGCTCCCATCTTTCCCAGCAACGAACAGCTCGACGCGGTTGCAAGTTGACAGCAGGAGTGCCTCGCTTAAGGTTCCCGACGCGGTCGCTTGCTGCAACAGGTGCGCTGCCCGCTCTTTGTCGAAGGCGAGCCGCTCGCGCACGGCGATGGGAGCTGTCTTGTGGGAAAGGCCCACGACGACGATCACAGCGAACCGCCCAGGCCTGGCTTCAAGATGTACAGCAGGATCACGAGCAAGATACAGGTCACCCCCGCGACGGTGCCGTAGGCGGCGCGGCGCCCACTAAAACCAGCGAGAGCTCGCAATAGCAGCACCGCCGCAACAATCAGCCAGGTGCCATACGCAAGCCCGGCGCGCAGTAGCGCAGCTCCGGAAGCATCCGTGAGATTGCCGGCGAAAAATCCGCCGCTCACCACACCAAATGTCAGAAAAGGGAAGCCAGCCAGCAACAAACGGTGGGCGGTGCGATCGAGGGCACTGAGCGGAGGAAGCTTGTTCATGATCCAAGAAACACGCCGTTGCTTGAGGCGTCGTTCTTCGATCAAGTAGAAGACTGAGCCCGCTCCCGCTAGAATGAAGAGCGCAACGCCGGTCAGGTTGCTCGTGACGTGGAGCGCGAGCAACACTGGGGGAATATCACTGTTGATGGTCTGGCGGCCGACAAATTGGGCACTGATCAGAAAGGTGAGAGCGCCGGGTGCCACCACGGCGCCCAGGGCGTTGAATTTGTACTTTCTTCGAATCGCCAAGAAGATCCAAGCGGCGATCAAAGCTGTGAAGCTGAGACCGAAATGCATCGACTCGACAGGGCAGATGCGGCTGAGAAAGCTCGCGCTCACCAAGTGCACCAGGTGGCTGGTGGCGCCGGCGGCGAGCAGCCAGGGCGCCACGCGGACCAACTTCTGAGCACCCTCTTTTCGAGCCAGGTCGACGAAGAACAGCGTCGCGGCGGCTGAATAGCCAATGACGCCGAATAAGAATGCGATCGAGGCCAGCTGCTCCATGTGGTTCGGTGCGTAAGCTTGTCTGCTTTGCGACGTGTCGCAAGGGCGGCTCGCGGTTCAGTAGCCTTTGCGCGCGAGCGCGCGGTCGCCAGCAACAATTTCTTGCTGAGTTTCGAGCACGATGGCTACGGAGCTCAATTTTTCCGCACGGAGAATGCGCAGCTCGGCGATGGCCTCTGAAGGAAAGCGGCTCTCGTCGCCGAGGGTGGGTGTGTCTTCAGTGACCACGGGCTCGGGAGCCGTCATTCTTACGCGCGTGCGTCCAAACTTGGATGTGGTTGAGAGGCTCCTGCGCCAAGTGTCGCCCTTGCGTACAATGACCACGGTGTTGCCAGGCTCCAGGCCATCGTCGCTGCCTTTGTCCAGGAACACGAGCTGATACTGGCCGACGAACACCAGCGGATAGGGGCTCGCAATCACGTGTGTCCAAAGGTCAGTGCTGTTCGGCTTCTTGGCGATTCGATCCAGGCGCTGGTTCACGCCGGTGATCTTGGCACCCCGTTCGATCACGTCCGACGCTTCTGTCACATAGGCACGCGCAATGTGAGTGTCGGGATTGTAGTGATCCACCACCAGAGTACCCTGGATGGCTACCACTTCTCCGGGCGGTCGCCGCGAACCTGGGACTGGTGTGGCCTTGTGTTGCTCACGGAACACCGTGAGCTTGTCGCCCACTTGCACGTCCTTGCCGGGTCGAATCTCTAGGTACAGGCGATCCCCTTGCGAGAGCAGCAGCGCATCTTCCACCGCTCCAATCACCTGTCCCCAAACGTCGCCATCGGGGTCTCCGATGTAACCAAAGTCGCGTAAAAAGACCGTTGACGTGTCGGGTGCCCGCGCCCCCCCAAAGCCGGAGCGCCTTGCGCCTGGTCCGCCGCCGATGCTGCGTGTTTCCTCCGAGGGAAACCGGGCGGTGTCGAGCGCTGTGCTGGGGTCGGAAATGCGGAGTTGATCGCCGGGATAGATCCAATGCGGATTCTGGATCTGTGGGTTGAAGCTCCAAACCTTGGGCCACGCCCAAGGATTTTCGTAATAGTGCGCACAAAGATCCCAGAGCGTGTCGCCTTTTCTCACGACATGGAGCTCAGGGGTGCGGGGGGCAGCCTCGGAGCGCAATACCCCCGCCGAGCCCTTGCTACCCATGATCACAGCGGGGCCAGCCGAACGGCCCAAATCGAAAGTATCTTGTGAATCCCCAGAACGGGGTCGTGATGAAGACGGTAACCCGGCGTTAATATCAACGCCGGGCTGCGGGACGCCAAACGGCGGAGCATACGTGGTGGTCGTCGTTTTCGTGCTGCCGTCGGCACCGACTGCAGTGACGGTCCCTTCAGCGCCAGTATTGATGGTGATAGAATCGTCGGCCCAAGCGGAATCCGTTCGGGAGCCGGCAGCTAGAAGGGTGAGGATGGCGAGTGATCGTTGCAACTTCATGGCGTGCCTGCTCGGGTCGGGCTCTTAGGTTTGGGTTCAGTGGCTTTTAGGTCGGCGCCGGTGCCGCTGATCACGAGGCGTTCGGTGTCAGCGCCTTGGGCTCGTTCAGGCGTTGGTGACGGGCCGGGACTATCCGGCGCGACAGGTGACGCTGCGGAGGAATCGCCCGGTTGAAGTCTCACCACCGGCAGGCCCGCGGGAGTTCCAACAGCTTGACGTGCGGCGGTGGTGGCTTCACTTTCCATCACGCTCACGCGCTCCGCGAGTCGGTCGTAGTCGCGTTGAAGCTGCTCCACCTGTTCGTGCAACGCCTTGCTAGTCTTGTCTTCGCGGTTTGGATTGGCTGCACAGGCGGTCGCACCGGTGAATGCAACTAATAGGAGTGCTAAGCCCGTTCGGGGGCGCACTCCGCAAAAGGGCTGAGAACGAAAGGCAACGCGCATCGTCCCCTGATCGTAGGTAAGGGGCGGGGCTGGGCCAAATCCATGGCGCCGAGCTGCGCCTTTTGCCCCATCCGAGGGTGCACGAAATTCCCACTTAGGCGGAATTTTAGCCTAGCCAGCCATTGACCTGAGCCTGCGGTGAGCCGCTCGGCATCGGAGCAGTTCGGAAACTGGACGGAGGCGCCCCAGGAGCATAGCTTTGCGCTCGTGGGTCGCCCCAGCCTTCGTCGACGCCGTCCCCGGCGCCTAGATTTGCGGAAGACTTTGTTTGTCGTTCCGAACCTGCTCACGCTTTGCAGCGTGTTTTGCGGGTTCAACGCCATCCTCATCGTGTCGCGTGATTCGATCACCGTCGATGATCTATATCGAGCCGCGATTGTGCTCATTTACGCGATGTTTTTTGATCTTATCGACGGACGGGTGGCTCGCCTGACGAAGACTCAAAGCGCCTTTGGGCTCCAGCTGGATTCACTCGCAGATGTGATTTCCTTTGGTGTTGCGCCTGCCCTCTTGGTCTACAAATGGGTGCTGTTTCGGCACTCGGAGGTCGGAATGTTTGTGGGCTTCCTGTTTGTCGGCTGCGCGGCTGTGCGGTTGGCGCGCTTCAATGTGCTGGCTTCTGACGCGAGCGGCTCGCCGGCCAAGCCAGGCAAGTACATCACCGGCTTGCCGACCCCACCGGCTTCGGGAATTTTAATTTCGCTGTTGGTGGCTAACCACGCCGTGGGAGGCGCGCTTGGGCACGAACGCTACACGGTGCTCCTCTTCGGCGTCACGATTTTGCTCGCCTTGCTGATGGTTTCGAACGTTCGATTTCGTTCGTTCAAGGATTTGCGCCTCAACGTCGGCACTGTTTCGATGTTGCTGCTCACCATTGGGTCGAGTGTCTTCATTTGGCAGCGCTACAATCCTCAGTTCGTGTTGGTTTGGCTGCTCGGGGCGTACGTGGCGATCGGATTGATCGAGACCGTTCGCAGTTTCTTCGTGAAGCTCAAGGATTCCAGTCTCCCCCCGCCCGACTCGGTTCCCCCTCCCGTAACGGGCTGAGTCAACGGACGCTCAGTTGTCATGACCAGTAAGCTTCGACGGCACCTTTTCTACCTCTGCCTAAGCCTTTTGCTGCTAACCGGGTGCTCAAAAACTGCGCCGTCAGCCCAGCCTGGGGCAGACAATAAGAGTGCTCCCGCTGGGGGCCTACCCAAATTATTGCTCTCGGATGAGACCAAGAATTTGATGTTAACTTGGGTGGATGAGAGCGGCGATTTTAAGGTAGTTGAGAAGATCGCCGATGTTCCAGCTAAGAGCCGCGCCCAGGTGCGAGTGGTGATTGCCGGGCAAGAGTCGGGTACCGGTGAGCTGGTGTATGTGGCCGATCTTAGCCAAAAAGATACTGCCGGGAACTATTCTGTTCAGGCGAAAACTCGGGTGGCTTGGGACGAAATAGGTGCCACCAAGCGCAAGGCGCGTTTGGAGCAGCTAGCGCCGGGCGCTGAAAAGGCTGAGCAAGCGGCAGCCGCCGTGGCGGAGGGGCCGGTCATTGTTTATGGCGCATCCTGGTGCAAGCCGTGCCACGACGCCGAGAACTATTTGCTCTCCAAAGGCGTCAAAGTCATTAAGAAAGACATCGAAGAGGATCCTTTGGCGAACGAGGAAATGCGCGACAAGCTTGCCCGTTCGCACCTCCCGAATGCATCGATCCCGATCATCGACATTCACGGACGCTTGCTGGTCGGTTTCAGCGCAGGCGCTATCGATCAGGCGTTGTTGGCGACCGAAAAAACGAAAACGCTGTAAGGCCGAGAACTTGGTGCGCGAGTACAACTTCGACGGCATCGTTGGCCCGACCCACCAATATTCTGGTTTGAGCCTGGGCAATCTCGCTAGCGCTGCACATCGAGGAAAAAGCGGTAATCCAAGGGCGGCTGCCTTGCAAGGGCTGTCTAAGATGCGGATGCTCAGAGCGCTGGGAGTGGGCCAGGCAGTCTTGCCTCCTCAGCCTCGGCCGTGTTTGCGAACCCTGCGGCGCCTGGGGTTCACGGGCAGTGACGCGCAGGTTCTCGATGCCGTGTTCCGGCGAGCGCCAGAGCTCTTGGCTGCCTGCTCCAGCGCTTCGTCGATGTGGGCCGCCAACGCGGCAAGCTTTGCGCCAAGCTCAGATACCAGCGACGCCAAAGCGCACTTCGCCGTTGCGAACTTGGCCTCGATGTTTCACAGGAGTTTGGAGGCGCAGCAAACAGCGGCAACCTTGGGCGCGATCTTCTCCGATAGCTCAGCCTTCGAAGTGCACGAGGCGCTTCCTTCGGGTCTGGATTTCTCGGACGAAGGTGCAGCCAATCACACACGGCTAGCGCTCGCGGGTTCGCCCGCGCTCCACATTTTTGGCTGGGGCCGGCGTGCGTTTGGCCAGACAGGCAGCCAGGCACTGCGTTTCCCAGCTCGGCAAACCTTTGAAGCCAGCGAGGCCGTGGCGCGGCTCAACCGCGTGAAAGAAGGCAGCGTCTTGCTGTGGCAGCAGGACCCTCAGGGCATCGAAAGTGGAGCGTTCCACAGCGATGTGCTCGCCGTTGGGCACGAACAGTTCTTTCTGTATCATGCTGCCGCTTTTTGCGATCCTGATGCGTTCGAAGCGGAGCTGGGACGGCGTTTTCAAGGGAGCCTGCAGCTGCGGCGCGTGACCGACGCGGAGCTCAGCGTGGCCGACGCGGTGCAATCCTATCTGTTCAACAGCCAACTGGTGAGCTTGCCCAAGGATGGAATGGCGATCGTTGTGCCGCAAGAGGTGAGACAGAATCCAAGTGCTGAAGCGCTGCTTCAGCGGTTGTTGGGTGAGGCGAACCCTCTCAACCAAATCGTTGAAGTCGAGGTGAACGCTTCCATGAAGAATGGGGGCGGTCCTGCCTGCTTGCGGCTGCGCGTGTCCTTGACGGATGCCGAAGTTGCGCGCGTGAAGGGTCGAGTTTTTCTCGACGAGGCTCTCTACGTGGCGCTCGAGCAGTGGATTGGCCGTCACTACCGCGACCGCTTGGAGCTTTCCGATCTTGCCGATCCCAAGCTGCTGCAGGAGGTGCAGGTCGCGCTGCATGAGCTCACCCAGATCCTGCAAATCGGATCGATTTATCCGTTTCAACGCGGAGCGTGAGGAAAGAGAACGCTCGAGCCGTCTTCACCAATCTCGAGCACGCCGTCGACACCTGGTGCCTGAAACGCAGCCTGGGAGTTCAGCCGTTCGCACACGCGGGCGTCCACCCAAGCTAACTGCGCTTCATCATCCAAAGCGGGCTCGCAGGCTCTCAGGATCAAGGCCGAGGAACGAACCTTGGGTCGGTGGTAGAGCGCATGCTCCAAGAGTGCGTGCCCAAACAAAAAAATCTGTGGCGAAACGTTCGGATCCTCCGAGACGACCACAATGCTTCCACCTTCATCGAAGACGGTGAGCGCGTCCTGTTCACGCGTGCGGGCTCCGGGCAAACGGGTGGCGCCTTTTGGAACCCATTCGCGGAGTGCACGAAATTGGCGGGCATGGAGCGCTCGCTTTGATTGAGGGAAGGCGGCCCAGATCAAGACATTGAACAAGTCGTGATAACTTTCGCAGAAACACGGAACCTCCGAGCAGAGGGAGATGCTGCCGTCGTAGAGAGCCGTGAGCGAGATGGGCTGAGTCTTAGGAGCTCGATGGCGTTTGGGCTTGGCTTCAACAAACCGAACCGGCGCACACGCGGGTGCGAAGCGCTGACGTCGCGCTTCAACATGGGCAGTGTATTCATCGAGTGTGGGCCAGCAGGAAAACGCTGCCAGTTCATCGACGACACCGGCGAGCCCACGCAGCCAGGGGCTCTTCTTCAGGAACGTGGCATCCCAGATCTGATTTCTTTCGGGCATTGCGTTCGCGGTTCGCCGCTCACCACGTCCTCCCGTTAGGCCGAGATGCCAGGTGACGGGAATGACTTGCAGAGTTCGCGAATTTCTCCGGACGTGCGCAGAATGAGAGCTTCGTCGCTAGGAGCGCTCACCACACAGTCCATCCAGGCCGCCAGCTTCTTCATTTCATCTGGCCCCATGCCTCGGCTGGTCAAGCATGGCGTGCCGATGCGCAGGCCCGAGGGATCAAAGGGCTTGCGAGGGTCGAACGGAATTGAGTTGTAGTTGCCGACGATGCCAGCGCGATCCAGCGCCTGCGCGGCGACTTTGCCGGTCACGTTCTTGCGCGTGAGATCGAGCAGGATCAGATGGTTGTCCGTACCACCGGTTACCAGATCAAAGCCCCGGCCTAGGAGTGCTTCGGCCAGCACTTTGGCATTTGACACCACGTTGTGCGCGTACTGCCGAAATTCTGGCGTGGAAGCTTCCTTAGCAGCGACCGCGATACCTGCGGTGGTGTGATTGTGTGGGCCGCCCTGCAAGCCCGGAAACACGGCGCGATCAATGGCTTTGGCATGCTCGGCCTTGCACATGACGATGCCGCCTCTCGGGCCACGTAGCGTCTTGTGGGTGGTGCTGGTGACAACGTCCGCGATCCCGACGGGCGAAGGGTGAGCGCCTCCGGCCACTAGGCCCGCAATATGCGCGATGTCGGCGCACAAAATGGCTCCAACTTCGTCGGCAATTTCTCGGAATTGAGCGAAATCAAGCTGACGCGGATAAGCCGTCGTTCCGCACCAAAGGAGCTTGGGCTTATGCTCTTTGGCTAGGCGGCGCACTTCAGCCATGTCGATGCGATGGTCGTCGCGCCCCACTCCATAGCCGACGCTGTTGAAGAACTTTCCGGTGATAGAAACTCCCCAACCGTGCGTCAGATGTCCGCCGGCCGGCAGTGCGAGACCCATCACGGGATCGTGAGGTTGGCAGAACGCGAGGTACACCGCGAGGTTCGCCGGGCTGCCACTGTAAGGCTGCACGTTCACGTGCTCGGCACCGAACAATGATTTAAGTCGGCTCACCGCCAGATCCTCAACCTGATCGATGATCTGCTGACCTTCGTAATAACGCTTGCCCGAGTAACCTTCCGAGTACTTATTCGTGAGGATGGATCCCGTCGCCTCCAGCACGGCCCGCGAGGCGTAGTTCTCGCTCGGAATCAGACGCAGCTTGTCGGTTTCTCGACGCTCCTCGTCGCGGATCAATTGTGCGAGTTCTGGGTCCTTTTCAGCCAGGCTTGGGTCTCGGACAGCGGGGGTAACAGGAGCAGACATGGCCGGGAGCCTAATCGTGTCGAGAGGCTCAAGCTAGCCCCAGAAATCGTGATACGCTCCGCCGGATCAAAGGAGCAGAGGGTTGGCTGGAGTGAAGTCACGGAAGGAAGTTCAACAAACTAGCCCAGGGCTCGCATCGGGAGCGCCAGAGGCTAGTTTGGACCTGTCCGTTCGTGTTCACGCCGCCGAAAAGACAGCTCCTACCAACGCCCCTGACCTTGATTCTGCGCCCCCGAGTATTCCGTCAGCAGCGCTCTCCCACCAGGACGTGGATTCGTTTTTGAGTGCCGTCGAATCGACTGCCACGACCACCAGCAGTCCGGCCGCGCGCGTCGGTGAGCTGATTGCCAATCGCTATGAGGTCGTTGGGGTCCTCGGCGAAGGGGGCATGGGCATCGTGTATCGCTGCCGCGATCGCGGGAGCGAAGTGCTTCAGGAAATGGCCGTGAAACGCGTCATGGTTCCGCCGGGGGGCTTGGCGCATGAGTATCTGATTTGGTTTTACAAGGAAGCTCGGGCGCTCGCCGCTCTCGACCACCCAAGTATCGTCCACGCGCACGACTACGGTCAGCTCGCCGATGGTTCGCCGTTTCTCGCCATGGAGTTGGTTCGTGGCGTGTCCGTGCACGATCTTGGCAGTGCGCGCCTCGATTTCGGACTCATTTGGGTGATCGTTGACCAAATTCTGTCCGCACTGGGTCATGCGCATGCGCGTGGAATTGTGCACGGCGATCTCAAGCCTTCGAACATCCTTGTTGAACCCGTGGAGTCCGATGTGCCGCGTGTGCGGATTTTGGATTTTGGGCTGGCCTGGTTAAAGGAAGATCACCACGACGAACGGCTAGACGGGCAAAAAGCTGTCGCGTTTGCCCCGCACGCGGGCGCCGGAACGCCCGGATACATGGCGCCCGAACAGATCCAACACGAGAAGCACAACGTCTGCGGGGCATCGGATCTCTATTCTCTCGGCTGCATCTTGTACCGCATGCTCAGCGGAAAGCCGCCGTTCTTGGGTGCCTCACGGGAGCTTTTGCGCGTTCATGCCTTTGAAGAGCCGCCGCCTCCGGTTCTCAGCGTCGATGCGCCGCCGGATGTGATCGACTATGTGATGCGCCTCTTGGCAAAAAAGCCTTGGGATCGCTTTGAATTTGCGGCGGAGGCGCGAGCCCAATGGGCCAACTGGCGGCCAGATCCCGCGCAAGAGGATCCGGGGCAGTGGCGCCGTTTGTTAACCTCGAAGATTGCAGAGGAGGTTCCGCTGCGGCTCGCCGGGGGTAGCGCGAGCCCGGCGCTCAATCCCGCGCTTCAGCCGGTGCCAGAGCGTGCGCCTGGCCTGCTCAGTTTGCGCCCGAGCCCACTTGTCGGGCGCAACGAAATTCGTCAGGCGTTGCGCGACATCTGCGACGAGGTGATCGACGGTGAGGGCCTCAAGCATCGGCTCATCCTGCTCGTGGGGCCTTCGGGCGTGGGGAAGAGCCGCATTGCGGAGTGGCTGTGCGAGGTGGTGCACGAGGAGGGCTCGATGCTGCCGCTTCGGGCTCGCTATCGCACCATGCGCGGTCCGCTCGACGGAATGGCGGGCGCCGTCGTGCAATATTTGAATTTCGAACGCGCGGATCGCGATGTCATGGAGGCCACATTGCTTGAGCGTTGGAAGGTTGTTTCCAACGACAAAAATGGCCGAGCATGGGTGGCGGGCGCCGTTGAGTGGTTGCGTCCCAGCTCGAGTGGGCATCGGCCTGTAGGGCCCACCGGCATTCGTTTCAGTTTAGACACGATCGAGACCCGACGAATGGTGTCGCGCTACACGTTGGAAAGGCTCGCGGGCGGGCGCCCGCTCCTGTTCTGGCTCGATGATTTGCACCACGCGGGCGAACCCACATTCGAGGGTTTGGCCCGCATCCCGAAGGATTCCCCCGGTCAACCCACGGTGATGGTGGCGACGGTGCGTTCGGAGGATGTGCACAAAGGAACGCCAATTGCAGAACGCCTCATTCGTTTGAAGGAAGCCTTCAATGCGACGGTGATTGAAGTGCCTCCGCTCGACGCACAGACGACATGCGACCTGCTGCGTAGCTCATTGCCTCTCGACGATGAGGTTGTTTTGGAGGCCGCCCGGCGCAGTCGCGGAAATCCATTGTTTGCTTTGCAACAGGTTCACGCCTGGGCCCTCGATGGTAAGATGGAACTCCGAGGTGGGACGTATCACGTCTCGCCCGACGTGCTGGCGTTGCGCCCCAAGACGACGGCAGAGCTTTGGGATAGTCGCGTGGCGTCGATGCCCGAAGAGCATCGAATGTCAGCAACCGCGGTAGCTGCGCTGGGCACTGATATTCGTCGGGAAGTGCTGGATGAGCTTCTCACCTCGCTCGGCATCGAGCCTGGGAGTGCGATTATCAGCCTTCAAAACGCCGAAGTGATTCTGCCAAAGGGAGCAGGTCGCTTCGCCTGGCCGCATGCCTTGCTCGCGGAGCACCTCCTTGCGCGGCTCCGCCAACGCACCGATCGGCGTCTGATCTTGCGCGCTGCAGCCTCTGCGCTCGGCCTCCACCCGTTGGCGGCCACACGCCGCATCGTTCGACTCAGGGTGTCGAATTTGATGCAGGCAGGCGAGCCCAATGCGGCGGCGCACCTGCTCTTTAGTTTTATTCAAGAAAGTTGGTTGCGGGCGCGAGAGCCATTGGCCACCCTGTCCGATCTCGAACTCCTGGAATCCGTGCAGGGGCAGTGGCTGGCTCTCTGCAGCCGTTGGACGGCGGAAGCCCTGCGCCTCGTAGGCAAGAATGCGGAATCGACGCTGGCGGGTCAAAAAGCGCTCGCACACTTCGAAAATCTGGGAGACGAAGAAAGCCGTGCTCATTGCTTGCGCTTGCTTGGGCACCTGGCGAGCGAGCGCGGTGATGCTGTTGGCGGGAGTGCCTTGGTGCGCCAGGGATATGCCGTCTTTCAGAAAAATGGAAACCTGGAGGGGCTGGCTCAATGTGAGGCAGTTGCCGGAGAAATTGAGTATTTTCTCGGCAATTATCCCAGCGCCCGCATGTTTATCCAAAGTGGCGAAAAGCACTTTGCAGATCTGAGCCAGCCGCTCGGTCGTGGGCAGTGCTTCTTGTTATTGAGCTGGATTGAGCTTTCCGAAGGCTTGATCAAGCGCTCACGCCGGCATGCCCTCCGCGCGCGCGCGGAGTTTGAGCGCGCAGGTTTTCGTCTCGGGTTGCTCCAGGCAGATCTCAGCTTGGCGCGTCTGCATCATCGCCTTCAAAATTTCGAAGCGGCGTTCGCCGGTGCGACCGAAGCGTGCACAGGTTTTGAGGCGCTCCGCACCCCGCGCGACCAAGCTGCCGCGCACCGCTTGCTCGGTATGGTCGCTATCGATACGGACGATTTCGAGCTGGCTCAAGGTCACATCGAAAAGGCCCAGGCGCTCTATCTGGCCGTGGGCACGCCCTGGGGCATGCTGGAGATGCAGCTGTTGCGAAGCCAAGTGGCGCTCGCCACCGGCGATCTCGAGAATGCCGTAGAGCTCTTGAACGGCTGCGCTAAGCTTGTGGGTCAAGAAGCTGAGCCTCGTCAGCACTATTGGCTGACCAAGGCCTGGGTGGACGCTCAGCGCGGAGAAATCGAAAGTGCGGCTTACTCGGTGGAAGCGGCGTCGGCCGTATTTGGTGAGCGAGCCCGATCGGGAGATCACACGCCGCACTTGCTGAATCGACTCTCGCGTTACGCCTGGCCGGAGCCCGCTCGGCAGCAGCTTGCCGCTTGGCGGCGCCTAATTCACGATCCCGTTCGACGCGCGCAAGTCTGAAGCGCCACCGAATTGGTAGGATGCCCACCCCTGCTGCCGCTTGTCGCGGCAGCTTGCCCCTCGCCAAGCGTCTCCCGAAGCGGGAGGCGCGGGATGGGCGGGTGCGTGTCAGCTCCGCGCCGCAGCGGAGAGGTTCCAACCTGAAAGGCCTGGGGCAGCGCGGCTGCTCGTTTTTGGGATTGGGGAAAAGGAGCGTGGAAGGGGGGTGACGGGCGTGAATACCCAATCCCAAAAGCGAGCCCGATTGGAGATTTACGGACGGGGGCCTAGCTGAGTGAGGTCTGGTAGATGTTAATCTGAGGAGATGACAGGTAGACCATCAGCACAAGGAATGTTCCCTAGACGACGAGCCGCCCAAGCTCTGCTTGGATGAGCCCGGCCTCGCCGCCTGCTATGCCGCTGCGGCGCGCGGAGTAGCGGCCTCTGGCGACCGCGCCGGCCAAGCCCCACTCCGCTTGCTAGTCTCGCCGGCCCCAACCGTCAGCAAGATTCAAGACGAAAACGACCCCGTTGCTGAAGTGCGAGGCGTTAACCTCCACGCTCGCCAGTGCGTCGACGGCCGTGACCGTCCCCAACTGGAGCGCCGCTGCAGGTATATCACTCGCCCGCCTCCCACTTTTTGAGCTCTCCGAACGCTAGGGGATAGAGATGAAAAACTGCAGCGCGCCCGGCCATGGACTCACTGACGCCCTGCATGCGCAAAAAATCCTGAGAGCCCGTTAGGATCCACGCCCCCTTTTTGGAGGGAGCACGATTGGAGCTGATCCGATTTGTTGGACACCTAACAAAGAGAGTAATCTCTGGGAGTC
>CAZSUA010000069.1:0-19829 GCA_964609655.1 uncultured Polyangiaceae bacterium | reverse complement strand
ATCCCCGCCCGTGCCAGTTCTCCGCCTAAGAGTCCTGTGCCCGCCCCCAGCTCCAACCAAAATCCGTGTGCACGCGGAAAGTATTCGCTCAATAAATCAGCCGCGGCACGGGGGGTTTGGTAGTGGCATTCGCGCAACAAATGGTGGTCGTAACGCGGCGCGAGATCGTCGTACATTCGCTGAGCACTCTGTGACAGCGTGGTTTGTGCAAGAAGTTCTGGCTGCTGCATGCGAGGCCTCCGGGGCCGATCGGCTCAGTTGAGACCTAGCACTTGTCAGAAGGCGCGTCGCCTGGGATCCTGTGCGAAGCTCATGCCGACCGCATTCGACCCGTTGATTCGCCGGCACGCCCGGCTACCTATGATCTTGCTCGCGCTCGTGGGCGTGATCTGTGCGCTAACGCTCGTGAACCCAGAAGCAGGCAGAGTCAGCTGGCTCTTGGAGGTCACTCCCGGGTTGCTCGGCGTGCTCGCTTTGGTGCTCAGCTTTCGTCGTGTGCCGCTCACGCACCTGGCGTATTGGGGTGTATTTCTGCATGTTCTTATCTTGATCTATGGCGGCTACTACACCTACGCGCTCACCCCACTCGGCAATTGGGCGAAGGATGCCTTTGATTGGCAGAGGAACCACTACGATCGCGTGGGGCATCTAGCGCTCGGGTTCTTTCCGTACTTTGTGATCAAAGAGGTGCTGCTCGCGGTAACACCGCTGCGTCGCGGCGGTTGGTTCACCTTCCTGGTGCTCTCCGTGATCCTGGCGATTGGCGCATTCTGGGAGATCATGGAATGGTGGGTCACGGTGCTGGTCGCCTCGGATGTCGGCCAAGCCTTCCTGGGGAGTCAGGGAGATGTTTGGGATGCGCAATGGGACATGCTCCTGGCTTTGGTGGGCGGAATGCTCGCGGCGGTGTTTCTTGGGCGCGTCCATGATCGGCGACTGGAAAAACTTCAGACGGAGCTGGGCCGCTCGCCCTTGCTTCCTTGACAAAGAGGACTAAAACAGTACTAGTTCCACTCGCACTGAATTGAGCGCTCCTTTTTCAGAATTTTAGCCAATGAATGCAAATCCTGAGATCCACCTGACCGACGAAGCCCGCCGCCACATGTTGTTGGCACTGCAAGCTGAAGACCTGACTGATTTTGCGATTCGCGTTGAGGCGCGCAAGCTCACTCCCATCAAGTACGAGTACAGCTTGTTCATTGAGGGGCCCGAGGAACGGCGTGCGGCGGATCTTGAAATTGATGCGACGGGTATCAAGATTTGGGTGGATCCGAATAGCGCGGAGCTCTTGGGGGGCGCCACGATCGACTACCTCAAGGAGGGCAGCAAAGAAGGCTTCAAGTTCAATAATCCGAATGAGCCGCAGGGTTGGACGGATCCGATCTCGCAGAAGTTCCAGGCATTGCTGGATGCGGAGATCAATCCTGGCTTGGCGTCGCACGGCGGCCGGGTGGATTTGTTAGATTTCACGCAGGGCATTGCGCGGGTTCGCATGAGCGGTGGCTGCCAAGGTTGCGGCATGGCCGCGCAGACGCTGCGCGATGGTGTGGAACGTCGGATCAAGGAAGAGATCCCTGAAGTGGATCAAATCATTGACGATACGGACCACAACGCCGGGACCAATCCCTACTACAGCTGACGTGAGTCCGGACTACAGCTGACGTGAGTCCGGCAGATCCCAGTTAAGCCGGACCGTCCAGATCCCAATCAAGCGCGGGAACGCCGTTTTTTACCGCGTAACGCCCTCTCGGATCGCAGGTTAACTGCGCGGCGGCGGTCTCATGATCGTGGGTGAAGAAAAGCCAGGTCTCCTTGGCCAGAAATCGCTGAAAAAGAGCGGTCTTTTCGTCAATCAGTTGTTCGGCAAAACGGTCGTAACCCATGGTGATCGGCAGGTGGACCCAGGGAACTCCGGGTACGAGATCAGCGCAAAAAAACAGGCCGTGGGTGCTCCCCTGAACCTCGGTATGGAGCATCCCGGGTGTGTGCCCCTGGGTTGTGGTGAAGCGAAACGCCTGGCCAAGCAGTGACTGAGCGTCGCTGTCTTCAGAGACGAGACAGAGCCTGCCCGTCGCGTTGAGCAGCTCTGGCAACTCAGGAATGTAGGAGGCTCGGTCACGGGGATGCGGCGTCGCTGCTCGCTCAAAAGCAGTACGGCTCGTGATGAACCGGGCTTTGTCAAAAAGCAGACGGCGTGGCTCACCCGAGCGCCAAGGCCTGAGGAGTCCACCAGCATGGTCAAAGTGCAGATGGCTGAGTACCACGTTGTCGATGTCCGAGTGCGTCAGGCCGAGTTGGGCCAGTGAAGTCAGCAGCACGTGCTCGGGCTCTACCACGCCGTAACGCTGAGCGAGCTTCGGCTCAAAGAAAGCGCCAATCCCGGTTTCAAGCAGCGTCTTCTGTTGGCCATCATCAATCAGCAGAGCGCGGCAACTGAATTCCAAACGGTTCTGCTCATCTGGCAAAAGCCAGCTTTGCCAGAGTTCCTTCGGAGCGTTGCCGAACATGGCGCCTCCATCCAGGCGCTGCGAATTCCCAAGAATCGAGTGAGCACGGAGCATTGAGTGAAGCTTGAGTGGGGAGCGCGGCAAGGTAAAGCCGGGCGGCGAAACGCCGGGGAAATGGGGCTTTCAATATCCGCCGCCGGTCTGGACGATGGCCGGAAAGTTTTTCGCCGATTCCAGCGGTTCGCCCCTTTCGAGGTAGTGTTGCTAACGTCACAGGCATGTCTAACAAGCGCTGCCCGTTGCTCGGTGTCTTGTCACTTGGCTGTGGCACCCACGCTGCGCCATGCACGAGCAGCCTTGAGCGCGCCTTCCAAACGGAGGACCACCCTTCATGAAAATCGTCTACACCCCACGCCTGCCAGAAGGTGCGAAAGCTCGAGTTGTTGAGCAGTTCCCTGAGCTGGAGTTCGTAGCACTGTCAACGAACGCTCCTGAGCTTATGGCAGAACTAGAAACTGCTGACGTGATTGCTGGCGGGGTGCCCGTCGAGGCGTTAGCCGCCTGCAAACAACTCCGTTGGCTTCAGCTTGGGAGCGCAGGCGCCGAAGCGGTACTTGGGAAAATCCCCGAAACTGTTCGGTTGACCAATGCGAGTGGAGTCTTTGACCTCACCATGGCCGAGCACGCTCTGGCGCTCATCTTGGCGCTCACGCGTGGTGTGGATCAAATGGTGGAAGCGAAAGCAACGTCAACTTGGAACTCTCGAGCCGGACGAGGGGAGGTGTTTGGAAAGACTCTCACGGTGGTGGGTTTCGGCAAGATTGGAACCGCTGTGGCGGAGCGTGCCAAGTGTTTTGGAATGCGCGTGATCGGCGTCCGGCGGCGCGTGGCTGAGAAGCCTGCGTGCGCCGACGAACTCATTGGGATTGATGATCTGGACGCTGTGCTGCCCCGGACGGATCACCTACTGTTTGTGCTCCCCGGCGGCCCCCACACGCGTCACGTATTGGATGCACGCCGTCTCAAGCTTCTGCCACCGCATGCGATGGTCTACAATATCGGACGCGGCAACGCGATCGACGAGGCGGCTCTTGCCGACGCGATCCTCGACGCACGGCTTGGTGGTGCAGGACTCGACGTCTTTGAGAGTGAGCCGTTACCCGCAGCGAGTCCGCTTTGGGGCTTGCCCAATGTCATCATCTCGCCGCACACCGCTGGCCGAACCTCGAACTACCCAGCCCGCTTCTTCGAAATCTTTTTCGACAATCTCCAGCGATTTCAGGCAGGCGAGCCGCTCCGCAATGAAGTGGACCGCTATTGGGGCTATTGAGATGGGCTCTGCGCAACTCCATTTCAGAGAATGGGGCGATCGGGCCCCGAGTTCCTCCGCCAAGTTGAATAGGCGACGTGACTTGGTCGTCCATCGCGGGTAGCTTAAACGCGGAGTCGACCTATGAACCGTATTCGTCTTATTTCCCCAGCGAATGTTATCGTGATCAGTCTGCTCGGCAGCATCGGACAAGCCAGTGCCCAGCCAGCTCAAGCAGAAACGCCAGCACCTGCTGCGCCGCAAGCCGAGTCTTCCAAGTCAGAAGGTCCGAAAATTGACGTCAGCGTGCCCGCACCCGGACCCGAAGTGCAGCGCGAGTATCAGATGCACGAGGGCTTCTACCTAAGGGGAAATCTCGGGATTGGCTCGCTCTCTAACCGCTTCGACGACGGTAGCCCCACCAACAAAGACCTGAAAGGCAACGGATTCGCGTTTAGCTTTGATCTGCTCGCGGGTGGCTCGCCCGCGCCTGGGTTCACGGTGGGTGGTGCCCTGATCAGTTCCGCGGCGTTTTCGTCATCCTTCGAGCGCGACGGCCAGAAAGCAGATCGGGATGCGAGCCTTGGAATGCTGGGGGTTTTCGTCGATGGCTTTCCAAAAGCCACCGGTGGTTTTCATTTAGGTGGTGCCTTCGGCTTGGCCCAAGTGAAGATTGAAAAACAGATGGGCGATCTCGGTAAAGACACGCTCGGCGGTTTCGGTGGAGCCGCCTGGATCGGTCAAGACTTTTGGGTGGCAGACGAATGGAGCATGGGCGGCCTGCTGCGTTTTGCTGGAGCGCTCACTTCAGCAAGCCAGAATAATGTCGAGACCAGTGCTTCCACGTTCTCCACATCGCTGATGTTCACAACCCTCTACAATTAGGCGCTAGCGGGGCCATTGTTGGGGGTGAGCAACCCAGGCGCACTTTGAGCGCCTTTCAGCCCCGCCGCTGAGCCTCGCGGATGCGCTTGAGCGTCACTCGGGCGGACCCAAGTACGAGCCCCCCAGATAGTTCGTATGCTTACTATCTCAAGGCGCTCCGTTGGGGGCTTGCCATCGGAGCCGGATCAAGTCGGCGCTCAGGATTTGAGTAAAACGGGGCTACTCCAAAAGCTGTGTAGTTCGGATGCCGCGTACGGGCCACAGCGTGATGTGCGTGCGGCCGAGGTGGGCTTTTTGGAAAGGCCCGGGCAATAGCGCGCTCGGATCGTAGGGTTGGCCGCGGAAGTCCTTGTCAACGCCGGGCACCGGCTCGCACTTTACTGAGAAGAGATTCTCATCGAAATCGAACTGCCAAGAGACGTTACGGCTTTGCAAGCCATCGCGATTGGCTTTCATCTCGCCGCTGTTCGCGTCGTGCCCGAGCACTTTCCAGAGTTCGAAGGGTAGTAAGAAATTCTCCTTCCACCATTTGAAATTGGGCCAATCTGACTCAGGCACGCCCTTGGCTTCAAGCTCTGCTTTCATCATGCCCGCCACGTGATCCGGCGTCATGGCGGGGCCGACGGCCCATTCTGCCTCCTGGCCCATGTGAGATTTGTTAGTCACCTGAAAGAGGGGGCGTGAGGCTTTGGAGCCTTCATCCAGATACTCACCACCGCCCATGAACAGGTTGCCCTCCGAAACATTCCGACCACCGCAGCTATAGGGGATCGGATAGCCGATCGCGCCCACACGGTTGCCCAAAATTAAGTTATTGAAGATCTTGAGATCCCAACAGCCATCCTCGGGCTTCACCCTTGGAGTGCAATACGAGAACCAGAAGCCGAAGTTGGCGTTCGCGTACAGGAGATTGTGCGCGAAGGTCACATCCGCCAAATCATGGCCGTAAATGCCGTTGCCTTGCCGGGTGTAGGCGATGATGTTGTTGTCCACCAGCGCCGGTCCGCGACCCAGCTCGACATTGATCCCGGACCACAGGTTGTTCAGAATAATGTTGCGGGTGACGCGCGTGCCACGCCATTGGTTATCAATCCAAATGCCATGGGCCTCGTTGTCGCGCACGAGATTGCCCTCGATCAGGCCATCATAGATCTGGTGGAACTTGATCCCAGCGAACTCCCAATACGGCGAGGTGTAGCCGGTGCGATTGTTGCGCTCGATCACATTGCCAAGAACCTGTGTGCGGTAATGGCCGATTCCGGTTAGCCCGCAGTGGCCGTTGTCACAGATGTGGTTGTCACGAATGATGTGATTGCCAGGAATGTCCTCAGGGTATTTTCCAAGCCGGGCGCACTCGTTCACTTTGTGGCAAAGATCGCCCTGGGGGCCGCGGTTTTCGATGATTTCACGGCGGCCTTCGGAGCCACAGTCGATGCCGACGCTCTTGGCGTAACGCACCGTGTTGCCTTCGATGAGCCAATGGTGCCCGCTGCGTGTCGAGAGGATCCCAATTTGGGCGAAGGCGTCGTCGCCCCAGCACGGAAAATGATTGGCTCCGTGCTCGATCGTGAAGCCGCGCACGGTGATATAGCCGAGTGCCCGGGTGAGGGGTGCGAAAACGGTGTGGCGCGTGGCAATCTCGACGAGGCGCTGTTCTTTCGGAAGGTCCGATTCCGGAAAGTGCACGAGCAGATTCTCACCATCGAGATCCACGCACCAGGTTCCGGGGAGCTCGTACAGCTCCTTCAGCTCTTGCACCTCCGTCAGAGGTTTACCATCGACGAAGACTTGCCCGAGCGTCGTGGGCAAAAGGTCGGGATTTTCAATATTTCGGTGCTTGAGCACGAGCCCAGAAGAAGTGTCAGCGGGCCGCACCTCTTGGTTCGGGACGAAGGGGCGAACCACGTGGTTGCGGTTGAAGTTTCGTTTGTAGGGATTGCAGTCCCCAAACGTCTCGACATCCACATGTCCGGCGTAGGCGCTCAAACCAAACATGGAAGCCGGAATGGCTCCGCGAAAAACTCCGGGATGACCAGCGAACGCTTGCCACACAGGGCGGTACTCGTCGGACCCGCGCAGGTAAACATCGTCACCCAACGCGGCTTCATACGTGATGGGTGCACCCGGGGTACCGCCACGCTTGGGATCGACGCGCTCACGGTAGATGCCGGCATGCACGCGGACGGTTTCGCCCGGCATGGCCAGTTCTGCGGCCCGATTCAGCGTAAGAAAGGGGCTCTCAAGCGTGCCAGGGTTTTGATCGTTGGCGTTCGGATTGCACTGGGCGACGTGCAGGATGCGACCGTTTGCTGATTGGGTCATAGCGGACTTTCCTTAAAAGGGAGCGGCACCCTACTTCAATCGATGCGAGGCGCGAAGCCCTGTTTTGTTGGCTTCTTGGTTGAAGATTTGGACGGTGGCGTCGGGTGATTTTCAGTTTGAGGTGCTGGCGTCTTGGCAAGCTGCCGTTAGCGTTTGACGTCGCATGCACCCGCCGCGTTACGTGGGTTTGCGTCTGCCACGGAGGACCACCTGGTACTCAGAGATCTCGAACCCCTCGAGCTGTTCAACTTGATTGACCGTGAGGCGCTCCCAGGGAATATCGACGATTTCGCCCGTTTCCTCATCAATCAGATGATGATGCGGGGCGAGCACGGGGTCGAAGACGGTTCGCCCCTCGGTGAGAACGAGTGGTCGCAAGAGCCCCGTTTCGACGAACAGGTTCAGTGTGTTGTAGACGGTGGCGCGTGAAACCATCGGGAATCGCGCACGCACGCGCGCCCAGACTTCGTCGGCAGACGGGTGCTCGCTTGTCCTCAGCACGTACTCTGCCACTGCTAGCCGCTGTGCTGACGGACTGATTCCGTGGCTTCTTAGCAGCTCAACCTGGGAAAGGCTCACCAGTTTAGACTAAGTCTAAGGGCCAGCGGCGTCAACAAACGCTTTCTCGCTTGCCCAGACAACTCCGGGTCGATTATCGCGTCCCGATGCCTCGAATCATCGACCTGGTTGCACGCGACATTCGTTTCCCAACTTCTCGGCAATTGGATGGTTCAGACGCGATGAATCCCGATCCAGACTACTCCGCGGCGTACGTCACGCTGAAGACGGATCATCCCGATGGTTTGGAGGGCAGCGGTATGACCTTCACGATCGGGCGTGGGAATCAGCTGTGCGTGGCTGGCATTGAAGCGCTGCGACCCCTGATCGTTGGGCGCACGCTCGAATCTTTCACCGAAGACATGGGCAAATTCTGGCGGCATATCACCGGCGACAGTCAGTTGCGTTGGGTGGGGCCCGATAAGGGCGTGATTCACTTGGCCACAGCGGCTGTGGTGAACGCGGTCTGGGATCTTTGGGCGAAGGTGGAAAAGAAGCCGGTGTGGCGCATGGTCGCGGATTTTACACCCGAGGAATTCGTGAAGTGTATCGATTTCACGTACATCGAAGATGCTCTCACGCGGGAAGAAGCCATCGAGATCCTGCGCAAGAATCAGGCCGGAAAAGCCGCGCGCATTGCTGAGATGGAGGCCAATGGCTACCCCACTTACACGACTTCAGCAGGCTGGCTCGGCTATTCCGACGAGAAGCTGAGGACGCTATGCCGAAGCTTGATGGCGCGGGGCTGGAGGAATTTCAAGATCAAGGTGGGGCGTGATCTCCAGGATGATATTCGGCGCTGCGCCATTCTGCGCGAAGAAATCGGTCCGGAAAACATTCTCATGGTGGACGCCAACCAGGTTTGGGGTGTGAATCAGGCCATCGAATGGATGAAGCATTTGGCGCCCTATAAGCCGCACTTCATTGAAGAACCGACCAGCCCAGATGATATTTTAGGTCATGCTGCGATCGCCAAGGCGGTTGCCCCGATCCGCGTGGCGACGGGCGAGATGTGCCACAATCGCGTGATGTTCAAGCAATTCATGCAAGCAGGCGGCATGGGAGTGTGCCAGCTGGATTCCTGTCGCTTGGGCGGTGTGAATGAGATCTTGAGCGTGCTCTTGATGGCAAAGAAGTTCAACATCCCGGTGTGGCCACATGCCGGCGGTGTGGGCCTGTGCGAATACGTCCAGCATCTGTCGGTGATAGACTACGTGTGCGTGAGCGCGGATCTCACGGGGCGGCTCACCGAGTACGCAGACCACTTGCACGAACACTTCGTCGATCCGATTGTCACGAAGGATGGCAGGTACATGCCGCCCAAGGCCCCTGGCTACAGCGCCACGATGCTGCCCGCCACGCTAGAGGAATTTGTGTTTCCAAGCGGCAAGGCTTGGCAAAGCTAGCGCTAACTCGACGGACGCGTTGCCATGTAGGCCTCTTCTAGGCTCTTTCCAGGGCGAACTTCAACGAGCCGAGCGCCCGCTTCGAGTAGGCGCGGGATCACCAGCTGGTTCACGTCGGCGACCGACATGCCGGTGGGGCCTTCGACTTGTAGCGTGTTTCCCTTAGCCACGATGTGCACACCCGGTAGCTCGAAGGCGATGGGTGCTTCCAATTCGTAGCTGATGCGCGCCGCGCGTTGGGTGACTTCACTCAACGAACCGGACAGTACGAGGCGACCCTTTTGCATGAAGATGACGTGATCACAGACGTTTTCAAGCTCGGCCAAATTGTGCGAACTCACAATCAAGGTGCGCTCGCCGTGTTGAGCTAAGATGAGTTCCCGCATCTGCAACACCAACTCCGGATCCAGCCCGTTGGTGGGCTCATCGAGCAGCACCAGCTCCGGCTTTCCGAGCAACGCCTGCCCAACGGCAACGCGACGCTTCATGCCGTGCGATAATTGGTGCATTCTGGCGCGTTGGCGATCAACGAGGCCCACGCGGGTCAAGATCCGATCGGTGTCTCGATCCGCCGCGCCGCGGGTGAGGCCCTGCAGTTGCGCGAAATGGACGAGAATTTCACGCACCGTACTGTGGGGCGCTAGCTCACAATCTTGAGGGACCACGGTCACTTTCCCGGCGTGGCGTGCTGGATCGAACGGCCCCATGCCGAGGATGTCTAGGCTGCCGCTGTCCGCGTGGATAAGGCCCGCAAAGATGCTGAAAGCGGTCGTTTTTCCGGCACCATTCGGCCCGATGAGGCCCGTGATGCTGCCGCGCGGGATGTCGACACTGAGGCCATCGAGGGCGTTCAACTTACCGTAGCGTTTGAACACTCCGTGGGCGCGCACCGCGAACTTTGTCGCTACCGCAGGGTCAACCATCGCGCCTCGCAAATCGCAGGTAACCTAATGAGAAAAATCCGGCACCCAGGCCCAGCAATATCACTTCCGCTGAAAAGCGCGGGAGAAACTCGGGGCGCCACAGATCTAACCGGTGCGCTCCGGGAAAAATCTCCTGAACGGTCGGTACAAGCACTGGCGCCCAAGCGCGCACCTTCTCGATATCCAACAAATGGTGCCCGACGGTTAGCAAGAACCAGAGCAAAATGCCGCCCGCTCGCGCTAAATTGACCGACGCGGTGAGCTGGGAAACCAGAAAAGCCACCCCAAGAAAGGCAAACCCAAAAAAACAAGTCCGCACGGAAAGTACGAACATCCACTGGACTGTGCTCCAGGCGTCAAAGGAGGCGAAGCTGAAGGCGCCGAGCACGGTGCTCGCCAGCGCCCCGGTGAACACGCCGACGACCATCAGCCCCACCTGACCGAAGAATTTTCCGAGCGCATAGCTCAGCCGATCACAGCGAAATAGGGAATAGCGCACCGCTCCCGTGGAGACCTCGAGTGCTATGGTGTCGCTGGCGCTCAACACCACCAAGAGCGGGACTAATCCGAGGGCAAAAGCGCCGTAGAACAGCGCGAGCGGAGGAATGCTGACCAGCTTGGCAGCCAATGGCCCATCGCCCACCAAACCCTCCAAAATTCTTCGAAATTGGTCACTCTGAAAAAGCGCGGAGGTCATGGTGCCTGCCTGTGCGGTCCGCGACACAGCGAGTGTGTCCGCGAGCGCACCCTCAATGGCTTCCACTGTACGAATGAACAACGCCGTACCTGCGAGCGATGCCGTTAAGTAGAGAATGAGCAGCGCAAGCGCTTTTTTTGAGCGGATGGCATCCCAGAGTTCAAAACGCGCCACCAGGGCTATCGAGCGAAGCTTCATGGCGCGGGGGCTGAGGTTGTCGTGGCGGGTGCTGTTGGTAAGGGTGTGCCAGCATCGCCGGCCTCACGTCGGGCTCTGAGCGATTCAGCGGCGCCTTTGAACATCTCAAGATCAACGTAATTCCAGACTTGTTTGCTTGGAGCATCGACCTTCTCCAGTGGTTCCGCGCCGACGGTGGCCTCGAACTCAGACTGGCCTTTATACATGATCGAACTCACTTCCTGGCTCACGAACAAGAGTTCGAGTGGCTGCGGCTCTTCAGTCGCGGACGCGAGCTGCATGAGTTGGTCGGCGTAGGGCGAAAGCTCTTGATTCATCTTGAGGACCACTTGGTCCACACGCGCTAACTGCTCATCGCTCAGTTGCGCTTTCTCTTTGAGCGCGGCGCGAGACTGTTGAGCGCGTAACTTCTGGAGCGAAATAGCGGCTTCGAAGCCCTCTCGCCGTTCAGCGCTTTGGCCGCGATCGGCTGTGCCCTCGCCTCGATTCTCCGAAACCCGCAGCGGCGGAATGGACGGAGACTGGGTCCCTTCGGTCGGACGAGGCGGGCTCCACCAGCGCCGTCTAGGTCGGTCTTCAGTATCTCGCACGGCTGATTTTGAGCCGTTGACCTTTGGGGTGGCTTGCTGCCCGAAATCGCCGAACCCTGGAATGGGCAAGAATCTGGAGCCGCCAGAGCTGCGACGCCCACCTTTCAATTCTTCATTCGCACGCGTGAGCTGTTCTCTCAAATCTTGAGTTTCGAGCCGTGGCCGCACGCCGCCCAGCAGGAAGCCAGAGACGAGCCCCACCACCAGTCCACCCACTATGCTCGCTCCACGCATGCTGTGAGTCTAGGGTGGCTCCCAGCCCGAGGGGAGTGGCCTCCCAGAGAATCGGGGAAGAACGAGCTTAGACTCGCCCTAAACCATAGAGCAGAACTGCGTGGGGGGGGACGTTCACACCTTGGATACGGCTAGCCTTACTGCCAAATTTAGAAGCTTTGGGCGCGGAGGCTGTGTTAACGAGTTGGTACCAATCGCCTGCGAGCGGAACCGTTGGAAAATCGAAGTGCTGAACGCGACTGCTGGCGTTGAATATTAGCAGCAGCGTGCGCCCTTTGTTGGATCGACCCCGTTCGTCGATTTCATCGGAGGCATCGCCCGGGATCAAGACTGAAATGGCGCGATTGGCAGGATCGTGCCAGTTCTCAAGAGTCATCTCTTGGCCATCAGGGCGGCGCCAGGAGACATCTTTGACTCCGTCGTCCCCGACCGGATTACCTGCGAAGTAGCGGCGCTTGCGAAACACAGGGTTTCCGTTTCGGATCTGGAACACGAGCTTCGTAAAATCGAGCAGATCTTTCTGCGACTCGGAGAGCTCCCAATCGATCCAGGAAATCTCGTTGTCTTGGCAGTACGCGTTGTTGTTGCCGCGCTGGGTGCGACCTAGCTCATCCCCATGCGAGAGCATCGGCACGCCCTGCGAGAAAGCGAGTGTGGCTAAGAAATTGCGCTGCATGCGTTCCCGCAAGCGCAGCAGCGGTCGGTTCTTGGTTTCCCCCTCGACGCCCCAGTTTCGGGCGTTGTTGTCGTTGGCGCCATCGCGATTGTCCTCCCCGTTCGCTTCGTTGTGCTTCTCTTCGTAGCTCACGAGGTCATGTAACGAGAAGCCGTCGTGGCAAGTGACGAAGTTGATGCTGGCGAACGGGCCGCGATTGCTGGGCTGAAAGATATCGCTTGAACCGGTGACGCGTGACGCGAGCTCCGGGACCATGCCCTGGTCGCAACGCCAAAAACGTCGCACACAATCACGGTAACGTCCGTTCCATTCGGTCCAGATGGGTGGGAATGCGCCTAGGCGATAGCCGTTGGGTCCCAAATCCCAAGGCTCGGCAATCAGCTTCACGCGCGACAAAATCGGATCTTGTTGGATGGTCGAAAAGAAGCGCGCGTACGGATCAAACTCAGTGCCCCGGTCGCGTGCCAGCGTGGGGGCGAGGTCGAAGCGAAAGCCGTCGACGTGCATCTCGGTGACCCAGTAGCGCAGGCTATCCAGAATCAGTTGCAAGGTCCGCGGGTGTGAGACGTTCAGGCTGTTGCCACAACCGGTGAAATCCTCGTAGTGCCGAGGGTGCTCAGGCGAATGTCGATAGTAGGAATGGCTGTCGACGCCACGCAGGCACAGAGTTGGCCCGAGCTCGCTACCTTCGCCAGTGTGGTTGTAGACAACGTCCAGAATGACTTCGATGCCGACACGATGGAAGGCCTTAACCATCGTCTTGAATTCATTGACTTGGGCCCCGTGGACATCGCTGGCATAGCGCGGATCTGGCGCAAAGAAGCCAATGGTGTTGTAACCCCAGTAGTTAGTAAATCCGAGCTGGGCGAGCCTGCGATCGGAGGAGAAATGCTGCACGGGCAAGAGCTCGACGGCTGTCACGCCCAATTCGAGCAAATGATCCAGAATTGGATCGGAGGCAAGCCCCAGGTAGGTGCCTCGCAAGTGCTTCGGCACGCGCGGATGCAGCATCGTCATCCCCTTCACATGGCATTCATAGATGATACTGCGGCTCCAGGGGGTTTGCGGTTGCCGGTCATCTCCCCAAGTGAAGGCGGTGTCGACCACGATGGACTTGGGCACGGATCTCGCACTATCTGACTCCGAAAATCCAAGGTCGAGCTCGGGGTCGTTGAGCGGATAGCCAAAGACCTCATCGGTCCACTCGAAGGTGCCGGCGATCGCATAGGAGTAAGGATCAACGACTAGCTTGTTGGGATTGAAACGGTGCCCCTGCAGAGGCGCGAACGGTCCGTGCACGCGATACGCGTAGAGCTGACCGGGCCTGACGTCTGGCAGGTAGGCATGCCAGACGCTATTTGAGCGCTCGGGCAGCGGGATCCGTATGGACTCGCGTTCGGCCTCAGCCGAATCGAACAAACACAGGTCTACGCCGGTGGCGTTCTGTGAAAAGATCGCAAAGTTGACACCCTCTCCGTCCCATGTTGCTCCCAGTTGGGAGCCGTCTCCAGGCCAAACACGCATAGCCTTTCCCTCATACCCGATTCGGGAACCGGCGGCGAAGGGGGAGCTTGGCCCCGCTTGGCGCTTCGTCAACCGAGGACCTGGACGAGCTTTTGGATTTCGGTGAGGGACCCCTTGGTAATCTCGTTCACGGCGTCTGGGGTGAGGCCCAAAAGATCGTACACTTCAGTGCTGACAGTGTGCTCAGCCTCGCCAGAATCAGCGCCAAAGCCTAGGTTGTAAGTTGCGCTGCTGGCAACGTGGACGGCGGCGATCAGGCGGCGGGAGTTCTCGTCAGGTGCTTCCAGCGGCTGGTGGTGCCACATTGCGATGAGTTCAAGGTCGGAAGGTAGCTGCCAGCGCCTGACGATTTCGCCACCCACCTCACAGTGGTCGGTCCCGATTGCACGGCGCTCGGCCGCCACTGGATCGCCTCCGTTTTCGGCTCGCAGCGACGGCCAGGTCTTCTTTTTTGAGAGGAAGGTCGCAATTGCAAGCTTTCCGCAATCGTGCAGAAGACCTGCGGTGAACGCGTTCTGATGCGTCGTCAGGCGCAGGCGATCGGAAAGCTTGGAGGCAATGACGGCACTGGCGGCATTGTGCGCCCAGAAATCTCGGGCCTTGATGCCGTAGCCTGGAAGCCAACGCGGGATCATCGAGCGATAGGAAGCCGAGGCAACGATCTCGTGAATACGCTGCAAGCCAAGCAACATGACGGCATGGGCCACGCTGCTCACTTTCGCGCGCACACCGAATGCAGCTGAGTTGACCACACGGAGCACGTTGGAGGAGAGCCCGGCGTCGATCGCAATCACCGCTTCGAAGTCGTCCGCCTTCGCGCGCGGGTCGTTGAACAAGGCCATCAAGCGCCCGAGAACCTCCGGCAGGGTTGGCAGCGTCCCCACCTGACTCGCGACGTCTTCCTTGGTCACGAGTAAGGCGCCCGCGGACGCTCTTACTGCACCTGAACTTATTGGGCCCACCGAAGAGGGAACGGATGCTGAGCGCCTTGGGTTAAGCCTTTTTGAGTAGCGCTCGGCACGGACTATTGATCAGTCCGTGTAGGAGCAGGGCATACCTTTGGGCTATGCGTTAGGCATGCGCTTTAGGAACCCGGTGATCCCAGGCTTCTACCCTGACCCGAGCGTGTGTCGGGTGGGGGACGATTTCTACTTAGTGACGAGTACGTTTGAGTACTTTCCGGGTGTCCCCATTTTTCACAGCCGTGATCTTGTTCACTGGCGGCAGCTTGGCCACTGCCTGATCCGCCAGGGGCAACTGGATCTGGCCGGATGCCCGAGCAGCAAGGGCATCTACGCTCCCACCCTCCGTTACCACGACGGCACTTTCTACATGGTGACGACCCACATGGGGCGAGGCTACGGCTATCACTTTTATGTAACCGCGAAGGACCCGAGCGGGCCGTGGTCCGATCCGATTTGGATTGAACAGTACGGCATCGATCCCTCATTTTTCTTCGATGACGATGGGAAGGTCTACTTTACAACCAATGGCAAAGCGGACGCTCCGAACGGTCTTGGCATCTATCAGAGCGAGTTGGATATTGAGCACGGGTGCAAGCTCTCGGCGCCGCAGTTCCTCTGGGCTGGCACAGGCGGTATGGCTCCCGAGGGCCCGCATCTCTACAAAGTGAAAGGGATCTACTATTTACTGATCTCGGAGGGTGGCACGAGTTATGGGCACATGGTCACGGTGGCTCGCAGTCAGGGCCCATGGGGTCCGTTTGAGCCCGCCCCCAACAATCCGATCCTTTCGCATCGGAGCCTGGGCTCGGCCATTCACGCAACAGGCCACGCCGATTGGGTGGAGTTAGGAGACGGGAGCTTTTGGGCGGTATTTCTCGGCATTCGGCCGCTGTCCTTGGCCGGCGCAGGCGCCCATCATTTGGGACGTGAAACATTTCTTGCACCCGTGATCTGGGATGCTGAGGGCTGGCCGCGCATTAACGCGGGCGCTCCGATTGAGCTTGAAATGGAGGGTCCGAGCGTCCTCAGAGCTAGCGAGCTTCCTCCCGTTGAGCCGGGCGTTCGGGATGACTTCGAGACTCCCGAGCTGGGCTTGCATTGGAACTTTCTGCGAGAACCTGCTGTGACGCGCTACCAGATTACCGACTCACAGCTTCACCTTTACGGCAACGAAAGCACGCTGGATGAGCTAGCGCCCGCCCTGATTGGCCAACGTCAACGGCACTTCCGTTGTGAGTTCTCGGCGCTGCTAGAGTTCGAACCGGTGAAAGAGGGTGAGGAAGCGGGGCTCGTTGCCAGGATGAGCGAAGCCCACCATTACGAAATGGCGATTGTTTGCCGGGCTGGGGAAAAGCGCTTGGTGGTGCGCAAGGTCGTGGGGTCGCTCAGGGTGGTCGCGCTGGACGCCGCCGTGCCGGTGGGAGCCCTCTTGCTTAAGATTCGCGCCACACCCAGCCTCTATTTCTTAGAGGCCTTTCTGCCAGGAGCAAAGGCCGAGGACGCGCCGTTTTGCTCAGTTCCCGCGGAGACGCGCTTCTTATCTAGCGAAATGGCCGGCACATTCACCGGCGTTTACTTGGGCTTGTATGCCACGGGTAACGGCAAGCCCTCAGTGACTCCTGCACTCTTTGAATTTGCTGAATACCGAAGCGAAAATTCAGCGGGCTAACCGATAGTCAGCTTCTAGAAAATAGTGCGCAACTGAAGCTCTCCGAGGCCGAGCTGCGGGCCATGTCGTTCAGAACAGACCCATCGAGATCATCAGTTGCCTTAATTTTGCTTGCGCTGGCTTGCTCCGGACCAGTCGCACCCTCCGGACAATCTGGAGTCGGAGCCGCTGCTGGCGAGGAAAATGGACCCATTCTGGTCGGAAACTTGGGTGCCGGCGGGGCGACCACAACGTCCGTTTCAGGCGCCAATCCAGGGACGCCGGTAGCATCCAAAGCGGCAGCGAGCGGCGGACATACGAGCCAGATGAACGGGGGAGTTGGAGGACAAACGTTTGGCCTGGGTGGGGCCCAGACCAAAGAAAAAACTTCGTCCGGGGGGGCGGCAAGTGCGACCTCTGGTACGGGAAGCGCGACCCCCAGTGCGGCAGGCGCCGGTGGCAAGCTCACTGTACCGAGTTGCGGGGATGGTGTCATCGAGACCGAATTCGGAGAAACCTGTGACGACGGCAATCAGCGTACCGACGATGCCTGTCCCGATGGACCGCATGGGACCTGTAGGCAGGCCAGCTGCAGCGATGGTTTCCGTTTAACGGGACCCGTGGGCGAAGCGGACGTTGATTGCGGAGGACCGGTGTGTGGTGCGTGCCCTGGCGCGCTCCTCTTGAGCGAGGTAGTGGTGTCGCCGACGGCTGGCGAGTACATCGAAATCGTCAACCCAGGCGAGCTCAGCGTGAGCCTCGAGCACGTCTATTTGGCCGATTATTCAGGCTACTTCGGAATCGTGACGAATTATGCTTCGCCCCATTCGAGCGATTTTCGCGTGTCATTCCCCAAAGGCGCTTCGATCCCGGCGAAGGCGCGGATCGTCGTCGCGTTGAAATCGGCCACGTCGTTCTTCGCGACCTATGGCCAATACCCAGACTACGATTTCTCAGCAACCGATAGCAACGCAGCCCACATGCTAGGCGTCTTCAGCTCGGTGTCGGGGTTGTCCGATGGCGCTGAGATGGTGGTGCTCTTTCGCTACGTTCCAGGCGCTGATCGTATTGCCGATCTGGACTACCTCATCTACGGGAATACCTCCGATGCGGTGGACAAAAGTAGCACGCCTGCCCTCGTGACACCGTACGCGCCCGACACGCCTGCGTCCGCCCAACACGCCGCCGCTGCGCCCAAAGCCTCGCAAGCACTGGTTCGCTGCGATGAGACTGAAGGCCCAGAAAAGAGCCCGGGCGGCAACGGTTACCTAGGTCACGACGAAACGAGCGAGGGTCTCGATCAGTCCTTCCGCGTGCTGCCAGGCCCGACACCAGGAGCCGCAACTCCCGGTTGTCCAATGCCCAAAGGGACTTGAACCCTGGCGAAGTCCGCGCCAAGGTGTACGCTGTCGCGTGAAATGACGCTCCGAGTGCTGTGCATCGACGATGACACGCGCCTGTTCGAGGTGCTCGCGGAATACTTCGCCCAAAATGACGTGTTGGCCGTGCATGCCCCGACCGGGCAGTTGGGGCTCGATTTGCTGAGGAGCGATGCGTTCGACGCGGTTCTGCTGGATGTGATGATGCCCGGGCTCGACGGGCTGGCAGTGTTGCGAAAGGTGCGGGAGGCAAGCGCGATCCCCGTGCTGATGCTCACCGCCAAAGGGGATGAAACGGATCGGGTGGTGGGGCTTGAGCTCGGAGCCGATGATTATCTGGGCAAGCCCTTCAGTCCGCGTGAGCTTCTGGCGCGCCTGCGGGCGGTGCTTCGGCGTGGCAACCACGACTTAGGTTCAGATCGTCTGGCGATTCGGGGGGTGGAGTTGGATCTCGGTTCAAGAAATGTTCGATTTCGGGGCAGCGAGGTGGATCTGACGGCCCTTGAATTCGACCTGCTCGCCGCATTGATGCAACGCGCGGGCAGAGTGGTGCCGCGCACGACGCTGCTTGAGCTGGCGGGTCGCCACGACGTGACGGTGGGTGAACGAACCGTAGATGTGCATGTCTCGCGACTCAGGAAGAAGCTCTTCGATGACGAGAATCTATTGATTAGGACCGTTCGGGGCGTTGGCTACACACTCTCACGTGAGGGCGCGTGAGGCCGTGCTGAAACGCTTCATCGGTGCTCGTCTGCATCGCCAGCTATTTGTTTGGTTTGGCGCCACGATTGCGGCAACCGCGCTAGTGATTGGCGCGGTTTCCTGGATGACACGGCCGTCGGACGAACCGTTTGGTGGCGGCGTCCACCATTTTGGCGGATTTGTTGGGGCCTGGTTTGCGCGTGTCTGGGACGATAAGCCCGAGCGTGCTCAATTGGCAGGCGACTTGGCGAATGCGCTTTCGGTGAATCTCACCCTTGAAGATACACAGGGCAAGGTTTTAGAACGCGCGGGCCGCGGTTGTTTCTTTCACTCGATGAACGTGGACGTTCGCCGCGGAGGGCTTTTACTTGGGCGAATTGTGGCGTGCCCCAGAGTGCCGAGACACGGCAGTTTAGCTTTTATTCTGGCCCTTTTATGCGCAACCGCCACGGTCTGGGGGGCAACGCTCTTGCTCACGCGCAAGCTCACGCGCCCGCTCAGTGAGCTCATCAGTGTGACCCGAGAGTTGGGCGAGGGAAAGCTATCTGCGCGCGTCCGGCTCAGGCGGACGCATTCCGGAGAGCTCGGAAAGCTTGCCGAATCGGTCAACGAAATGGCATCGAGGATTGAGCGCCAGCTCTCCGATCAAAAAGAGCTGCTGGCTGCTGTTTCCCATGAGATGCGAAGCCCTCTGGCGCGTTTGAGGGTGCTCACCGAGCTGGTGGGGAACACATTGCCAGAGAAAGCCAACGCCAACGTCGACAAGATGGAGGCGGAGATCTCCGAGATGGATGATCTTGTGGGAAAGCTTCTGGCCAGCTCGCGCCTCGAGTTTGGAGCACTCGAGAGACGGGAACTACGTGGAAAGGACGTCGCTTTTCACGCGCTCGAGCGTTGTTCGCTCGGGAATGCCATTTTGGTCGACACTTCAGACAATGCTAGGTTTCTCGCTGACCCAACGTTGATCCATCGCGCGCTGGCCAATCTACTCGAGAACGCCAGAATTCATGGCGCGCAGGTTGAGCGCTTGGAGGTCCGAACGGAGGGAGAGATCCTGTGCTTCGAGGTCACCGACAGCGGGCCCGGTTTTTCAGAAGCGGCACTGACGCGCGGGTTTTCGGCGTTCTTTCGTGAGCCCACCGGTTCCACTGCTGGCAGTTCGCTCGGCCTTGGTCTTTCGCTGGTGAGCCGCATTGCGGAAGCGCATGCTGGGACGGTTTGGGCAGTTAATCGCACGCCCCGAGGAGCCAAGGTTGGTTTCTCGGTGAAGCTTGGGTAGCCAGGCTCCGCCGGTACATCGACAAACCATGTCAGCGTCACTACCTTCCCCGGTAGATGAGCCAAAGTGTCCGCCCCCGTCCTCCTC
>CAZSUA010000068.1:0-19935 GCA_964609655.1 uncultured Polyangiaceae bacterium | reverse complement strand
CGCTCTCGAACGCATGCTCAGCCCGGAAGACATTCGCGTCGTGTTTCAGCCGATTGTTCACCTAGAAGACGCAACGATATTCGCTCACGAAGCGTTAGTCCGATGCCGCGTTCCAGAACTTCAATCTCCACCCAAGCTGTTCGAATATGCCGTCTCCACAGGCTGTACCGGACGGCTGGGTCGCATCATCCGGCAGCTGGCGCTCGCTGACTGCGGTGAGCTGCCAGTGTTCGTCAATGTGCACCCGGCAGAGCTTCAAGATCCATGGTTGATCAGACCCGACGATCCGATCTTCTCCCATGATTTCGACGTGTACTTGGAGGTTACCGAATCAGTGCCGATGACGCACTTTGATATCTGCATGACGGTGCTGCGCGAGATCCGTGGCCGCGGGGGAATCCATTTGGTGGTGGATGATCTGGGAGCAGGCTATTCCAACCTCAAGCGCATCCTCGATCTCGAGCCGAGCGTGGTGAAGCTGGATCGCAGTTTGATCGTCGGTATTGAGCACAGCGTTCGGCAGCAGAAGCTGGTCCGGAATGTCGTCCGAATGTGCGAGGATCTTTCGGCAAAGGTTGTGGCCGAAGGCATCGAAACCCCAGAAGAGTACGCAGCACTCGCCGATATGGGAATTCACTATGGGCAAGGCTATTTGTTTGCGCGGCCGGCGACCACGCCTCCCCAAGTCAGCTGGTCCCCCCCCTATTCATCCGTGAAACGCCTCAAGCAGAGCATCCGCCCGTAAGCGGACGCTTTCATTTCGAGAGCGTGGCTGCGGCTGCCAGCACTTTCTCGACGTGGCCATCCACTTTGACGTTGCGCCAAACACGCTGCACCTTGCCGACCGCATCCACAAGAAAGGTAGTGCGTTCGATGCCCATGTATTCCCGGCCATAGTTCTTCTTCTTGACCCAAACCCCAAAGGCCAACGCAAGGCTCTTGTCGGCGTCGGAGAGCAACTTGAAAGGAAGCCCGTACTTCTCACCAAAACGGCCATGGCTCTCAGTGGAGTCTGGGCTGACGCCTAAGATCTGAACGCCTGCTGACTTGAAGGCTGCTTCGGTATCGCGAAAGCCACAGGCTTCGCGCGTACAGCCCGGGGTATCGTCTTTGGGGTAAAAATAGAGGACGAAAGCTTGGCCTTTGAGTGACGCGTTCGAGACAAGCCCGACGGCGCTCTTCGCAGAGAAACTGGGAACGCGATCCCCTTCAGCCAGCCTGTTCGTGTCGAGCTTCGGCTCTGCTGCCTTCGGAGCTGCGGGGGCGGCCTGCTTGGTTTTTGGCGCGGCCGATTTCTTGGAGGCTGGCGTTTTCTTGAGCGGAGGCTTCGTCACAGAGCTCCTCGCCAACTTCCCCGCGACACTCTTCGCCAACTTCGCGGCGACGCTCCCGCCCTTGGTTCCAGGTGCTGTTTTTAGCATGGTCTTCTTCGTCGTGGCCATTGTGTCCTCCGTGCGTTGGGTTGTCAGCGAATTGTCACTTCGCTGAAACGTGGGCGGGCTTCACACTACCAGGCTGTTTCGCACGCGAACAGCGCCCAAGCCCTTGTGAGTGTGCCCCCAATCGGTAAAATGCGAGGTCATCAAAGGAGCAACACATGTTAGATTTACCTGAACCCGGACTTTACAGAACCACCGAGGCGCTACCGGGCAATGCAGATGCGTTTCCCGCGGGAGTGCTCGTTTTTGTGGGCCAAACCGCGGGCAGCGGAGCGCAATTCGTAGTTCGCCCGGGGCAGAACCGACGCAATCGCTGGTTTTGGGGCGACCCAACCACGCCCCTGCGTTCGCCCACCTGGAGCCGAACGTTGAAGAAGCTGCCCTCTGAAGGTTTCTACACCTTGCCGAATACTCTCGAATTCGAGGGTGGCGGTCGATGGCTGAAGAACGCCATTGTCGAGCTTGGCTACAACGAACAAGGCCAGGGCATCGTCTTTGTCGGCGAGTGGCAAGATGACGGCATCGAGAATGTTCTGCGCTTCAGTGAACGCGGGATGATAATCGACGACAGCACGCTTGAGCAGCTAATTTGGGCGCCCATCCTACCGGCAGGTACAGGCTCGGGGGGTTCCCGACGAATTGATGCTTAGGGCAACTCACGGCTCTTCCGCGCGATTCGCGCTCCAGCACTAACTGACAAAGGGCCCAGGCTGAACTGGGCCCTTGCCACATTTGGACTGAGCTTTCGAATTACGACTGCAGGTTCGTCGCAACGAAATCCCAGTTAATCAGCTTATCGCAGTAAGCCTCGAGGAAGGCGTTCCGATTGTTCCTGTGGTCGATGTAGTAGGCGTGTTCCCACACATCTGCGGTGAGAATGGGCTTGGCTGCCGTGGTGAGCGGCGTCTCCGCATTGGCCGTGCTGATGATCTTGGGTTCGCCCGCCTCGAGCACGAGCCAAACGTAGCCTGAGCCAAAACGGCTAGCGCCCACGTTGATCCACTCTTCCCTGAATTTGGTCCAGCCGCCGAGCTTGTTGATCAAGTCGAGCGCAACGCCTGCGGGAGGCGCGCCGCCACCACTGGGCTTCATTCCGTCCCAAAAGAACGTGTGGTTGTAGACTTGCGCCGCGTTGTTAAACACGCCGCCAGAGCTTGACCTGATGAGCTCAACCAGGCTCTTGCTTGCTTCAGGCTTGCCTTCGATGGCCGCCTTAAGCTTCGTCATGTAACCCTTGTGGTGTTTCTCGTAGTGAAACTCGAGTGTCTCCTGGGACATCACCGGCTGGAGGGCGTCTTTGCTGTACGGGAGCGGTGCGACTTCAAAATCCATGGTCAATAGTCTCCTAACAATTGGGAAACTTACGTGGCGTCATCTTTGGGGTGCTGTCAACGGGCCTGGTGGACCGGACGCCCCATTTTCCTGGCATGTCCGCGGAAATTGGGGTTCTGAAAACGGCAAGCTTGCGATGGCCAGGCGTCACGTTTGACGACGATTCGACAGGAAAATCCGAAGCCAAGCCAGCCCGCGTTCCCAGCTGCTTCGCTCGTCGCGGGGCTCAGGCGACGCGTTTGCCAGGCAGCGCGAAGACCTGAAACTTGTGTTTGACCTCGATCCCGCTTTGCGGTGCCGCACGCCGCCCGCCACCGGTCTGACTTTGAAACTCGGTGATGTTGTGGAGCGCACGCGCAGCATGAACGATAATCCTGAAAGCTGCGTCAAGGGAAACAATCTCCCGGCCAGATGCGTGGAACAAACACGCTACCTCTTCAAACGCTGGATTCGTTAGGTTGGTATACGAAACGCTCGGCGCGCCAAAGCGCAGAAAGAACTTGAGCACAGAATGGCCATCTTCGATCTGACTCGTGAGGGTGCCTTGCTGAGGATCAAAGGCGATGAGCCCCGCTAGCTCCGGGAAATCCTCGACCTCAAACATGAACGTACTCGTGCGCTCACCGCTATCAACAATGAAACGGACGGCTTCAACGATCGCGTTCAGCTTGGATTCGATCTCAAGAACGGCATTCTCTGGCGACATCGACACTTCTCTCTTTCGTTCTCGCACTCACTGCAAGAACTCTGCCCCGTAGAACGCCCTTCCAAAGCAAAGCTTTAAGCGTGTCCGTTACTTTCGCAAACTGACGCACTTTCGCCAAAAACCTGACGCCAGCTTCACCTCCCCTGCATCGTCAAAGAGTTGACGCCTGGCCCCCCGCACCCACGCGGCTTCCGAAGGTTGCCTTTCCCCGCTGACTTCGCTATCTGGTGGGGCACACGACCCAAAGGAAAGAGATCGAACATGACTGCGAACAAAGTTGCATTGCTCACCGCTGGCGGGCTTGCCCCGTGTTTAGCCTCGGCCGTCGGTGGACTGATCGAGCGCTATTCAGAGCTGGCGCCGGAGGTGCCGATGATCGGTTATCTCGATGGCTACGCTGGCTTGCTCACTGGGAAGTGCATCGCGGTCACGCCCGAACTCAGAAAGACGGCTCCCCGCTTGCACCGCCATGGTGGAAGCCCGCTTGGCAATAGCCGCGTGAAGCTCACCAACGTGAAGGATTGCCTGGCGCGCGGCCTGATTTCGGCTGGTCAAGATCCATTGCAAGTGGCCGCCGAGCAACTCCGGAAAGACGGCGTCACCATCCTGCACACGATCGGTGGAGACGATACCAACACGACGGCCGCCGATCTGGCTGCCTACCTCGCGAAAAACGGCTACGAATTAACGGTTGTTGGGTTACCCAAAACCATCGACAACGATGTCTACCCTATTGTGCAGTCGCTGGGCGCCTACACCGCAGCCGAGCAAGGCGCGATATTTTTCGAGAACGTAGTGAACGAGCAAAGCTCCAATCCCAGAATGCTGATCGTGCACGAGGTGATGGGACGGCATTCTGGCTGGCTTACCGCAAGGACTGCGCTCGACTACCGTTCGCGGCTGAAGCGACGCGAGTTCGTACCTGAGCTCAACTTCACCGAGGGGCACCTTGACCTCGATGCCGTCTACATCCCCGAGCTGGCAATCGATCTCGAATCGGAGGCTCGCCGTTTGCGCACGCGACTGGACGCGAAGAACAGCGTCAACATCTTTATCGCCGAGGGAGCCGGGGCGGATACGATCATCGCTGACATGGAGGCCAAGGGGCAGAGCGTTCCGCGCGATGCCTTTGGCCATGCCAAGCTCGACCAAGTGCAAGTTGGAAAGTGGTTTGGTGAAGAACTCAAATCCCGCCTGAACGCCGAGAAGCTCTTGGTCCAGAAAAGTGGTTACTTCGCCCGGAGCGCCGCACCAAACACCGAAGATCTCCGCTTGATCAAGAGCTGCACCGACCTCGCTGTGGACGCGGGCCTGCGGGGTGAGAGCGGCGTGATTGGGCACGACGAGGACCAAGCCGGGCGCCTACGCGCCATTGAGTTCACCCGCATCCGAGGTGGGAAGCACTTCGATACGCACACCCCCTGGTTTCAGGAAATGCTGCGCGCCATCGGACAGGGCTAAAGGTGAGCCCTTAAAAGAAAAGGAACGAGGGATCGGAGATCGCAAAAGCTCCTGAGCGATAGTTGTTCGAACCTACAGCCAGCAGCGCGCCGTTGACTGTCACAAAGTACCGGTGACCCCAGAGCTCGCAACAACCGGCCGTCTGGTGGTCAAAAAGGCACCCTGGCCCACCTCCCCCGTCGCCGACCCTCAGAGTTCCAAACGTCAGCTGGACACCGGGGATTTTCAGCTCTTTACAAATGGCCGTCGGTTCAATTCCAGCAACCAGTCCTCCCAAAATGTCGCTGTCCGCAGCTCCCTCAAGACCGCCGACCATCCCCAACAGTAGCCGCCCGTTCTTGTCAAGGATCGCTCGCGTCAAGAGCGCCTCTTCACCATGCGTGGGCGTACGCCGCGCCGCGAGAATCAGTTCGTCTCCGACCTTCGCGTGCGACACCAAGCCCCTAGTTTGCAGGATCATCCCGACGCCGCAGATGGGAGATGCGTCGAGGTTGGCTCCGTAAATGCCAAAAATCTTGAACTCACCACCCGAATCAGAACCACCGCCTTCCTCTATTCTGTCGATGCGAAATCTAAGTCGATACCCAGCGTATTGGTCTAAACTCTCAGGCGCACACTGAGGCAGAGCGCCATGGTAGCCTTGACCCATGCTCAATGAAGGCTGGACCGTTTGTGCCGTAAAACCTTTGAAGCCTGGGCACGTCTCAGAAGGGTGAATGGCCAGCGACATTTCGCTCCGCCTCGCGCCGTCGCACGCGGTGCCCATGTTGGCCGGTGATGGCTCTCGTCCGCTAGCTCCGGCTCCGCCGTTGGCTCCAGGCTTTACGTTCAGCCCGGTGCCACCTTGTGCCGAACCGCCAACCGCGCCGCCATCCTTGACCCTCCCGCAGCCGACTAACTCGTGGCACAGAAAGAGAAGGGCCCCGATTGAACGAAGCCCTGCCATCGCGCTCTTACTAATCGCGTACGCGCGCCCGGTGTGCGTCAACGTGAGCCCTTAAAAGAAAAGGAACGAGGGATCGTAGATCGCAAAAGCTCCTGAGCGATAGTTGTTCGGACCTACAGCCAGCAGCGCGCCGTTGACTGTCACAAAGTACCGGTGACCCCAGAGCTCGCAACAACCGGCCGTCTGGTGGTCAAAAAGGCACCCTGGCCCACCTCCCCCGTCGCCGACCCTCAGAGTTCCAAACGTCAGCTGGACACCGGGGATTTTCAGCTCTTTACAAATGGCCGTCGGTTCAATTCCAGCAACCAGTCCTCCCAAAATGTCGCTGTCCGCAGCTCCCTCAAGACCGCCGACCATCCCCAACAGTAGCCGCCCGTTCTTGTCAAGGATCGCTCGCGTCAAGAGCGCCTCTTCACCATGCGTGGGCGTACGCCGCGCCGCGAGAATCAGTTCGTCTCCGACCTTCGCGTGCGACACCAAGCCCCTAGTTTGCAGGATCATCCCGACGCCGCAGATGGGAGATGCGTCGAGGTTGGCTCCGTAAATGCCAAAAATCTTGAACTCACCACCCGAATCAGAACCACCGCCTTCCTCTATTCTGTCGATGCGAAATCTAAGTCGATACCCAGCGTATTGGTCTAAACTCTCAGGCGCACACTGAGGCAGAGCGCCATGGTAGCCTTGACCCATGCTCAATGAAGGCTGGACCGTTTGTGCCGTAAAACCTTTGAAGCCTGGGCACGTCTCAGAAGGGTGAATGGCCAGCGACATTTCGCTCCGCCTCGCGCCGTCGCACGCGGTGCCCATGTTGGCCGGTGATGGCTCTCGTCCGCTAGCTCCGGCTCCGCCGTTGGCTCCAGGCTTTACGTTCAGCCCGGTGCCTCCTTGCGCCGAACTGCCAACCGCGCCGCCATCCTTGACCCTCCCGCAGCCGACTAACACCTGGCAAAAAAGGAGAAGGGCCCCAAATGAACGAAGCCCTACCACCGCGCTCTTACTCAATCGCGTACGCACGCCCGGTGTTTGCGTCAACTGTAAAGTCCTTGCCCTCAACCATGCCTTGACTGACGAGCTGTTCCTTCCGCTTTCTAGCAAACTCTCGATGTGCACGGCCGAACTTTTTGGCATCTCCGAGGGGCCGCCTTGATTTTGCACATGAGCTAACAGCAAGTTTCCCTGCTTGTCAGCGACGGTCCGCGTCGTGGCGAGCCTATCCCCTCCTAGGCCTGTGAATCTCGAAGAAAGGATAAGCTCATCCCCCACCTTGGCGTTCACCACGAGGCTTGGAGCACCGAGAGTCATGAGATGGCCACAAATTGGCGAAGCATCAAGATTGGCGCCAATCATTCTGACATACTTTCCGTTGTTATCCTCTGGTTTGGCGATGTCGTCGATGCGAAACCTAAAGCGAAAGCCAGCCGCTGGATCTCCCAATGCTTCCGGACATTTAGGGAGTCCCCCAGGGGTGATGGAAGCGCCGTGACCAAGGTCCAAGCTAGGCAGCATCGCACTAACGTTGGCTGGCGATGGACACGGTTCATCCGGATAGGTGATGAGAGACAGTGGTGCCCGTCTCGCACCGGGGCACTCGAGGCCGTTGTGTGCAGGTGAAAGCCCACGAGCGCCGCCCGCTCCAACCGACGGACGCCCACCTTGTACGTTACCTCCGGCCACGTCCGAGTGGGCGCGCCCGCATCCTGCGGTAAACATCGCTGCACACGCAACGGCAATCACTCGTCTCGCTTCCCGGCACAGATCAAGCATAACGACGCCAATATCGAAACATCAAAAGGACATGAACTTGGGATCATAGATTGTGTAATAGATGCGTTTTCCATCTAGCACCACGCCGCTGGCGTACACGAAATACTCGCGCCCCCAGAGCTGACAGCAACCCGCTGTTTGGGTGTCGAAGAGGCAGGCGGTGGCTGATGGCGAATCCTGAATGCGGAGTGTTCCCCACAACGCCGCCTGTTGTTGTTCCTCCGGTTTGGGCGGCTGGCATATTGGTTTAGGATCGAGGCTTGCCTGAAGGCCAGCCAACAGGTCTCCATCCTGATTAAAGGGGCCGCCTTGATTTTGCACATGAGCTAACAGCAAGTTTCCCTGCTTGTCAGCGACGGTCCGCGTCGTGGCGAGCCTATCCCCTCCTAGGCCTGTGAATCTCGAAGAAAGGATAAGCTCATCCCCCACCTTGGCGTTCACCACGAGGCTTGGAGCACCGAGAGTCATGAGATGGCCACAAATTGGCGAAGCATCAAGATTGGCGCCAATCATTCTGACATACTTTCCGTTGTTATCCTCTGGTTTGGCGATGTCGTCGATGCGAAACCTAAAGCGAAAGCCAGCCGCTGGATCTCCCAATGCTTCCGGACATTTAGGGAGTCCCCCAGGGGTGATGGAAGCGCCGTGACCAAGGTCCAAGCTAGGCAGCATCGCACTAACGTTGGCTGGCGATGGACACGGTTCATCCGGATAGGTGATGAGAGACAGTGGTGCCCGTCTCGCACCGGGGCACTCGAGGCCGTTGTGTGCAGGTGAAAGCCCACGAGCGCCGCCCGCTCCAACCGACGGACGCCCACCTTGTACGTTACCTCCGGCCACGTCCGAGTGGGCGCGCCCGCATCCTGCGGTAAACATCGCTGCACACGCAACGGCAATCACTCGTCTCGCTTCCCGGCACAGATCAAGCATAATGGCTCCTAGTGCTCGATCGAGAAGGTGCGCCCTGTGTTGGGCTCAACTTGAAAGTCCCGGCCCTCGATCAGGCCCCTGGCAATGAGTTGCTCTTTGCGCTTCCGCGCAAATTCCCGATGGCGCGCTCCGAATCGCCGAAAATCGCCGAGAAAAAACTCACCCACCTCCCGGTCGCGACGCGCCTCAGGAGATTCGTCGGAGCGACCTTCTAGGGGACTGACGCCGCCCACCCCCATAAGGTTGCTCTGCGAGAAGTTGAGATTGAGGGTAGCCCATTCCGGCACGTCACAGTCGCATCCCGCCGCGCCTAGGCCGCAGCCGGGCTTGGGTGAAAGAAGCGACTGAGGGGCGGGCACGCACCCCCCAGTGCAAGAGAAGCTGCAGCCTCCCACCTGCGGAGCACTGCATTGACCATTGGAATACCCCCAGCCACGCAGGTGGGTGTTCACACCCCAGCTGGTTTGCTGATAGCGATAGTTCATAACGCTCGAATGAATGCAACTATTGGCCCCACTGGTGGAATCATTGCCGTTGTGGCTCAGATTCAAGTTGTGTCCCAGCTCGTGGATGAAAGTGCCGCGCTGAGCGTTGACGGTTCCAACCTGCGCATTAAAGCTCCCAAGCGTGACCATAACATCGGAGCCCGGTTGCTCCGCTAAACCCGAGCTAGTAGTGGTAGCGCAGTTCTGATCCAAGTAATTATGGCCCATGATCATATAGTGATACACCGACGCTCGTAGGGGATTGAACCACGCCGGATCATTCTTGCGATCGAAGAACCGGAGTGTCGGTGCCGGACAATTAAAGAAACTCATGTTCGTAACCTCGGTCATCGACTGGCTCACCTCAATGTGAGGGCGGATCGTCTTCCCCGTCCAAGTGTTGTCGCTGAGGAAAATGCTCTTGGTGTCCGCCGCAAACGTGTTCCAGTTGGTCGCCAGGGTCGGATTATGATCATGAGGGTTGACCGAGTTGGTCATGTAATCCACCTCCACAAACAAATCCTTGACCAGCGGATCGCTTCCGATGTTGGCATCGTTGGTGCCCCCGCTCCAGGGCATAACGATCGCACCATCACTGTATCCAAGGATTCCAGAATTTGGGTAAACTCCCAGAAGCTCGACATTATCTGGAATTCCGTCGCCATCCGTGTCTTGCTGGTTCGGATTGGTGCCGAGCGCGGTTTCAATTTCATCGGGGATGCCGTCGTTGTCGGCGCTGACATAGGGCTGATCCTTAGCCCAAATCCGTACTTTCCCACCGGCGTATCCGGAATAGGTTCCCGCTACGAGGGCGCAATTGCTGCAGTTCAGGGTGGCACCGAGCGCAGAGAGACCATTGTACCCCGAATCGTCATCGAAATACGAGGTAGCGCCTACCGTCGGGTTCATGACGTAGAGAACCGTGTCGGTCGAGCCATTCGCGGGGCCGCCACCCTGGTCCGGTCGGAGCCCCACCGTCTGAAATGAACGAGTGTTCGATTGACTAAACGTATAGCGCAGGCCACCGACGGTAAGCGGTGCTGTGAGCGTCACACCGGTGCTGCTCCGCCAAACATGGTAGGTCACGGTAGCCTGGAAGTTCGGGCTGTAGTTGGCAATGACCAGCGTATAGTCCTTCGCTACTGGGCCGTTGATGAAGAAGATGTGTGAGCAGAAGTTTCCGAACGCGTCGTCGTTGTAAGCCGCGGTGACTCGGGCGCCAGCCTGGCCGGGCGTGCCCGCTAGCAAATACATCACGGTATCCCCATTTCCGGAGCAACCCGTCGTTTGGAACGTCGCCTGCTCGTTTGGCGCCATGGTGATGACCGCTCTTACCAGATTACTCGTGCTGCCCGCGGTGCTCACAAAGCTCACGGCTCGCGCCGAACTCGGGCGTCCGAGACAGACGCAGCACAACGCAACCATCATCAACGAACACTTCCAGAATACGGTTTTCATTCGCCCAAAATCTCCTTCTTCTTCAGGCCATAGGCCGCCACGTCCGCTGGCTTGCGCATGTCAAAGCGTGCCATTTCTTTCTTCAGGGCGGCGTCTTGCGCCGCCGTGCGCGCTACTGGGGTCGGGCCTTGAATGCTTGGCGCCGCGTCACCCTCTTCTGCGCCGTTGAGCCGACTGTACTCTTTAGTCCGCGCTGCAATAAAAGCAACTTTGGCCTCGTAGTCGGCTTGGTCCGTATAGCCACCGCGAGCTAACTCCTCTTTGTCCGCATCAATAGAGGCCCCGACAGTCCGAATGTCTTGAAGCCGCTTTGTCGCTTTCGCTTCCGGCGCAAGCACCTGCAACAATTGCTTCACGTCGACCACCTTCTCCGTGCGACTCTCGTCGCCCTGCTGGACACTGCAAGCCACCAGCGCAACCGTTAGGCAGCCCGCCATAGAACGCCCAACCCAAGTCATCATCTGCATATGCACAAACCCTTTTAAAAAACTTGCACCAAGCCTCAGAGAGCGAACACAAACTTTCGCCCTCTTAAGCTAACTTCGAAGATAATCTCGCCCCGCGTCTGCATGTTTACGCCCCCCCCCCCTACTCTTGTCTACCCAAAAGCGCATCGTCGAATAAATTACTATGGCGTAAGGCATGTTAAGACGATTGAACGGCCTAAACGGATCGGAAGCGGGAGCCGGCCGTGCCGAGCATCGGTTGCTTCGCGCCAGCGCATGGCCCATGGCAGCGCATGCAAGTCTCCAGGTGCCAATCCCGATCTTGGAGATCTCTGCCGTGAACACATGAGCCAGTAGCGAGACCCACGTTCACCGGCCGAGCGAGCGTCAGTTTGGCTATTGAGAGCAACGGGCCGCGCCCCGGCGTCCTTGCAAATCCAATACCATACGTTTAATTTGCAAGGATGATCCCCCGCCGCGCTCTAAGCCAGGTACGAGAGGCGCTCGGCCGGCAAGCTGCGGTAGCTCTCATCGGGCCACGCCAAGTCGGTAAGACGACGCTAGCGCACGAGATCGCCAAAAGCTCTGGCGACGCACTCTACTTGGACCTTGAGGCGCGGGAAGATCGTGAAAAACTGAATGACCCTGCGCTGTTTCTTCGTGCCTACGAGGACCGACTCATCATTCTCGACGAGATCCACCGCGCGCCTGAACTCTTTTCTGTTTTGCGGGGTTTGATCGATCAGGGGCGTCGACGTGGGCTCCGGCACGGGCGTTTTCTGATTCTCGGCTCCGCATCTATTGATCTCCTTCGCCAATCGGGAGAGCTTGGCGGGACGCATCGCTTACGTCGAGATGGGGCCGTTGGATGCTCTTGAAGCCAAGGGCACCAACGCTCGGCTTTCGACGCTTTGGGTGCGCGGTGGGTTCCCCGACAGCTACCTCGCGCGGAGCGACGCCGAAAGCCTAGCCATTCGGGAAGACTTCATCCGCACCTACCTTGAACGTGATGTGCCGCAATTCGGTCCCCGGAGCCCTGCCGAGACGCTAGAGCGGCTTTGGACGATGCTGGCCCACAACCAGGGCGCCCTCCTCAACTCTTCACGTCTGGCATCCGGACTTTCAATCAGTGCACCTACCATCACTCGATACATCGACCTCCTCGTGGACCTCTTGCTCGTGCGGCGCCTCTCACCCCTGCACGGAAATCTAGGCAAACGCCTGGTCAAATCACCTAAGGTTTATGTGCGCGACAGCGGCGTTCTGCATGCTTTGCTCAGGATTTTGGACCATAACGAACTGTCGGGTCACCCCGTCGTTGGTACCAGCTGGGAAGGCTTCGTGATTGAAAACTTGCTCTCAGTGGCGCCGCCTCGCACTCAGGCCAGTTTTTATCGAAGCGGAGCGGGCGCTGAGATCGACCTCGTGCTGGAGCTACCGAAGCACGGGCGTTGGGCAATCGAGATCAAGCACAGCCTAGCGCCGCGGCTGGAGAAGGGCTTCCACATCGCGTGCGAAGACATCGCTCCCAAGCGTCGTTTTGTCGTGTATTCCGGCGAGGACCGCTACCCGATTAGCCCTTTGGTTGAAGCCATCGGCGTGCGTGAAATGGCTGAGCTTATCGCAACGCACTCGACGTGAGTTGACTCAAAGCGATTCCAAAGCGCGCTACGGCAACGTTTGTTGGACCCAGCGTCGAACTTTGATGCGCTGAGGCCGCCCTCCGCCACTTCATCACGCTCGAATGGACGAAGCTGTTCGGCCCCTGGACGGCGGGAGTCGGACCCGCGTTGCCGTTTCCGTTGTGGACGAGCCCCAAGCAAGCATCATCGCGCCAAGCATCATCCCAAGCACACCAGGGGAAGAGGGTCAGAGCGACACCTTCGTGTGGCTCGCCTCGTTACGTTACTAGCCCCCCCGCCGCATCAGCCCCCTTGCTTAGCCCACGAGCGTCAGCAGATCGACTCTGCCCTTGCGCCAACATTTCCTTTATGAGCGGGAAAATAGCGCCTATTGCTTGGCATTTTAGCTTGCAAATTCGCCACGGAATGGCGAATATTTCGCCATGAAAAAGTGAAATGTCGAGCGTGCGCTTCGATTCGCAGTGGCCGACACCCCTGGCGTATTGCTCGACGAAGCCCCCCAAACGGGAAAGACAACGCTGGTGCGCGACATTGCCAAGGAGTGCCCGAACTGCTTCCGGCGCTCAATGCGAGTATCGATTCCCGGCCTGCTCCTCCCCGAGCTTCAAATGGCCCGTCAATCGCCCCGAAGCCATTGACGAACCCAACGGGAACGAGATAGAAGCCCGCGAAATCATTCGCAAGCCGAAGTGGCGGAACTGGCAGACGCAGCGGATTCAAAATCCGCCGAGGTAACCCCTCGTATCGGTTCGACTCCGATCTTCGGCACAAGCAAGCAAGCGCCATATACCTGCTAGTTTGCGACCCATGCGGGCGCGAGCTACGTTAAAGCCCACAAGCGCATGGTGCCGCCGGACGACGACGACGAGTTCCAAGCCCTGGCTTGGATTGCTGATGCGGCCCGCGCCAGGCGGGTCAGGCGCTCCGAGTTTGGGCTTGAGCGAGCCGGCGGGTTGCTCGACAGCGTTCACCAGGCGGCGCAGAAGGCAACCGGTGCGGCCATTACGTCGCAAGCCTGGCTCGCGGTGGTCGGTCCGAGGATCGCTGAACGCACGCGGCCGGGGCGCGCCCGTGAGGGCATCCTGTTTGTGGAAACGGCATCCAGCTCGTGGGCAGCGGAGCTTTCGTTTCTTTCCAGCGATATCCTGGAGAAACTGCGCAAGCACGGCTACGCCTTCAATCAGTTGCGCTTCCTACCGGGCTCACAGGGGCCCAAAGCCAAGCCCGAACCTCCACGCGTGGTGCTTCGACCCGCAAAGCTGCCGCAGGAGCTCGAACTGAAACTCCAATTGGTTGAAGATCCTAAGCTGCGCGCAACGATCGCAGAAGCCGCCGGCTATTGCCTAAGCCGCGCTGCTATCTCGCCGCCAGCGAGCGTTCGAGCCCCTCAAGGCGTTGAACCACAAAGCGCTCGGCAGGATTCAGCTCGTTCTGAACGGCGTGCAGCACGCTCAGGTAATCGCGAAGAACCGTGAGGCTGACGCCCGGCACTTTGTGTATCGCGGCGTACAAATCATCCGCCAAGAGCCGCGGAAGGGGCCGACGATAAAGCGTGTAGAGCTTGAAGGTGTATTCTATCCAGCTGGCCTTGCCCGTAGTGGCCGCAAGCTTGACGGCGTAGCTGGCCGCTTTTTCAAGCGAGCTCTCACGAAACTCCCCCGCGGCCGCGCCACGCAGTACGGCCTCCAGATGGCCTTGAAGAATTCGCTCCGCTTCAGCCGCTCTCCCGAGGACGAAATTCTTATCCGCCAGCGACCCCAAGATTTCGACCAAATCAGCGGTGAACGTTGCTGTCTCCGAGTCCTCAACATTCGGACCATGCCCATCCGGGGGATCCCACGAGGGCGGGCGGGGCGGCGCATCGCCAGGCTGGCCAGCCTGGCCAGCAAAGCGTGCCCTCGAATGGTTTTGGGTCCGAGCCTCCATCCGCCCGGGCAGCGGAGACGTACGAAGGCTCATCACTTGGGCGCCGACCACGAGACGATCTCCGAGCTGCAGAACACGCGTTCCGGAGAGCCGTTCTTCGTTGACGAACAGCCCATTCACGCTCCCGAGATCTTCAAGCGTCACCTGGGCTTCATCCGCTGTGATACGGGCGTGCTGCCGCGATACGAGGCCATCATTCAGGATGATTTGGCAGGTGCTACTGCGCCCGATCAGGGTGACGCCACGACGCAGCTCCAACCGCTGTGCACCGTATTCTAGCCAAAAATCCATCGCCACTCTTCCACGGGTTCTCTACTTGAGCGACACCAGCTGCTCAAGCCCCTGCAGCCGTTTCAACACGAAACGGTCTGCCTTCGACATTCTTGGCTGCTCGCGCTCCAGCACGCTCAAGTAACTCCGCAGGATCTCCCGATCAATATTGCTGATTCGGCGACTGATCTCGTACAGCTTATCCACGATTTCAGAAGAACAGGTTCGCGCAAGCGACACGTGCAAGCGGAAGATGAAATGCACCCACTTTGCCTTGCCGGTCAGGGACGCCAACTGGATTGAGTAGCTAACGGCACGGGTAACGGTTTCAGGTTCGGGTAGCTGGCCGGAGTCTGCGCGGGAAAGAACCCCCGAAAGATAGTTCTCAAGCAGCCTTTCAGCGTCGTCGCCGCGCCCTAGAGCGAGCGCCTTTTCGGCGACACTCGAGAGCACTGAGAAAGACTCGTCCACGCTGACGGCACGCTGCTGAATCGTATTGGCTTGGGCATCGGTCTTACGGAGCACCATCAGCTCCTGCTCCCCGATGTGAATACGATCGCCGTGACGTAATGGCTGCGAGCTAGGAACGGGCTCACCGTTGACCGTGACGCCGTTTCGACTGCCCAAATTCTCGACCGACAACGCGTCCACCGCAACCACGAGGCGTGCGTGTACCCGGGAGACCAGCGGATCATTCAGCGTTAGCTGGCATTCATCACTGCGCCCGATGAAGAAAAATCCATCATCAAGTTCAAGCTCCTGGGACTGGTAGCGCAACCGGAACCTCATCCCTTAGGCCCCCTGCACCGCAAGCAATGTGGGCCCGACCGCCCGAACCAACTCATCCGCCCGTTCGGCTCCGTCGCCCGAGCGTGCCCTCACTTTATCGAGCACCCGATTGGCAGGCTCTAGCAAGGTCGCGCGGTGCTGCGCTGGCAAATTGGCCATCTGATCGAGCGCACTGGAGGGCGGCACTCGTGCCAACTCCTCATACAAGGTGAGCACCCAACGCGCCCATTCCGGATCGGAACTCACGAGTGATAGACCGCTAGCAGCCTCCGCTATCTCGTCGAGCAGCCGGCTTTCTAGGGGATGCCCGCCTACGACATGTCGTTCAACGTTGGCGCGAGCGCGCAAGAGGATCCGATCCACGTCGTCCCAGCGACCCAAGCCTTTAGCCTTCTTGACGACCTCGACCAGCAATTCCAACGACCAATTTCGATCGGACTTGGCATCGCTCAGCGTGTCGTCGTCTGCCCGCTCCGTCGAACCACAGTGCGGGCACTCCACGAGATCGGTTGGATACGGAACGCCACAGGCCGCACAGTGGCAGAGAAAGCCCGTGATGCGTTGCTTAGAGTCCGCACGGGTTCGGGCAACCTTGTGGATCTTTGAGATCAGCAGCTCTTGCACTCCGAGTCGGAGTCGATCTCCGTCTTCGAGCTGAGCAACGCCTCGCACGGGTCGACCATTGAGCAACAGCCCGTTTCTTGAACTCAGATCTTCAATGGTGGCACGCTCGTCATCCACCCGAATCCGAGCGTGCTGGCGCGAAACGAGTGGGTCCTCGAACGTCAGTTGGCAAGATGTACTTCTGCCTAGCAGCGTCTCCCCAACGGGGAGGTCGAGTTCCTGGAGCAGAAAGCGCAAACGAAACCGGATCAATCGCACACCTTTGGCCAACGGGCGGCCATCAACGAACAAACGTACAGGGTCCCCCCACCCTCGTCAAAGGCGGAACGAACGTTAGATGAACTCCAGAGCCGGCCCCTAAACGCCATCGGATGTATGCTGTTAGGGCGAAGCGAGCACCAGCAGAACCCCTAGCAGCAGCCTCGGATGGGTGAACGCTCCATACACCTTCAGCGAACGCTTCGCCCAGGCGGCAACGACACGCCGGACCGCGAGAAATTCAGCCAGAGGCAAGGGTAGAAGCACGGGCCACTCGGTACGGAAAGGTAGGACGAGAAGCGACTCCAATTCCGCCTCCGGGCCGCGCAGTGTCATGTCGGGCACTCCCACGACGCCAGAGTGGATGCTGAGCCGGCCGTAGTCGAAACGAAGCGTGAACTGAGCCCAGACGTCGTCGACGATGACGACGACGCTGCCCTTTAACCTGGCAAGGGCCGTGCGCCGGTTGGGATCTTCCGCGGCCGCCCGCACCGAGGCGGCGAAACGGAGCGCCAACGGAAACTCCGTGAGGCTCGGATCGCAGTCGACGACACTCGCTGGAAGTGCCTGTGTCACGTGGTGCGCTTGAACTCTGCCATGAATGCCACGAGCGACTCGACCCAGGATATGGGGGCTGCGTTGTAAATTGAAACACGCACGCCCCCAACCAATCGATGCCCCTTCAGCCCCACCATTCCGGCTTGCTCAGCTGATTTCAGAAACTCTTGCTCAAGCCCCTCGGTCGGGAGATTGAAGACGACGTTCATCGTCGAACGTGAAGCTTTCTCTACGGGCGCTCGATAGAGATCCGGGCGCGCATCAATGGCTTGGTAGAGGAGCTCCGCTTTGGCTCGATTGAGCTTTTCGACCGCTCCGAGCCCGCCCGCACGCTTCATCTCCAGCAGCACGTTACGATAGAGGTAAATCGAGAACGTGGGTGGGGTGTGATAGAGCGAATTGGTGTCTCGGTGCGTGCGGTACTGGAAGATGGTCGGAATATCGCTGCGTCCCGCATCGACCAAGTCGTCCTTCACGATCACCACCACGAGACCACTCGGCCCCAGGTTTTTCTGAGCACCAGCATAGATCAGGCCAAATTTTGCAACATCCAGCGGGCGCCACATGATGTCACTCGACATATCGGCGACGAGTGGCACGTGGCCGACGTCCGGCAGCGTGTGCCATTGTGTACCGAAAATGGTGTTGTTCGTCGTGATGTGCACGTACGCGGCGTTGGGGTCGAGCTCAAGCTCGCTTTGCTTTGGCACCCGCACAAACCTTCCGTCGAGTTCGGTGTTGGCAGCGGCACGTGCGGCGCCGGCGATCTTCGCCTCTTTGAGCGCGGACTTCGCCCAGACGCCCGTCAACAGATAGTCGGCACTCTGACCGGGCTTGAGCAGATTCATCGGCACTACGGCAAACTGCTGGCTCGCGCCCCCTTGCAAGAACAGAACAGAATAGCCCTTTGGAACCGCTAGCAATTCGCGGGTCAGCTCAAGCGCTTCGTTGTGGATCGCTTCGAAGATTTTCCCGCGGTGGCTGTGCTCGATGATGCTCATGCCGCTGCCTTCGATGTCTAAGAGCTCACGTTGAGCTCTTTCCAACGCTGGCAAGGGGAGTGTTGCGGGTCCTGGGTTGAAGTTGATGGTACGCGCCATGCTGTTCTCTAGGCCTTGTTGAGTGCTTGGTATCCGATATCTCGCCGCAACTGCTTTCCTTCAAATTGGATAGCACCGCAGGCTGCATAAGCTGCCGCTCGGGCCGCGTCGAGCGTTTCACCGACGCCCGTCACCCCGAGAACTCGGCCCCCGTGCGTGACCACGGCCTCGCCCTCTTCCCGGGTGCCCGCGTGGTAGATCTGTACACCAGGTAGCTCGGCGGCCTTTGCAAGGCCCGTGATTCGATCACCCGTTCTGGGCGTGCTCGGATAATTCGCCGCAGCTAAAACCACACACATCGCGTGGCGGGCGCTCACTTCAACGCTCTCCGGCCGAAGCTGCCCCCGAGCAGCGCTGGCGAGCAGCTCGGCAAAATCACCGTCGATCAAGTTAACCAGAACTTGCGTCTCCGGATCACCGAACCGCACATTAACTTCTAACAAGTACGGCTCCCCTTCCGGCGTGATCATGAGCCCAGCGAAGATCGTCCCACGAAACGGGTTTCCCTCCTCTGCCATCCCCGCCACAATACGCTCCAGGATCTCGCTCTTCACGCGGGCGTCCAGCGTCTTTGAAAGCAGCCCGGCCGGTGCGTAGGCGCCCATGCCACCCGTATTCGGGCCAGTATCCTGCTCGCCGATGCGCTTATGATCCTGAGCCGTGGGCAACACTAGAAAGCGTGAGCCATCGCTGACCGCATGAATGCTGGCCTCAACACCTGCGAGCCGTTCTTCCAGCACCACGACGCGCCCGGCGTCGCCAAACGCCTCACCGCTCAGCATCCCAAGTGCCGCTGCGCGCGCTTCTTCGTGGCTCTCCGCCACCACAACTCCCTTGCCTGCGCACGGACCATCGGCCTTGACCACCGGTGGGGAGGAAAATGTGGCGAGTGCGCTCGGCAGCTGCTCGGGGCTCCGCACCACGACATAACGCGCGGTCTTGATCGCGTGGCGTGTGCAAAACTCTTTCATGAACGCTTTCGAACCCTCAAGCTCGGCAGCTTTTGCGGTTGGGCCGTAGGCGAGAAAACCTGCGGCCGACAGGCGATCGATCAAGCCTGTGCAGAGCGGAACCTCAGGACCCACCACCACCAAATCCGCAGCGAGCGTCTTGGCAATTGCGACGATATCCCCAGCCTCATTCGACAGCTTCTTGCCGTTGAGCGACGCGGGCGCCGAGCGAGTGCCAGCATTGCCCGGGGACACGACCACTTCCTTCACGCTGGGCGACAGAAGCAGCCGCAATGCCAAGGCATGCTCACGACCTCCACCTCCCACGACCAAAATTTTCTCGTTTGCCATAGCGCGAATAGACGCCCTTTACTCCGCTTGACCCGGCAGACCAAGGTCAAAGCCGCTATTCTGGCGGGGCTGGCGGATCTGGCATCGGGACTTCGGTAGGCTGCAAGGCTCGCGGCCGTGCTCGGGCCCGTCGCACCAGACGATCGCACAGCGTTTCGAAACTGAGGCCGCTGACGGCACAGGCTTCCGGGAAAAGACTGGTGGGCGTCATTCCTGGCAGCGTATTGACCTCCAAGACAATCACTCTCCCGAGCTCAGGATCGACGATAAAATCCACGCGACTCAGGTCTCGAGCACCCACCGCCTGATGCGCTAGCACCGCACAACGTTGAATTTCTCTCAGCAGCGCAGCGCTGAACGGTGCGGGGCAGAGATGCTCACTCGCCCCCTTCCCGTAGCGCGCTACAAAGTTGTACCAATCGGCGGCTTTGGAGAGGATTTGGGTTGGGGGCAACGGCTGTGGCTCACCGGCCTCATCTTCTAGAACAGCGCACGTCAC
>CAZSUA010000067.1:15150-19977 GCA_964609655.1 uncultured Polyangiaceae bacterium | reverse complement strand
GGGTGTGGGGGGTGAGGGGGGTGAGTTGGTGGAAGGCGGCTTAGATGAGCCTTTGGCCAGCACCATCACCGTGGATGAGCTCGGGAAGGTGGATCTGCGTGTGGCGAAAATCTTGAAGGCAGAAGCCATTCCGGAAGCTGACAAGCTGTTGAAGCTGACCGTTAGCCTGGGAGGAAGCGAGACACGCACGGTGTTTGCGGGGATCAAGTCCGCCTACACGCCGGAGTCCTTGGAGGGCCAGCTGGTGGTGATTGTGGCTAACCTGGCGCCGCGAAAAATGCGGTTTGGCACGAGCGAAGGCATGGTGTTGGCCGCAGGCGCGGGCGGCAAGGAACTCTTCCTGATGTCACCGCATTCAGGCGCGAAGCCCGGGCAAAGATTGCATTGAAGACGATGGTTGAAACGCCAAAGCTTCTTTTGCTCCAATCACAGTGACCCCATCTCGTTCTTCTCGGGCTTGAGTCGTTGAAACAACTTGAATGGAACGCTCAGGCCGCAGCAGCTTTGTGTAGTAGCGAAGGTGCGGGCTTGGGGTCGTGTCGGTCAGTTTTGCTTCCCACAGTTCGTAGACTTTGCGGTCCCGCAAGATGACGAAGTCAACTTCTCTTTGTTCCTTGTCACGAAGGTAACGGAGTTCGTACCGGTGACCTGAGTATTCTTGCTGGAACTGGATTCGCTTCAAGAGATGCGTCGCCACGAGATTTTCAAACCGTGATCCCTCGTCGCCAAGGACATCTGCGTTGTCGAAGAAGAATATTTTGGGGGGCTTGCGAATCGCTCGGCTCAGTTTGGTCGTGTAGGTCGGCACAATGAAGCAGAGAAATACGCGCGAAAGGATATCCAAATAACGAGCCACCGTGCGTGGCGCAAGTTCCAGATCGCGTGCGAGATGCGCCATCACAACAGGTGAACCTGTTCGCTCTTGGAGTAGCTGAAGAAGTTGCTCCATTTGGGTGAGAGCGTCGACGCGTTCAAGATCGCGGACATCTTCCCGCAGGATCTGGGTGTGCCGTTCGAGACGCCACCTTCGCGCAAAGCGTTCGTCGTTTGAGAGGAAAGGCTCTGGGAATCCACCCACCTTAAGAAGGCGAGCGATCCCATTTTCCCTCGCGCCGATCGGCGGGTGTTCGCCGATGGAAAAGGGATGAAGATGCCAAAGATGAAAACGTCCGACCATCGAATCACCACCGCGCCGATATGTATCGAGACGTGCGCTTCCGGTGATCAAATACTGCTGGTGCGGCGGCCGCGTGTCGAAGATCCCTTTTAGCCAGTTCTTCCAACGGTTGTACTTGTGCAACTCGTCGAAGACGACAAGAGGCGCTGCCCTGTCCCACTCGCGTGCAAGAATGCGTTTGCGATCCTCGGGTGCGTCCCAATTCAGGTAGACGCCCTTCCCCCGCCCAACCTGCGCAAGAACCTCCTTGGCGAGCGAGGTTTTCCCAACTTGGCGTGGTCCGGCTACAAATACCATTTTCGATCGCAAGTCTTCACAGATCGGGCCGACCAGATATCGCATATGTCCATAATGAACGCTCGATTAATCTAGTCAAGACTCTTTTGAAGAGTCGTTCATTATGGTCAGAACTAGACGCGGCGTCTCGGAAGACCGCGAGGGCACATTAGGAAGTCATTGGCACCTTGAGCGGTCGGCTAAGTTACCGCTCCCCCTGAAGCGTGCTGGCGATACCCGCTCGATAGGGAGTGCTTGTGGTGGCAAAAGCCTTTTCGATCTTGGTGCTGTCAAAGCGATAATCCTGCTCGAACTGATAGAGCATCTCCATGTTCTCGCGTAAAACCGGCACAAATAGCCCCATCATCCGCAGCATCCAGCGTGGGGCCGCCTGCAAAGCGTACGGGCGTTCCGCGAGATCGCAGGCTAGGCGCACGTACTTCTCTCCGCTCATCGGTTCTTTGCTGGTGAGCGAATGCCAGATCTGTCCGAAAGCTGAAGCGGTATTCCCCAAGAGGGCAAGGCTTTTCGCAGCATCGGGCGTATAGGTGAAGCTGTGTTCGGCCTTCGGATCCCCCACCCACTGCGGGCCTTTCTTGGCGGCTAAGCGTTGTGTGACCACGGCGTGGGTGAGGCTGAGCGCCGCACCTGGGCCGTAGAAATCGGCGGCTCGCACGATCATGCCTTCGAGATTTCCACGTTTTACTTCGTCCATCAGCTGGATCGCGATGCGGGCGCGCACTTCCCCCTTCTTGCTGCAGGGGTTGTACGGTGTGTCTTCCAGCATTGTGCCCGTGACGTGGCCGTAGGCATACACATTGTCGAAGAACACGAGCTTGCTGCCGTGTTGCTTGCAAGCATCGATCGCGTTCTTCATCACCTTCGGCCATTGTTCTTGCCAGACTCCGACATCATATTTCAGGCCAGCCACGAGATAGGTGACGTCGCTGCCCTGAACAGCGGCCGCCGTTGCCTTGGCGTCGAGGAGATCAGCGCTCACCAGTTCGTCGTCCGCGTTCTCCGGCTTCGGATTGCGGCTCACTTGTCGGATCTTGGGACTGTGCGCGAGCAGGAGGCGGGAGAGTTCGCGGCCGATCACGCCGTTGGCGCCAAGGATGGTTTGCATGGCGAGCAGGCTACCATAGGGCTCCGCCGTCAGTGGTCAGCGGGAGGGGTTGAAGCGCTCCGCTTCTTGAACTAATCAGGGCGCCACTGGTCTTCGCATGACACTGCTGGCAATCCTGGTACTTGGCTTCTTCTTGGGCATGCGCCACGCCACCGATGCGGACCACGTGGTGGCAGTGACGACGATCGTGAGCCGTCAGCGCTCCTTGAAGGCCGCGATCGGGGTGGGTGCACTTTGGGGAATTGGCCACACCGTCACGATCTTGCTCGTTGGAGGCGCGATCGTAGTGCTCGGGCTCGTTATTCCGCCCAGGCTCGGGCTCTCGATGGAGCTTTCCGTGGCCGTCATGTTGGTCGTGCTCGGCTTCATGAACGTGGCTGGCGTAGCTCGCCGGGTGGATGAGGTCGCTCATGGGGACCATGCGGGGCACGTGCACACGGACCTCTCCGAACGCCCCATCCCGTCTGACAATTGGCTCTCGCGTGGCTTTCGGCCATTGTTTGTTGGGGTTGTTCACGGTCTCGCGGGTTCAGCAGCGATCGCACTTTTGGTGTTAGCTACGATTCGCGAGGTGGGTTGGGCGTTGCTCTATCTAGGGATTTTTGGCGCCGGAACAATCCTCGGCATGATGGTGCTCACCACAGCGATAGCGATCCCTGTGCGGGCGGCTTCGGCTCGTTTTGGTTCGCTCGAACACCTCATGGCACGCGCGACGGGCGTGCTCAGTATTCTGTTCGGCCTGTTTTTGGCCTACCAAATTGGGTTCGTCGACGGCCTATTTGTCGGTGAGCCCACTTGGGCACCGCATTGACGTCAAATGATGCTCACTTGTGTTCAAACGGATGTGTCATTTTGTTCTTAGGACGATAGTAAGCATGCTTACTATCGTGTTCGACCAAAGGGCCTCCCAACCCGCGCAGGCATTTGAGGGTCAACTGTTATCGAACGGCGCGCTTGGCGTCTGAGTTCTTCGAGAAACCGATGATCGCACGAGCTTCGATTCGCACGATGCCTCTTTGGACCACTTCTTTGCGAAGTACGCAGGGCAAAATCAGTTTCGCAACCACACGGGCGTCACCTACGTTGCTGTGGAGGGCGGTAGGGCCCCCTCGGTCAATCCTAGTCAATCAAGGCGTGAAGTTGTTCTGAACTTCACACTCGCCGTCGGCGTTCATGTGACCGCCCGACGTGACCGAGTACGCGATATAGCCCGCGAGGCTATTGGCAATCGTGAAGCTCGTACCGTTCGAGTCGTACTTCATCTGCCCCGCTGGCGCCGTGTAGTCCGTGACCAGGCTGCGCCAGGGGAGTGGCTCGCCGGTTTTGGTCTGAAATCCTGTGAAATCCACGCGCTCCAGATCCTCGAGTGTGACCATACCAATGGCATTCGGCACGCCGTAGCCAGTGGCGTTAGCGGCGATCGGATCGAAATGGCCTGGCGTACCCTCGATATTCAACTTGTCCCAGAACCCGTGGTCGGTGTGCATCGTGAGTTGCACCGTGGTGGGGCTGTTGGCGTTAGCCTGAATTCCACGGGGGAATTCGGTGCCGACGGCCGTGAGGTCGGTGTTGCGACAATTGATGTAGCTCGTGGGATTCTTCATCCCGAATTTGAACTTAACTGTCTTTGGAATTTTGGCAAATACAGAAGCGGCATCCGGAGCCGGCCCTTTGTATTCGGCGGTGCCAGCGAGGATGAAAGCCCAGCCTTTTTGTTTCGCTTCCTCATATAGTGTCAGACCCGCCGCATCCAGATTCACTATCTTTGCGGCTGCTGAAGCGGCGGTAACATCGTAGCTAAAGGCGTAACGCGCGGTCGGATCGAACGCGGCGCCACTTGCCTGTTTTGAGAAAGCTGCGATGGCCACCGTCTTTTCGTCAGCGGAGCCACTCTTGCCCGTGATAGCGCCTCCAATACTAGCGTCGACTGCCCAGGGACCGTCCGCCGAAGCCACGATGCTTCCCAACACCTTCGCGTTGCCGGGATCCTTGTCCGGCTCTGCGTTGACGCGCAGCTTGTCGATGGTCACGATCACGTGTTCGAACTTGACGGCCCAGCCATCGACGAACGCCGGGGGATCGCCATTGGCGAGAGAAGCCGAGGTCCAATCGTAGCCAAGAATCGACAAATCCTCCCCCGACACGGTTACCAAAAATCCGCCGTTGCCTGGATCGGCGGGAGGTGTGAATACTGTTGCTGAAGCGCCACCAGTTGCTGAAGCGCCACCAGTTGCTGAAGCGCCACCAG
>CAZSUA010000067.1:0-15050 GCA_964609655.1 uncultured Polyangiaceae bacterium | reverse complement strand
CCACCAGTTGCTGAAGCGCCACCAGTTGCTGAAGCGCCACCAGTTGCTGAAGCGCTGCTCGTGTCGTCGCCGCAGCCGGAGAGGATTTGAGCGCTGACCGCGAGTGCCAATAAGGTGATGTTATGTTGATACTTAGCCATTTTGTTTGGTTCCTAGGGTGATTTGAAAACGGCGAGCCGAAAGATCCGGCGGCGCCAAGGTTTTACGGCTTTACCCACTCGGCGCTGTACGTGCTGGCGTCGCGCAGACCCTGATACAGATTGGTCATCACCTGGTCGGTAGTGACGGGCCCTGCCTTCGACTGAACCAAGAGCTTGGTGCCGTCTGGGTCGGAGGGGTTTTGGGTGAGATTGGAGAAGTTCGCACCACGAAACAGGCGGGTGACGTCGAAGCGCAACTCCAGGCTTCCGCCTTGTGTCGGAAAAAAGCTGGCAGGGATCCCACGCAGTTTGCGGATCTCCGTGATCGGCTGACTCCCTTGCTGCCCGGAAGGCTGATCGGTGAGCCAGGCGTCGTTGAGGATCAGCGTGCCGCGAAAGGCCACCGTGCTATCGCCGCGAGTGGCAGTGCCCGCCACCTCAAGCGCCGGGGTGTCAATCTTCTTCACGTCTGCTGATACGCCAGCTTGGGGATAAAACCATACCTCCGCTGTGTGTACTTGCTCTTCGGTGAGAGCGCCCCGCAACGGGAAACTCACAAGCTCCGCCGAGAGCGCGTTGAAGGACGCCTGCGCTAACACTTCGCCAACAATGCGCCCCGGATCCAGGTGCGCCTCGCCACGAGCCCAGGCGCTCGGCACCAACCTATCCAACAATCCGAGCGGCCTATCCACTAGCGGCGTCACCACGTTGAGATAGATGGGTCCCAAAGTAACCTCAGCTCGCGTGAGCGTGATAACCCAATCGTTTTGATTCGTGAACGTGAACGCGCTCGGGTCTGCAGAAGCAATGCCTCCGATGCGAGCATCAAAATCGAAACGCTTGCCGCCTGTGCCCCCCGCGCAGCTCGAGCTGACGGCCGCGAAAACCGGCAAGAAGAAGGCTACAAATGAAGTCCGCTTTGCACTCATAACGTCCACCGCGATTGTTTCCGCAATTTCATTGAGGGGCCCCCAGGGTATCGACGGTGACGGTCACTGTACCGTAGATCGCTCGAGGCTCTCCGGCGCTGTAATGCCGGGCGGCCAGCAGCGTCGGGAACGGTCGACTGTGAAAGTCCGAAGCGTAGTTGTACTCGCCAAGCCGGTACTTCCTATCGAGCAAATTGGTGGTGATCACACCCAGCGACAGTGACTCCCATTTCACCGAAGCCCCCACGTCCACCAAGAAGCTCGTTTCCGACAGCTCGTTGAAAGGCAGAGGCCGCCGCCCGATGTAGGACACTCCGCTGCCAATTGAACCAGAAAAACTCGAGCCACCGAGGGCAAGTGGCAACGCCCCAAAGAGCACCCCATCGGCCCGCGCCACGAAATTGGGGGCATACGGAATGACTAGTCCGGTGTCGTCGAATGACGCTCGCACCACCGTCAGGCTCGAAGCCACGTCAAAGTGATTGCCCGTCGCCCGCGCGCTCCCCGACCATCCAACACGGGTGGTGCCGGGACTCAAGGTATTTCGACCTTCCGTTTGGTTGAAGAAGAGATCGCGATCCACTTTAGTTTGGAAGAAAACGGAGTGAGCGCTAAGGTCCACCTCACTCACGTCTTTGGCATAGGCAACGCCGGCTTCTGAAGCGATAACGTTAGCGAAAGGCGTCTTCAGATCCTGATTGATGTACTGAGGATCAATGCTGCGCGAACCGTAGCCGTGGCTGGCGCTCAAGGTGAACGCCGAGAACGGCCCAAAAATTAGCGTGCCCCGTGGCTGGAGGATGGACGCCGAAGTAGAAGCGCTCTGCTCCGGGCTCCGATACCCTTGCCGATCTGAGGCAAAGCATTCTGTATCCGAAGGGTCGCCACCGAACGAATTTTGAGTGGTGAGCGCGCACAGATTGGTCACTCGGTAATGATAGAGATCGCCCCGAATACCTCCGCGAAACGTAGCGAAGCTCACTGGCTTTAGGCTGCTGTCGATATACAGAGCCACGTTGGAGAGTGAGGAATCGAGTTTGAGATCCGTGCGATACGGAATGTTTGAACCGCTTCGATTGCGCTCCTGGATGGCTTCTACCTTGTCGTGCCGCCCGAAGTAACCAATCTCCACTTCCTGCTTTTGACCCCCGATAGACCACGTTTCACGGGCGCTTCCGCGAGCGCCGAATGTTAACTGATCGGAGCGTTGGTCGATCAAATCTCCGCGTTGGCCGTGCAGGCTTTGCCATGTTTGCTGCGGATCCTCTTGGAAGCCGGTGAGGTTCTCGCGCAGCCTGAAATCACGCAACACGATGAACACGGACTGTTGCGTCTTGACCCAGGTGGAGTCGCTTTCGAGTGTCGCGGAGACGGAGTGCCGAGAAGAATCCCCGCCTTGGGTGCTATCGTAAGTATCGTAAAATCCTTTGCGTCCGGATTCGACGTCATCCAATCTGATGAGACCTGCCTGGCCGTAGTGCGCCGCGTAACTCGTCGCCAGAATACGGTAGGCGGACGCCTTGCCGACGGCGCCTTCGTAGCCGCCCATGGCTGTTGCGCGCTCCGCGGCTCGATTCTGCCCAAATCCCGCGGTTGAGAAGAGTTCAGCGCCGCCGAAAGTGTGGTCCGAAGAGCCCTCGGGCCGATACAAAAGGAGCAGGCGCTTCGAATCAAACGAGCCAAGCATTGCGGTCGCGGTAAGGCCGTGTGTTTCAAGGCCTAGGTCATAAGCGGCGGAGCCAGCTACCGCGAAGTTACCCTGCTGAGGCGCGAAAGGCCCTTCAATCACTCTCAGGTTGGAAACTAGCTCGGGAATAATAAAATGGGTATCGGCGAGCCCATTGCCGTGCGGATTTCCCACCTCGTTCACAGGCATGCCATCAACTGTGAATTCGATGTCTTGACCTTCGCGCGCATCAAAGCCGCGTAGGAAGATCTGGTACGGATGCCCAAGGCCGCCCTCATTGGTTAGCAAAACGCCAGGCGCCAGTCGGAGCAGGCTGGCTGAATCCATGCGTGGGACTCCGCTCAGCTTCCCAATGTCAATGTTGTAGTCGGAAGCGCCCCGACTTACGGGCGGCGAGTGACCCACTACGTCAACTTCGATCGGCTCTAGCACTGCTTTCTCGGTGGCAACTTCGGGAGGGGGGACTGTCTTCTGAGCTTTGGAGTTAGCTTTGGGCGCGGGAACGGCCTCTGCGGCTACGGAACGCTGAGCCACGGGCGAAGCGGCCGCTTCAGGCTTTACAAAAACAAAGGGCACGCGGATGCGCGCTGCCATGGGGATGCCATCTTGAAGCGCCGGGGAAAAGCGCCATGCCTGCGCCGCAGTACGCGCGGCGTCGTCGAATTCTGGACCGCCAGATTGGTCAACGTCCACTTGTGTGACGTGCCCAAGGACATCCAGCGTTACAAACAGCACTACCTCGACGCGGGCAGGCGCTCGGTCGATCGCTTCGGGTGTGAGAAGCGCTTCCGGGTACTGCGCCTCTTGCCGATATTCTACGCTCGGAAGCTTGACGTCAGGCGAAACAGCGGGCGCTTCCGGGACATCCTGGGCACTTGAGCGAGCAGGCGTAACAGAAAGGCACAGCAGTGCTGCACCTAGACCCCGGATCCGATGGGGGCGCAAAGCTCGAAAATTTGCGGGGTGACACATGCCGTTGGGGCTGCATACCAGCGCTGCAACTCAGATGCAACTCTGATGCAGGTATCGAGCGCACCCCACTCCGGACACTGGGCCGGTTCGGCCTGAAGTCAATGAAGGGGTCAAAAGACATCGGTCGAACCCTGCACGCAGACTGATTTAGTCGGACGGCATTCCTCATGGATGCAACTGGGTTGCAACGGCTACGAAAAGCATTTACGGTGACGCCAAGGATCAACCCATGCGCAGCGACACCCAACTCTTGCCCGCTTCTCGTGTCTTTTTTAAGCTGCCAGGAGGCGTCCGGCCTCCATGCTTGCCGCCTCGGCAACGTAGTATTTCCCCTGGCGTTGAGCGTGCGCTGCGCTCATGGGTCGCCACGCTCCTCAATCTCAGCGTTGCCGAACGAATCGACGTCTCGGAGTGGGTGTCTACCGACTCGTGCTCGGTGCCGCACTCGGTCTTCCTGACCGTCGGCATAGGACTAGAGACACGGGTCCTTGTCATCGAGAAAGCCTCCGAACGGATCGACGAGGCGGACGTTCGTATGAGTCTACGGGCGAGCGCGTTACGCTCGGGTGTACACGACGCACTGACTGCGTAGCAGTCAGCAGCATGTTCGGCCGAGAAGCGCTACAGGTAGCGCACATCGTGTTCGCGAGCAGGAGCCTCATGCAACCGTCTCACTCATGCGCGCGTAGGCGGCTGATCCCTCCCACACTGGGATCGCATCCGGTCTTCCGCAGCGCTACGCGATCACTCGCGAGGACCCATCTCTGACGGGTAGTGGCCCCTGTCCTTCGCTGCAGCGCTGCACTTCGATGGTCAGGTGAGACAAGCCAAATGTGGAGAGATGCTCGCGGTACTCTTGCGCTTCGCGGGGAGCCGCCGAGACCACTGTCACGACGCAGCTCTTTGCTCCGTGCCCCAGGGACCAAATGTGGAGGTCGCTCACACGGACGTCATCGATCTTCTCTCGTGCGGTGCGGATCTTCTCCTCGAGCGCGGAGGAAAGGTCCACATCTAGAAGTTCGAAGGCGGCGCTGCGGCAAAGCCCGCTGCCCCACTTCAAGATGACGACGCCACCAACGATTCCGGTCACCGAGTCGAGCCACTCCCAGCCTAAAAATCGCCCCGCGAGCAATGCACCAATCGCGAGAGCGCTAGTTAGGGTGTCGGCGACGACGTGCATCAGCGCGGCTTGGTGATTGTGGTCATGATCGCCCTCGTGATCGTCGGTTTGGTCATCGTCTTCGTGCCCGTGCAGCAACAGAACGCTGACAATGTTCACCACCAAGCCCACGATAGCGACGGGCAGGGCGTTCGCGAAATCGATCGTGCGCGGGTTGAGCAGTTTTGCCGACGACTCGACAACCATGATCGCGCCAACCAGCCCGAGCGCCACTGCACTCGTATAGCCAGCCAGCGCATGGACCTTGCCCGTTCCGAATGCGAAGGCCCGGTGCGATGCGTAGCGTCGCGCCATTGCGTAGGCCACGCTCGCAAGGCCGAGCGCCCCGACGTGCGTCGCCATGTGCCAGCCATCGGCCAGAAGCGCCATCGACTTCGTCGCGTATCCGACCGCAATTTCAATGACCATCATGATGGCTGTCAAAACGACCACGGCCAGGACGCCCCGCTCGCGGCGTTGCGCCGGCGCAGGCTTTCGTGCGGGGCAGTGATCCGATTGCAACGCGTCTTCGTGCATGCGTGGGCCCCTAGTGCACCAAAATGTCGAGACTTGCAACTAGGTTGCACATGAGGTATGCGGCGGCCTCATCAAAAGCGAGGCGCCCCCCATGAAGAAGATCCCCGTCACCATCCTTACCGGCTTCCTTGGTTCAGGGAAGACGACGCTGCTCAACCGAATCCTAAGTGAAAACCACGGCAAACGCATCGCAGTGATCGAGAACGAGTTCGGTGAGATCGGGATCGACCACGCGCTCGTCATTAACGCGGATGAAGAAGTCTTCGAGATGAATAACGGTTGCATCTGCTGCACCGTCCGAGGCGACCTGATTCGCATTCTCGGTAACCTCATGAAGCGCCGCGACAAGTTCGATCACATCCTCGTCGAGACGACGGGGCTGGCAGACCCTGGTCCCGTCGCGCAGACATTCTTCGTCGACGAGGACCTGCGGGACCTCTTCCAGCTTGATGGGATTGTCACACTCGTGGACGCCAAGCACGTGCAGCTACACATCGAAGACTCCAGCGAGTGCAAGGAGCAGATTGCATTCGCGGACGTGCTCGTCCTGAACAAGACCGACCTCGTGAGCGAGTCGGAGCTCAATGCGCTTGAGCTCCGAGTGACGAGCATGAACTCGATGGCCAAGGTTCTCCGCGCGCAGAACGCAGACGTGCCGATCGCGGACGTGCTTGACGTCGGCGGATTCGATCTTGCGCGCGCAGTGGCCGCGAAGCCCACGTTTCTGTCCCCCGAGTACCCCTTCGAGTGGGCCGGCACCTTCGAGGTCGAGGAGGGCGTCTACGAGTTGTTGCTCGAAGACGGTCCGGACCCAACGCTCGTCCTGGTCGCGATGTACCTTGATGCCAACGAGCAGGCGCACGATAAGCTCGCCGCGGAGCGCGCGCTCCGCATCTGGTCTGAGGCCGCGCAGGAAACTTTACCCTCGTCCACCGTCGAGATCGGCGGGACGCAAGCCGCCTCACTTCAGCTTAAAGCACCGGGCACCAAGCGCTTCAGCCTGCGCGCGGGAAAAGCGGGGCGCCTCGGCCTTTACACACAGCACCTTCCGGTTGAGTTCCGGCTGCGCCTTCTACGCGGTGAGTCCCCGATGACGCCGGTGGCGGAGCAGGAGTTTGCCGCAGGGCACACTCACGACGACCAGGTCACTTCGGTAGGGATCCACCTCGAAGGTGAGATTGATGGCGAGCGGCTGAACCAGTGGGTCTCGCAGTTGCTTCGAGAAAAGGGCACCGACATCTTTCGGATGAAGGGCATCCTCAACATCAAAGGTGTCGCCAATCGTTTCGTATTCCAGGGCGTTCACATGCTGTTTGACGGTCGTGAGGACAGGCCATGGGGCGCGGCACCTCGCGCGAGCGATCTCGTCTTCATCGGACGAAAGCTGGATCGCGAGGAGCTCACGCGAGGGTTCGAGCTATGCCGAGCCTGAAGATGGACGCCCCTCAAGGAAAGACAGAGCTCGTGTCCCGCTGGACGCTGGATGCGGGCGACTACATCGCGGCAGCGGAGCTCTCCCGAGACGGCCGGCTGTGCATCGTGGGCGCCGGTGATGGTGCGGTCCTTGGAATCGATGTCGACACTGGACGAGAGGTGTTCCGTCATGTCGCCCACCCTGGCGGTGTGCTTGCTGTGAGCATGGCGCCGGAAGGAACCCAGTTCGCGACTAGCGGGCAACAGCCGAACGCAAAGATCTGGAAGGCCACGGGAGAACTCCTCCGCGAGCTGCCGGGCGGCGGATCGCAGTGGGTCGACCACGTCGCGTGGGCACCGTCGGGAGGGCGCATCGCAACCGCCGCAGGACGTACGGTCCGCGTCTGGAACGCTGATGGGGAACCTCTCCTCGAGACAGAGCCGCTGCCGAGCACAGTGAGCAACATCGCGTGGCGAGCCGACGGAACTGCCCTCGCGGCCACCTGCTACGGCGGAGTCTACATTTGGCCGTTCGTCGCAGACGCCAAAGTCCGACGCTTCGAATGGAAGGGCTCGCTTATCTCGCTCGCTTGGAGTCCCGATGCCAAAGTTATCGCGTGCGGAAGTCAGGATAGTTCCGTGCATTTCTGGCGCCTCGCGACGGGGCAAGACTCGGAGATGAGCGGCTTCCCCTTCAAACCGAAGGCCCTCGCGTGGGACAGCGAATCGAAGCTCCTGGCGACATCCGGGGACGCGACGGTCACGGTCTGGGACTTTCGAGGCAAGGGTCCCGAGGGAAAGCGCCCCATTCAACTCGAATCGCACAAGAGCGTGTGCACGCGCCTGGCCTTCAGCCGCCGAAAGTGCGTGCTCGCGAGCGGAAGTCAGGACAGCTCAGTGCTGCTTTGGGAGCCTCGCAGGACAGCCCAACCGGTTCGTTACGCCTTCCTCGAGGATGAGGTAACGGCGCTCGCTTGGCATCCCGAGCATCAAGGACTTCTCGGCGGTGATGCGAGCGGGAACCTGCGGTTCTGGGAAGTGAGTTGACGCGATGTTCGGACCTCGAAACGATGAGGCACGGACGGCTGCGATCCGCGCTATCAAGGTGTTCGCTCGGACCCTTTTCGCAGCGGATGAGGACGACGCTGTTGTCGTGAACGAGCTCCGCTGCGTGGAGCCCGGTTGCCCACCGATTGAGACGGTAGTCGCGCTGCTCCGCGCCGGGAAAGAACCGCGAGTCGCCGACGCAGCTCACGATCCGACAAGTTCACGGCCCCCCTTCACCGAAGCTGCGTACGAGAATCGCCGCACCGAGAACCATACTGAGCCCCGCAGCGAGGATCGTGACGGCTTGCTTGACCCGTCCGCCACGTTGCATCGTCCAGCTGATGGGTCGCGAGATGACCACGGTGAGCGCGACCATGCCGATGATGGTTCCGAGCCCGAAGAGTCCGAGGTACGCTACGGCGAGCGCACGAGACGTGATGGTCGTGGCTGCCAATAGCGCGATGCCGGCCGAACCCGCTAGGCCGTGCACTAGGCCGATGAGGACGGGGCGAGCGTAGGCGAAAGATGAAATGGCGGCGCTGGCGTCGATGTTGGAGCGGCTGCGGGCGAGGTGCCAAATGCCGAAGCCGATGAGCATAACAGCAACGAGCAGCTCGACGATGGGTTCGAACGCCGAGGGGACGCGGACCTCGGCGAGCACGATGAGCAAGCCCAAGCCGAGGAACGCAGCAGTGTGCCCTGCGCCCCAAAGCGCGGCAACGCGAGCTGCTCTCCAGATGCCGCGCTCGCGCTGAACGAGAGCCGATACGACGACGACGTGATCGGCGTCGGTGGCGTGGCGAAGGCCAAGTCCAATGCCCAGGAGCAGAACCGAGACTCCCGTCATAGCAGCTCCAGGGGAGGGATGCGGGCTAGGACCCCTGCGCGCAGCGGCAATGGCCGTTCCTCACGAGCAAGAAACCCGACCTTCGCGTGGCGGTACCCAGAACGGCCATCCTTCGGTTCCCTGACCTCGCCCGAGGCCCGACAAGGCGAGCAGACGAACAGGTGGTGCGGCTCTGTCACGACGGGTTCACCGTGCTCGCGACGAGCACCACGCGCGTGAGGCCCGACCCCTGGAGCGGCGGCGAGCGGTGCACAGCGCCGAGAACGCTCTCATGGCCGGCGCCCTTGATTAGCAGCACATCGCCCGCGCGTGCCACATGCACGCTGCCAGGGTCGCGGACAATCTTCATGTTCGCCTCGGACGCACAGTCAGTCGGATGCTTCAGCGCCTCGCGTTGCACGGCCTCGTTGGGTACCCACTCGGTACCTGGTCCGGCGTACGTGGTGACTAGCCGATAGCGATGGTGGTCGACGTGGAACTTCCGACACTGGTCGTCGCGCACCACGCCGAACGACAGACGAAAACGGTCGGCTCCAGCGAGGCAAACAAACCGATCCAAGAGCCCCGCCATGTCCGCGAGCAGCCACGTGCGCAGCGGCTCTTCTTGTAGTCCAGCGAGTGCCGGCGCCAAACTATAGCTATCCGCTGGAAGCGTGGCCTCGAAGGTCGCCCCCGAGTCACTTGCCCACTCGGCAAGGGACTCTGCGGTGCCAGACGGAATCGGTCGTTGCCAGCACGTCAGGTTGACCTCCGGTGCGAGAATCTCCTCAAGCACTGCAGGCAGGGCCGAGACGCGCCAGGCTCGGGATGCCGCCACCGAGCGGGAGGCTTCGGGCCGAGATCTATAGGCGATGTCGGGGTCAAGCTGGAGTAGCACGGCGGACCCATACCGCAGACTCGTCAGTCTTGCAACCGGGTTGCATCAATGGCAGGGTGCGTCCGTCGATGACGATCCCCATCACCATCCTCACCGGCTTCCTCGGAGCAGGCAAGACGACGTTGCTCAACCACGCGCTCCGCGGACCACTGCTCGCGCGCGCCATGGTCGTGGTCAACGAGCTGGGCGCGGTGCCGCTCGATCATCTTCTCGTGAAGGAGGTGCGCGAAGACGTGCTGTTGCTCGAGTCGGGCTGCGTTTGCTGCTCGGTTCGTTCCGATTTGGTCGCCACGCTGCTTGCCGCGGCCGCGCACCAAGTGCCTGCCAAGTTCGACCGCGTGTTGGTCGAAACGACCGGCCTCGCCGACCCAACGCCAATCGTGGCGACTCTGGTTCGGCATCCAGACCTTACTCGGTTCTTTCACCTTGATGCCGTGGTGACTGCCGTCGATGCGGAGCTTGGAGCAGCCACGCTCGACCGACACGATGAGGCCGCCAAGCAGGTCGCTCTCGCGGACGACCTCGTGTTCACCAAGTTCGACACCTGCGATGCTGATCGCCTCGCAATAGTTAAGAAGCGCGCGCGGACGCTCAATCCCGTGGCGCGCGTGTTCCTCGCGGAGCGTGGTCGCCTCGACTGGCGCCCCTTGCTCGAAGGGACACCGTCCACGGTGGCGTCGCGCCTCGAGGCTGTTACCCAGCCGCCGCACCGGGGCGACACAATCTGGTCGTTCACAGTCAGGGTCGAGCGCGAGGTGGAGCTTCGATCGTTCGCTTTGTGGCACTCGATGGTGAGCCAGTTTCACGGTGAAACGCTCCTGCGCGTGAAAGGGCTCCTCCGCGTCGAGGACGAGCCAGGCCCTGTCGTAGTTCAGTCCGTGCAGCATGTCGTCTACCCGACGTACTCGATGCCTGGCTGGCCCAGCGAGGATCACTCTTCTCGCCTGGTCGTGATCACCCGCGGGATGTCGCTCGAGCTGTTCGAGGGTCTTCGTACCAGCCTCGAACAGATTCTTGGAGCGCACCACGTTGTCAAAGACCGCCATCGCGTGCCTACAGGTCTGACGACCGGCGCCACGAGCACAAGGAGCTGACGATGCTGATCGCTGGCCCTTGTCGCGCTCACGCAGGGATTCCGGACTCACGGGGCTCGCGCTCCCGTGGCGCTCGGAGCTGTGGGGCTCACACTTCTCGCGAGCTCCCGTTTGCTCGAGTTTGGCTCGTGGATCGAGCCGGGACTGTCGATTGGCGGGGCGTTTCTTCTCGTTGGTGCTCACCTCGTCAATCTGCGAGCACGACGGCAGCATTCAGCCTGCTGCGCGACGGACACGCGCTCCAAAGCACACTTGGCTAGGGGCTGACGCGGTGGGCGAACGAACGCGGTTGCTTTGCCGAGAGCCTGGAAACGCGCCGCGGCAAGACGCGACCACGCCCGGTGATGATGTACCCTAGCGTACGGCGAATGACGAGCAGCAAGTGCAATCGAGTTGCATATGAGTGCTGGCGATGTTAGATGCTGACTCCTGAGGACCATACTTTCCCGGTCTTCCAAAGGAAGAGCATGAACGAACGATTGAACCAACGATTGAACGAGCTTTTGGCGATGAGTCTGCTGGCAGTATCGCTGCTGAGCACTGGCTGCAGTGGCGACGGTGCGGCAGGCTTGCCGGGTACGCCCGGTGCTGATGGCATAGACGGTGTACCTGGGCAACCAGGCAAAGACGGCCAGCCAGGCAAAGACGGCAAGGACGGAGTGCCTGGGCAGCCAGGCAAAGACGGCCAGCCAGGCAAAGACGGCAAGGACGGAGTGCCTGGGCAGCCAGGCAAAGACGGCAAGGATGGGACCGACACCACGCAAGTTCGAGGCGCTGAGGGCTATCTGTTAGTGGCCGAAATGGAGAGCGGTCATGAGGCCATCCATGCCTACAGCCTTCCCGACCTCGCCTACACCGGAAGCATCAGTAACATTGCGCTGGGTACCCACGTAGGAACCATCGTTTTGGCAGATGGACGCGTGATTGCCACGGACAACAAGCACAAGGAGATCATCGCGATCCGTATGGATGCTGAAGGTAGGCCGACGGTGGCCAATTCAGTTGCGGCGGACTTCGGAGAGGAAGCTGCGTGGGGCTGTGGCGATGCCGATTTGCGCTACCTGGCTGTTGCCTCCGCTCATCCCGGGCGTAATCAGGTGGCTAGCATTCTTAATGTCGGGAATTTCTCCGTGACGGAGTTTCCGGTCACCATGAAGTTGGACGAAGAGCTACATCCTTTCATAGCGGGAGAGCCTGCGCATTTCTTCGCGGGAGTCGGCGGAGAGATCCAAGCCTTTCCTTTGGCGGATGTGCTGGCGGGAACAGCGGGGGCACCGGTTGCCACGCTTGCGATCAATACGGGATCTCACGGACCCGTGGTTTCCCACTCGAGTGGGCGACTCTATGTTTCCTCTCGGGCGGGGACCGGTTTTGATGGTGTCAATTTTGGAGTAGTGCCGTTCACAGGTATCGATGTTATTCCCTGGGATGTTGGTGGACGCACTATGGACAGAAGCTGGCGACCGCGTCTTTCCTGGGATGGTGGCTACATCTATGGCAACATTGATCAGACGACCCCCGCAGGCCCGGAAAACTGGGCGGTGCGCAATGTCGACTTTTACGCCGCAAACTTGCAGACAGGAATTGCAAGTCGTGCGCTCCTGACCTCCGGTATGGTGTCGAAATATCACCTTTCGCGCCCTTATGCCTTCTTTGCCAATGTGAGTGGCGATGGAGATTTCGGAATTTTGGTCGATACCGATGCGTCTTCCCCTACGTTTCAGCAGGTAGTGGCGCGCATTCCGCTGACTTCCTTAGCCAATGGGCCTCGTAAAGGAGTATCAAGTGACGGGACCGAAAAACGCATTTCGGCAATCACACCTGATGGCCATTGGGCATTTGTGAGTCATGGCGGCGAAGGCAAAGTTTCGGTCATCAATACGGACACCAAGGCCGTGGTGGGTACGATCAATACGCCTTCCTCGCTGAAGGGCGGCGGCTATCTCATTGCCGTGCAGCCCGGTAATAAGCCGGTTGATACCTGCATGCGCCATTAATACCCGATACTTGCCTGCTGTCGTCACAGAGATCGAAATACCCGCCGCGCTGGCCCGCGGCGGGTACCTTCGCGGGCCTGCAGCAGGCCAGTGTGTCAAAAGAGCCAAAAGAGCCAAAAGCAACAAATCAGAAAAAAGCTGGATAGAGCGTTGCCGCAGGCCAGGAAGTGGCGGACACTCTGCGCTACGCATGAATCCTGGCAGTGAAGCTTCCAATAAGAAACGTCCCCGCCGGGACGAGGATCTGAAGGCGCTCCTGAGCGGTCGGGATCTTCGGATTACTGAACAGCGAATGGCCATTTTGCGTGAACTCGCCAAGCTTCGCATGCCAATTAGTCATCCAGAGCTCACCGAACGCATCGCGGGTGCTTCCCTGGATCGCGCGACGATCTACAGAAACCTGCTGTCGCTAACTCTGGCCGGGATCCTGATCCGCACTCAACTGGGCGATAACGTGTGGCGCTTCGAGCTGCCGCATAGCACCTCCACCGAACACGGCGCTCACCCGCACTTTGTTTGCACCGATTGTGGGGACGTCGCGTGCTTGCCCGCTGCAGCCGTGAAGCTGAGCGGCGCCGCCACCCGCAACCACGTCTCTGAAGTCCAGTTGCGTGGGCAGTGCATTTCGTGCGCCCGCCCGTGAGGCGCATTCCTGGTCTCAAAAAGCCCACTCCGCGTCCAAACTCCCTCGTAGTCGAAACGCATCGCCCACGAGGGGTGCCTCAATCTTGCCCCGCAGGCCCAAACTTCCAATCGAGAACACCGGGCCGAAACCGAACGCGCCCCTTCGCTCACCGCCGCTGATCGCTAGGGGCCACGCCACAGAAAGCGTGGTCTCCACGGTGGCGTGCTTTGAGAATTCAACGCCCAACAACACTTCCCCCCCAATTTCCGACTGGTTCATCGGCTCAACGATGGGCCCGGCCCCATGATGATGATGAGTGGGGGCACCGCTTCCATTCCGGATAAGCGCTCTTGCCAGTGAAACACTCGTACCCAGGCGCCACGCCTTCCAGTTGAACGAGTCAAACACGCCCCCCATGGCCATCACGTGACCCATACCAAGATCGTGTTGCGCGGAACCGGTTGGTAAGGTGAGGGCAACAACGGGGCCAAGCGCAAACGACGGCTCCTTGGCACTCCAAGCGATAGCGCGAATTTCGACTCCGGCGTCGCCTAATCCCGCCACCTCGAGTCCATTCCGGTTTAAGCGATAAGCCGGCAACCACACGCGCCCCGAAAAACCCGCCTGAGAGGCTCCGAGTTCCGGACGGACGCCTTGCCAACTCCCCGCGTAGCGCTCAGTGCGATAAGTTGCGGCTTCCACCGAAAGACTTGCCGACCGCCGCGCAGCCGACGTCGGCACAGCGACAGGGGCGCAGTGTTGCGCACGGGCCACCTCTACGCAACAAATGGTGCTCAAAACCAGACCCGCCCTAAGGATTTTCATAGGCACTTCAACTCCGATGACAAGGTGGTTATTGGAGAACTGGGGCCGAGGCGAGAAGCTGGAGCCTCTCAACGCTGGGACTCAACTCCCGCCCAAAAGCCGAGCGCGACACTCCTCTGGAGCCAAACCTGAACCTGGGCCGCCAATTCTTTTGAAACTGCACGGGTAACAGACGAACTCGCCGTCTGCTCCGCCTCGAAGATCGAGAGCGCTAGCGAGAACTGATGAGCTCTCAGCAGGTTCAACAAACGGGCCTCGGCTGCGTCCAACGCTAGCTCCAGAGTGCCGTCTGGTGTGCGGAGCAGAGCCAACCACTGCGTCTGCCCGTGGGGACTCGGCAGGGGAATCGCATCTTCTCCAGGGTGGAGCGAAAGGGATCGCCGCAAATCAGCCAAGGGCCACCTCTCCTGCACGATAGCGACGCTAGGCCTTGGGAGCAGGCGCCCTTCCGAAAGTCGCGCGATATCGTGCTGTGTGGGACGAAACGCTGAAACCTGTGGCGCACGCCATACCGTCCGCCAAGCTTCGTCGAGAGCGGCCGCTTCACACAGGGCTTGGCGGGGAACGCGGAGCCGACTGGGAGGCTCGCCCTCGACCCAATCCTGCTTGCCAGCACTTAGCAGAAACTCAAAAAAACCATCAGCGGCCCGACCCAAATCCCAATGCCCAGGTGGCGCGTCTTGCAGAAAATGCTGAGCCCAATGATTGAAGGTCCAGAAACCGAGTAGCCGAGCTGACAATGGAAACTCGGACTGTAATGTACTGAACAAGCGAAACCAGTACTGGCGATTGTAGATCCCGAGTCGTGTTCGCCCGGAGCCCGCGCGGCCGGGCTTGGAAATGGCACAGAGCTCATCCGCATAGAACGCTTCCGCCGGCGAGAAGGTGTGACTTTCGGTTG
>CAZSUA010000066.1:10045-20235 GCA_964609655.1 uncultured Polyangiaceae bacterium | reverse complement strand
GGTGATGCCCCATCCCGCTCCCAACCCCAACCAACCAACCAGAAGCCAGCGCCCGCCCGCGTTTGATGACTCAGCCATTCGCTCAAAGTAGCAGGCGTCCAGACGAGCGTAAACCCGCCGCTAGATTTCCTGTTCAGGTCCGACGAACGGGCACTTTGAGCCGTTCCTTTTTAAACAGGATCCCGACGACATTCTGCACGAAACGCTCGTCGCTCATGCCAAGCGTCGTTTGTTCGGGAAAGTGAACAACCGACTTCAGGTGGTCGGCAAAGTCCTTGAATACGAGCACACGGTGCTCGGCGTCGAGCGAATTTCTGCGTAAAACCGCAGCTAAGGCGCCCTCGGCCACCCGAGGCTCGACTTCACGTCGCAAGCGCGCTGCGAGTACACCATGCTCAGCCAGCGTGTTGAACTCATCGCCAAGAACTCCGGCGAGAGCCGGCAGCTCTCGCTTGACCACGCGCACCACGACAGTTCCCGCCGCCAAGTCCCCAAGCCTTTGCGCCTTGGAACTCAAGAGCAAGGAGACGCCTCCCACCGCGTACGCGAGCGGCAACATGTCCGCCGCGCGCAGGAGATTCCGAAGGATCAGCTGCGACACCCGAAGCCGCATCCCCTCAGCATCAACCACGCGGATGCCGAAAAGGCGTTTACCCACGGTCTGCCCCCGCATGCGCCACTCGCAAGTGAAGGTGTAGCCCGTGGAAATCACGAAGAAACCGAGCATCTGGAGCGACTGACCCATGTCAGCCGAGACCAACGCAAAAATCATCACGACCTTCGAGACGAGTGCCGTCAGTGCCAAGACCACGACAAGGTCCATCAACCACGCTAGGAAGCGCGTCATGACGCCAGCCAGCGGTAACGCAAACACCACACCGTCACCGGTTTCAATGGCCAAAGAGTCAACGCGTTCAAACATATTGCCTGCCCGGAAGCGCCGGTGAGTCCGCGGCTCGACCACCAAAGGTAAGAAACGCGATCAAACCAAGAAGCTCGACCACACCGAACGCGATCTTCAAACTGTAAGGCAAGACCGGCGCATGGTACTGTGAAAGAAATGACTCGACGATCGCCGCGAAAACCAAAAGGATCGCGAGCCCTCCCGTGAGCGTTACCAAATCCGGAGCCAGCGCGCGCAGTCGGTCTTCGAGCGCTGTCGCATCGGACCAGCCGATGAGCGCCCGACCCAAAAGAAGACCCGCCTGACCCGCTATGAGGATCGAGGGGATCTCGGTAGCCCCGTGCGGCAAGAGCCAACCAGCAAGAAACAGGCTCTCACCGGCACGGAGATAGTCAAAGCACACCGCCCCCAAGATCACGCCGTTGTAGAATAGCAGCACGATCGAGCCAATGCCCCAAAACAAGCCAAAGGCCAGTGTTCGAATGCTCACGCTCAAATTATTCTGAAACAGGTAACTTGCGAAGGTGCCATGCGACCCACCCTTCATCTCACCCGATTCTTCGGCTTCCACACGTTCCCGCGGATCTCCCAATAGGTGCGAGAACGGCAGCAGCGTTTCCTTGGCTGCATCGTCGACAGAAAGCGCGAAACCGCCGAACACAGCGCCTAAAATCGTCACCAGCGTGGCGATCAGAAAGGCCCGCAGGTGGCGTCGAAAGGTCCGGGGGAAAACTCCCGTGAACCAGCGAATCGGGCGAAAGGGAGTCGTTCGGCGCCGCGAATCATGGAGCTCCACGTGCGCCCGCGCCACCAATGCCTCAAGGTAGCGGCGGAGCTCGTTGCTTTCCGGCAGGCTCGAAATCTGACCGAGTGCGCTGACCGCGCGCTGATACAGATAGTGCACGCGTTCGGCTTCTTCGATCGTGAAGGTCTTATCTGGAGCCTGCTCGATGCGCTGAAGACGCTGGGACAACTCTTCGAAGCACGGCGTGTGCCGCGCGACAAACCCTGGCAGATCGACAATCATAGTACCTGCCTCCTTTTGACTCCAATGTACGCGTCAACAACTTGCGTCGTAAGACCGACGCTCGGGATATTTCTGAGCGCTACTTGGTGCGAAGCGAGCTGCCGTTTAAGCCCCTCGAGCCGCGCGAGAAGCAGATGAGCAGAAAGCTTGCCGTAGATCTCATCCACGCTTTGAACAGCTCCCGTTTCAAATAGCGGCCCAACTCCCGATTCTAAAATGGACGTGACCAACACCAAGTGCTGATGGTTGACGAGGCGAACGGCCTCGCAAAATTCCTCCGAAAGCGCGGGATCATCGAGGCTGGTCAATACGATGATGAGCGAGCGCTGTTTGATGCGGCTGCCGACAAAAGCGAAGAACTCCGTATAATCAGCGTTCACTCTGCGACCTTCGAGCGTCACCAAAGCTTCTCTGCAGGTGCGAAAGTGCGCTGGCCCGCGCTTAGCTTGAACGAAATTTTGCACCCGATCGCTGAAAGTGATGAGGCCAAATTGATCGCCAAGGCTTTCTGTTACTTTGCCCAGCAACAACGCCGACCGAATCAACTTCTCCAGCACGGGCTCGCGTTCACCCCCATCGACGCCCTGTTCTGAAGAGCCGCGAAGCGACGTGCGGGAGGCATCGATCGCCACGTAGATGCGCTGGGAACGCTCCGCCTGAAAGAGCTTGGTCACCGGGCGCCCACGCTTCGCACTCGCCTTCCAGTGAATATGCTCCACCGGATCTCCTGGCAGATAGTCGCGCACGCGTTCAAACTCTCGCCCCCTGCCGACTTGTCGAAAGCGATGTACGCCTGACGACGAACGAGTGCTGAAAAGCCCTGCGATCACGCGCTGCTCAGCTCGCAGGTCGGGGTACGCGGAGAGCGTAAACAAAACGGCTTGTGTCGCACGGATGCGCCACAGCCCAAGAAATGATGTCGTCTCCAGCCGACACGTCGAAATCTGATGCAACCCGCGCCGAAGTGCCCGCATATTGAACTCCGCGAGGGTGGGAGCGTCCGCGGTGAGCCGCGCATTAACGACCGCACTGGAAAGCTCCAAAGATTCTGGCACTTCGAGTGCGACGCCGACGACAAGCTGCCGCTTATCGCTGCTTTCCAGGCGCACAAGGAGCGGTGCGGTGCGCCGGTGCACGACGTGCGCACGCTCCGGTAGTTCAGCCCTAACGCGATCGAGCCTGCCGAGCGAAAGAAGCGCATCCAAGGCTGCCACGAGCAGAATCAACACGGACAGGGCTGCGGCTGGGACCCGGAGCTCCGTGCTGAACGTCAAGAGCGTTGCCGCAGGTACCAAGAGAACCAGCACCACGCCAAGCAATCGTGCGGAAGGCGCGATCATTGCGGAACGGGAACCTCCAACGTGACCCTAGCGAGCACCTCCGGCACGGTGAGTCCTTCGAGGTCGAATTCGGGCTTCAACACAGTTCGGTGGCCCAAAGTGGGCCCCACCAAACTTCGGATGTCGTCGGGCGTTACGAAATCGCGACCTGAAATCGCGGCGTGAGCACGTGCCGCCAGCAAGAGTGCCTGCGTGCCGCGCGGCCCCGCTCCGACCAGCACCGCGTCATCTGACCGTGTGCGACGCACGATGTCCACTGCATAAGCCAGCAACTCTGGCCTCACCACAACACTGTGCAGCTGAGCGCGCAAACCTTCGAGCGCTCCGTGACCGAGCACCGGCAGAATGCCACCCTGCTTGAGTGTCTCCTCGGGCGCATCGTAACCGAGCGTTCTTTGCGCCAACGTGAGCTCCTCCTGGCGCTCTGGCAACCCAATGTCGATCTTCATGAGGAAGCGATCCTTCTGGGCTTCGGCGAGCGGGTAGGTCCCTTCGTGGTCGATCGGATTCTGTGTCGCAAACACGAGGAAATTATCGGAAAGCTTGTACGTTTGGCGGTCGATGGTGACCGAGCGCTCCTGCATGGCTTCCAGCAAGCCCGCCTGCGTGCGAGCGGGGGAGCGGTTGATCTCGTCGGCCAGCAGAAATTCGGTAAAAATCGGACCTCGCACGAGCGAGAACTCTCCGCGCTTGGAATCGAACACGTTCATACCCGTGATATCGCTGGGCATCATATCTGGCGTGAACTGGATACGCCCAAATTCGGTGCCCAGCACATGTGCCAGCGTCCGCACCAAGAGCGTTTTGGCGACTCCCGGCACTCCTTCAATCAGGGCATGCTGGCGTGTCAGGATTGCGATGAGCGCCTGATCCACAACGGAAGCTTGGCCAACAATGACCTTAGACACCTGGCTCTTGGCTTCTCCGAGTTTGGTTTTGAGTTCAAGAAAGTTTGCGGCGTTGATCATGGAGCGGGAGCCTTGGGTTCGAGGGCGGACCTTTGAAGCGAGAGGTTGTCGACGATTTGGTTGTAGTCGGCGACGGCATTTTGGGAAAACCGTTCACGAAGAAACCTCGGCCGTGCCTTGCGCGGAAGTGCCGCGGCAAACGTTGTCTTGCGCGCCCGAGGTAGGAAGCCTTGGTAAGTTGTCAGACAGGTGTCGAGCAGGCTGTCGACCGGGACCGCTCGCATCAAAAGGGCCGAAAAGGCAGCGTTTGCCGAGGCTGTGACCCGATCCCGAGCTTTGCGCGGTGCGCGCCGAATTAGCGGGCTCCCCGCATACCAAACGTAAACAAGCCCTGCCAAAAGGAGGCCGTAGAGCCCCCCCTCCAGGCCGTAATTTCGCATCATCGAAACCACCCCCCGCCCCTCGCTCAGCCCAAGGTGCATTTCCTCGAAGACAACCCGCGAACGCTCACCTGTAAGCCACAAAAGGAAACTGGTTGAGCGTTCCTTGGCGATCGATTCATTGCTCAGTGGGAATGTCGAAGCCACCAACACTACCTGCCCGAGACCAAAGTCCCGTTTGGCAACCACAGGCCGCCCACCCTTTTCGAAGAGCTGCTTGAAGTTGGAACCCTTCCAGGAGAAAAATGCTTGACCCCGCCACGCGACGGGTTGCTCCACCCATTCGGGCACAGCGCCGGTACGTCGTACGTTACTGGAGCTCCGCTCGGCGTCTCCAGAAATTTCAAAGCCCCACCTTTCGGCCAAACTGGGCTGCGCGTCCGCTTTCTTGAGCCCGGCCTTCGCCCGCGTCTTTGCCTGAACTGGCGGAGCACCTGGATGCTCGAGCTCATCATCCTCCCCAATGCCACCAGCACAGCGAACTTTGCTGCACTTCACGGCCTTCTCGGTGTCAAGGAGCACCACAACCCGCAGCCCCTTTTGGACAAGCTCTGGCAACTTGCCGGCGAGACTGAACTCCGGCTCATACAACTCCCGGGGCGAAACGGCTGCAACAATCAGGGTGGTGCGAAGCAGCGCGTCCGAAGCTCGCAGGCGCGTGCGTTGGCGGCTTACCGATAACCGGCCCTGTTCCTTGAGCGCGTCGTGAAGTGCACGGAGGCCAGTGGGCTCGGTACGAAAACTTGACCCCGAGGGAAACGTGTCACCTCGTGCGAGCCTAAGCTTCAGCACCTGAAATAGTCCGAACAGCAAGCCACCAAGCAGTATCAGCAAGCCGAGCCAGTGCTTTTTCTCAGCGTTCCACATGCTGCATCAACCTCGCAGTGTGCTCGGAAAGCGACAGGACAGAATCGTGAGTTGCCGCATGGTCGCCGTACCAAACGCGTTCGAATTCGACGGCAATTTGCTCAAAAATTGGACCGAGCTCGGCGTGCGTTTGCTGACGTCGGCCAAGTTCTCGCTTGTAGTCCAACACCGACTTCGTTCCCGACGCCGCTACGAGACCGGCTCGGCTCAAACCGGAAACACCCGCTAGATAGAGCGCACGCACCGCTAACCTGGGCTTCCCTTCACGCCACAACTCCTCGGCGAGCTCCCGCCAACCCGAGGCTTCGAGTTCATCGGGGTTGATGAATTCGTTCCCAACATCCGGGACCTTGGCCGCCACCGGATCTTCGGGAGCAACTTCGACTTTGCGCGATCTCTTGATGAGGCTGACGACGAGAAGTGCCAGGAGCACCACCAATAGCACTAAGGTGAGCGCCGTCAGCGTGTCTTGTGTGTTCCACGGAAGCGAGGAGCCGCCTCGGCTCGACGGACTCGCCCCCTCTGTGTCACCGCCGAAAATCGCTTTCAGTATCTTCCACACGAACCGAGCCACAGCGTGGAACCCATCTGAAATGGAATCAAAGATCTGTTGAAGCCAACTCGGGCGAGCGAGCGGTTCTTGCCCAGCCTTTCGGGTACGCCAGCCAAATTCGGCTTGATTCAGAGCTTTGTCCAGAGACCGATCGAGGTCTTTGATGTCAGGCGGCACGCCCACAAGTGGCGCGCCGGCCAAAGCCGCAGCTTGACCGCGGGCCTTCGAGCTTTTGGCGTGTGCTAAGCTGTTAATTAGAAACCGCAAATCTTGCCCATCGCCCTCGGACTGCCAGCGCAGGGAGCGGAGTGCGAAAGCAGCCTTCACTAGCGGATCGACGCAAAGGAAGCTTGCTAAAAAGACCACGCAACCCACCGTTGAATTCAATACTTGCGCGGGAGCACTCAATTCCAACACGTGCTGACCGGTGAATACAAACACGAGCCCCGGCAAGAGGACCACGAGACCCAATATGTTGAGCGCTAAGAACCCCCAGAAGACTAACACGAGGAGCCAGAGGCTGTGATTTTCGAACGGGAAATAAGTGCTTTGCCGAGCAGTTCTTCGGAACACTTCGCGAGTGGAATACGATCCGTTCACGTTGCTGAGCGCGTGCTGAAAGAATGCCGCCGAATAGCCGCTGGGGAACACGAGAATAATTGAGAAAGCTTGGATAAATAGTCCCAGCGAAAACACCAACGCTACTCGGGTGAGCCGAGCGAAACGTGCAGCGAACGATCTCTCGGGCGGAGCGAGTCCACGACCCGTGAGCAGCGCCGCTACGAAACGCGCCTGCCAAACCTTCATCCAAACAAAGCCCAGCGCGAGCACCAACGCCGACGGCCCCAACCGCCACGTGGCGCCGTCACCAGCGCTCATTTGCACCCAAAAATGGAGGCACAAGAGCGCGAAGGGCGCTGTCCCCAGATAGTAAGAAAGAAGCGCACTGCCTGGCGCACCACGCAGCTCGTGCGCCGCCTGATCGAGAAGCTCGACCGCGCTCCGAAAACTGTCTCGTGAAGGCAATCTAGGGTTCACGCTGATCCGAGTCCCATCACAATTCGTTCCCTCAGCCTACTTGAAGAGCCCTGAGAGGGCGGAACCATCGTGAAAACTCGCGGGCAATCGAGCCATCAAGAGGCCAGCCAGGTAGAAGAAAGCTCCTGCGAGGGCCACTCCCGAGAGGCCCACCACACCCCTGGTGATCCCTCGGAGGAAACTCAAGGATTTGACAGCCTCGGGTTTTGACAGCGCTTGCAGACAACGGGTGCAGAGCACTCGCCCCTCATGCTCGGTGAGGCACTCCCGACAGTAGAAGCGTGTGCACGCGGGGCAGCGCCCGGAGGCGCCGCGTTCGTTGTGCGTGAAACAGCGTTGAGCTGCGATGGTCATGGTGCTTGAACTCCTACTCGCCCCGGCCACAACTGGCGCAGCTGATCCGGATTCAGATGCCCCTGCGCGGACTCTACGCGGGAAATGAGCCTACCTAGAACCCGCTCCGCGAGGCGCACCCTCCCGAGCGAAGGCAATTCACACTCCCCAACCGCGGTCGACAGCCAAACTCGGCAGCGCGGACCCCGCAAGATCTCCATCACGAAGCCGACCAACGCCAAGGCCAACAGCACTGCGAACACAACCTTGAATTCGATGGGCGTCACGGCAATAAGCACACCAAAAAGGACCAAAACCGAACCAAAGCCGAAAAGCGCGACTCTTTGCCGTTGATTGGGGTGAAGCTGAAAGCTCACGATATCTGAATAGGCAAACCGCCGGTACGTCTGGCGCACCAGGTTTTCCTGCAGGAGCAGCAGATGCTGGTCACTAACATAGAGGAAAGACTTTCCCTTCATAGTGATCCCGCGGCCAGGGAGGCGTTCGTACATCAGTCGCCCAGGTCTTTCTCGGACGTGACGCCCGGTGCTGGCGTTGGGCTACTTGTTGGCGTCATGGCCCTCGTCACACCCCAGGCGATGAGCAGGCCGAGCGAGAGCAGTTGCAGGGTTGCCAGGATACCCGCGATCACGTGGCGCACGCGTGTTCGCGGTACGGGGCCGAGCGGCGCATTGAAGTGGCGGAACACCCGATACAGTGCCAATGGGGCAGTGATGGGGATCATCCACCAAAGAAACAACCCCAGAACAAGCGGCCCAGCTGCCAGCAAGAGGTTGAGCGAGTCCTGCAGGACAAGCTCGGTCGCGTACTTTGCTACCGTGCTCTTTGCGCCAGTTTCGAAACAGACCGCGCAGCAATGTTCGCCCCCTATCGGAATATCGCACACGTTGCATAAGAGCCGCCCGCAACGCGCGCATGGAACCTCAGCGCGACTCATTGGGTGATAGAAGCAGCTTGCCTCCGACTCAAGACGAGCGTTCGCATTGCGACCCACCGCGACCCCACGGAACACGGCAGGGAACGCCCACGCGTGCACTAGATCGCCACACACGCAGCGAGAAAAGCCATTATCCTGGAACGCCTTGGGAGGGAGCGGGAGCGCACAACGGGCGCAATAGATCGACACCTTTAGCCTCGGGTCACCACGCGTGTACTGGCAATACGGTCGTGCAAAGTGCGGCGTTCAGGATCGGTTAGGCAGATCAGGTAGCCGATGAGACAAGTGAGACCTGTGACCAACTCCGCCAAAAATCGCAACGCTGCACCCTTGTAGCTCAACGCCGAGCCGTCGGGCGCAACCACCTTCAGCTTCATCAGGAGTTTGCCAGGTGTCCCGCCACGCTTACCGATGAAGTAAGTACAGTACGCAAACTGCATCAACATCCCGATCGCGGACGTTACCAACATGCCGGGGCCGAACGCGGCGAAGATCCCAAGAGTCGAATTGGTCAGCGGGAGCACAAGCGCCACGGGGATCTGAACCAACTGCTGAGCAAGGACCAGTACGATCGAGTCGATGAGCTTGGCCAGGAATCGCACGCCGAAGCTCGCGTACCTGAGCTGTCCAAAGTCCACATTGGCGACACCGCCACCTTCTTGAATGCGCTGAAAGAAGGCGGGCTTACACTGAGCACACACCGCCATGCCTTGATAGGTCACCGTCTCGTGGCTCGGAACCAAACGTTGACACTGCGAGCAAACGACGTTGGGTGCGCCCAACGCGCCCGGCTGATTGGGTGGTGGTCCGTGGGGAGGGAAGTTCGGAGGCTGCATAGGATGGCCGCAAATCGTAAGCGGGGAAGTAGCAGCTCCCCCAAGATGGCGGCGGGAGGCTACGGCTAAATCCCACGTTTTTCAACTTTCGCTCAGCCCAATGCTCGCCGTCACCATAATCCGGCACCGGTGTCACCACTTACCGGTCATGAGCTCCCTTGCGATCCCCTCTCCTACAGACAGCGACCCCGAGGATGTCGTTACCGCACTCGAGACAGCCGCCATATTCGGTGTCAAAGCCGATCGGGCGCAAACGGTCCACTGGCTCCGACGGGCAGCGGAAAGCGCCGGTGAAAGCGGTCACGATCTGCGAGCCGTAGAGCTCGCTAGGTTCGCCGCAGATATGAGCATCCCCCCCCCGGCCCCGTCCGCACAGGCAACACCTGTGGAAACGCCACCCGAGGCTAAAGCATCAAGGTCGGCGGCTTCTGCTCCCCCACCACTGCCCATCCGCGCCTCGGTTGGGCCATCTGCTCCGTCTTCGACCGCCCCCAGCGCACCCAGCGCGCGTCCCCCGGTGCGTGACAGAGTACCAGCCCGCACTTCGAATCCTGTTGCTGCAGCCTTGCTCGCTGGAGAGAGCAAAGCGCCGTTGCGACAAGCGCTGCGCGTTGCGGTCAAGAAAAACGGCGCGCCTCGCACCTACGCCGTTTCTCTGCTCGAAGATGGCGAACACGCACCCGACGGCTTCCACGAGGCGCTGTTAGTTCTGGTTTCGCCCTCCGCCAATTTGTTGGAAAGCGAAACCTCCCAGGATTGAGTAATATCTTCGGCTCAATTCTGCACGTTGCAGCCTGCTCCAGAGCACATGCAGGTTTGGGCGTCCTTGCACTTCACCGTGCAAGCCCCGGTGCAGGTGACCTGGCAGTTCTGCGCAGCTTCACAATTTACAGTGCTGCCAGCACCGACCGTTACGGTGCACAACGCATTGTCCACGAGGCGCTGTTAGTTCTGGTTTCGCCCTCCGCCAATTTGTTGGAAAGCGA
>CAZSUA010000066.1:0-9945 GCA_964609655.1 uncultured Polyangiaceae bacterium | reverse complement strand
CTTCACAATTTACAGTGCTGCCAGCACCGACCGTTACGGTGCACAACGCATTGTCTTTACAAGAGATATCTGCATTGGCGCCGGCTGTGATGGAGCACGTTGAACCGTCACAGCTGGGCTGGCAATTCGCATCGCACGCGATCGTGCAGGTGTTCATCTGATCGCACTTCACGTCCGCGTTGTTGGTGAGCGTGACATTGCAGCTCTGGCCCTGCGGACAAGTCGCCTTGTTGCCCATGTTGAACGTAGTCCCGGCCGTGCCCGCGACGTTCGCCGCGCCGCCCATGCTGGTTGCCATGCCACCGGCTGCCGAGGCACCCCCACTACTGGCTGCCGTGCCACCTGCGGCGTCCGCGGCAGTCCCGCCCGTGGTCGCGGCAGCGCCGCCCGTAGTGCCTGACTTGCCGCCTGTTGTGCCTGAGTTACCGCCCGTGAAAAACGACGCACCCCCACCGGCTACGGCCCCCGTGCTATCGGAGCCGCCACAGGCGACGCCAAACAAGCCAAGAGCCAGGAAAACTGCGGATATCCTAGTAGCGTTCATATCGGTAGACCTCTCGTTAAGGTGTTGGTGCGGGGCTGCCGACGTGCTCTCACATTGCGGTTTGAGGTAAGCGAGACACAGCGACGTCCTAGGTTAGTGGTGCCGCGTGTCCTCAATTATTAGGCACCCGATGCAGTTGCCAATCGAACACCAGCTTCATCTGCACGCGGTCCTTCTCCCACTCCGGCTCGGTGACGATCTGAAGCGAAGCAACGTCGGTACTCTTAAGAACTCTGCCCGCTCTGTCCTCGAGTTGGATCCGCGCAGGCGCATCTCCCGAGGAACCAGGCATCGCGAACTTCAGAGGCAACCTATAGACCACCACGGCGAGTGCACCACCGGGCTGAGGATAGCGCGCCCAGACCTTCGAGCTCGGCGTGATCCAAACGATTGTGGCGACGCTAGTGGACGCGAGCGCGAGGCCCAGCAGAACCCACTTTATCTTCACTCTCGAAACACGCGCGCCAAATTGATCTGCACTTCCGGAAAACTTGCAGTCTCAAGTGTAGAAGCGCGATCGAAACGCTGCTCAAGCGCGTACGTCGCCTCCCCCAAACGATGCAGCTCGATGTGGCCCCCAATGGGATCCACGAGCCAGTACTCCGGAACCGCGAAGCGTGCGTACAACGCCAGTTTGACTCGTCGATCGAGCACTCTGCTGCTTGGAGACATGATCTCAACCACGATGTCCGGCGGCCCTTCGATCCCTCGTTCGGTGACGAGATGAGCGCGAGCAGTGCTGAGGATGGCCAGATCGGGCTGGACCACATTGTTGTCAGAAAGGATCACGTCGAGTGGGGCGTTAAACACCAGGGCCAAGCCTGATTCTTCCAACACTTTCATGAGCTCGAACTGAAGGCGCCGCGAGACTGTCTGGTGCCGTGGGGCAGGAGCGGGATTCACTTCAAAGTCTCCATCAATGAGCTCCCAGCGTCGATTATCCGGAGGGATCGCAGCGTAATCCTCGTACGTATAGGGGATCACGACTGGCCTCACGCGTTGCATCCCACTTTTTTAGCATGGGAGGCCTCCTAACACCACCTGCTCTGGGGACGGTCGGAGCGCCCAAGTACAACCAACCGGAGCCTCTACTGCAACAATCGTTCGCGGAACGCGTCGAAGGTCTCTACACGGACCGTGATCTCAGTCGCGAGCGCTCGGAAGTCGGAGACATTGTGAGTCACGACGAGCGCCCCCTCCCGAGCGCCTATCGTCGCGATGAGAGCGTCGAGGAGCGCAGACTTTGAGCCCCGCGGTGTTTGCCCGCGCTCGCGCAGCCGAGACAGCGCCAAAGGAGCGCGTTCGAAATCGCTGGCCACGGGACAGAGCAACCTTCCCGCGCGTTCGAAGGGGGAGAGAAGTCGATCGACCACTCGCCGCTCCCCAGGCTAAAACACGCTTGTCCGAGTGGCACACGTATGGTATGGTGGTCGGTATGGCGAGTGTTAAGGTGACTGTCACGCTGGGGGAGCAGGAGTTGGAGCAAATTCGAAGCCTCGTGGCGGAAGGCCAGACCGGAAGCGTGTCGGGGTTTGTTCAGCATGCCGTTCGAGTGGGGTTGGCCGACGTCCGAGGTTGGGGAGCCATGTTGGCTCAAGCGCTTGAGGAGACGGGAGGCCCTCTTTCGGATTCCGAACGCCGCTTTGCGGATTCGGTGTTGAAGGCGGAACCCAAACGGTTGAAGGCACGACGAAGGCGAGCGGCATGACGGGGGTCACTCTGGACACAGGCGCGTTGATTGCACTCGACAAGAATGATCGGCGAGTGATTGCTGTTTTGGCGCGGGCCCTGCAGGTTGGTGCCAAGGTAACGGTGCCAACGACGTGCTTTGCGCAAGCGATTCGTCAGCCAGCCAGGCAGGTCAGACTGGCAAGGCTAATTCGTCAGCCTGGGGTTGTTCTAAAGGATCTCGACGGACTCGATGCGACTCAAGTCGGTCTGCTTTTGTCTCAAAGCCGAACGACAGATATCGTCGATGCCCATGTGGTCATCTGCGCGCGCCGCAACGCTCAATCGATCATGACGAGCGACGTTCGGGATTTGCAGAAGCTCGATCCGCGCGCTCGTCTGATTGCCGTTTAGGCTCCGCTGTTCCTGCCGGTCGCGGCCAACCGCGAGCAAGTTGGCGCAACGCTGAACCTAAATTGGCGGTACGCACACCGAGCCCACCGTGCCCGTTTCCGCAAACACAGCGTTGTTGGCGCAGGTGGCGTAGAAGCCGTCGCGACGACAGAAGGAGCAGTCGCTGGGCCCTTGGCAGGTCTTAAAACAATAGTTCTTCCCGTCGCCGGCGACGACGCAGGCTGAATCCTTGTTGCAATCAGCGTTGACCTTGCAGCCCTGACGGCCGCAGTATCCGCCCTTGAACGTCGTGATGCACGAGAGGCCGCTCGCGCAGTCCCCGTCCGCCGCGCACCCGGCACCCGAACCGCAGTCGCCCGGTACGCACACTTTTCGATTCTGGTTGCCACCACCGGAGGAACGGCAGCTGAAGTCAGAGCCGGCGAAGCGCTGGCAGTACGCTTGATCGTCGATCATGCCGGGCGCCAGCTCAACGTCCGCCTTTTCGCAGCTGAGCAGACACATCATCGTGTCCGCGGACTCAAATGGGGAACACACTTCGGCATGAGGCGTCTTGCATTCGCCTGGCGCGGCGCAACACTGGCTGTCCTGTGTGCACGTGTGCGTGCAGTAGCCGCCCCTCACACGGTCGAGGCAGAGTGCATCGCCTTGAAGCGCGCCTTTTGCGACGTCGGCAAAGCATTCCGTGGCAAGCTTGCAAGCTGCGCCGGTCTGCCCAGGGGCGATTATGTTGCCAGCTCCACCAGCAGCAACTCCGCCATTGCCGTCATCATCCTTTCCACAGGACGCGCTCAAGAGTGGGAGGGAGAAAAGGGCTGCGATCAAAAGTGGTGAGATTTTTAGGGTCATAAGTGCTCGCAGAGTGTGAGTGGGAGCACCGGAGCGGAATTATGAGATCCGCTTGCTGGCGTGCCGAGTTTCAAATGCGTAGGGTGGGGCGCGTGACGCCCGATCAAGCCATAGCGGAAGCCAAATCTGGAACGCTGCGGCCCGTTTATCTGGTGCTCGGAGAGGAATCCCGCCTCGCCAGCGACGTAGTGCGAGCCCTGCGCGAAGCGATCACGCGGAGCGGAATTCCGGGATTGAATGATGACCAGCTCGTGGCTGGGGAGAGCACGGCGCAAGCCGCACTTTCGGCCGCGAAGACTTTGCCCATGATGGCCAAGCGCCGCGTGGTCATCGTTAAGAACGTGGAGCGCTGGCAGACTGAATCCAAACAGGATAACGCCCTCGATGTTCTCGCTGACTACACCGAACGTCCTTCGGAATCGACGGTGCTCATTTTGGTCGCTAGCAAGCTGGATAAGCGAAAGCGGCTGGTTGCTAGAGCGCAGAAGCAAGGCTTCTTGGTGAGCTGCGACAGCTTGGATCGCGCGCAATTGAGGCAATGGATTGAACGCACCACGGCAGAGCTCGGGAACACAATCAGCCGCCCTGCGGCAGAGCTGCTCGGGGAGCTGGCGGGTCCGGATCTCTCGGGCGTGGCCGATTCCCTGGAGCGCGTGTGCCTCTTTGTCGGAAGCCAGCAGCCGGTGACGGAGGCTGCGATCACTGAGTGCGTGGTGCGTCTGCGTGAAACGAACGTCTGGGCTCTGGTGGATGCCGTGGGACGGCGAGACGTGGGTGGGGCACTCAAGGCGCTCACCGAGGTGTACGACCCGTCGGACCGGGGCCTACGCCTGGTGTCCGTGTTGGCTTGGTCCGCCCGGCAGTTGATTCGGTTTGAAGCGGCCATCGCCGATGGCTTGCCTCCGCCCGATGCCGCAAAAAAGGCTGGGGCTCCTCCGTTCAAAGCGCGCGACCTGGCTGAGCAGGTGAAAAGACTGTCCCGAACTGACCTGGAGCGTTGGCTGGTGGCCTTGGCTGATATCGATCTCAATTTGAAAGGGGGCAGCAAAAGGCCGCCAAAAGCGGTGATCGAGCACGCCCTGATCCGCCTGTGTCAGGCTGGGGCCCGCCCCGGACAACGGTCCGCCAGAGCTTGACCGACCGCCAAACGGGGCCCATGTATGCTTCCGAGGGCGGCGGCGAGGCCCAAAACGCCCACAACGAAAAATAACTCAGCGAAATCCCTGCGAGACGCTATGAAATTGGCTGCTTCCAGAAAATTCATGAAACTCGAGCCCCTCGCGAACGCCAGCCTGCCCACCAAGCATGGCGTGTTTCAGCTTCACGTGTATCGCTGGGACGATCCAAACGCGCACAGGGACCTCAGCACTGAGCACTTGGCGCTCGTGATGGGGAATGTGGCGGGTCGAAGCGACGTGCCCGTGCGGGTCCACTCAGAGTGCCTGACGAGCGAAGTGTTTGGGTCGCTGAAGTGTGACTGTCGGGAACAGTTGGATCGTGCCCAGGCGGAAATCGCACGCCGTGGCTTCGGGGTGATTCTCTACCTGCGACAGGAGGGTAGAGGCATCGGCCTTGCCAATAAGGTAAGAGCCTACGCACTTCAGGCAGAGGGCGCCGATACGATTGAAGCGAACCAGCTGCTGCATCTCCCGGTGGATGCGCGAACTTACGATGTGGCTGCCGCCATGCTGCGTGCTTTGGATGTGCGCTCCATTGAGCTTTTGACGAACAACCCTGAGAAGGTGCGCGCGCTTCGAGCACTCGGAATTGATGTGGCCAAGCGCTTGCCCCTGCAAATCAGCTCCAATCCCTATTCGGCGCACTACCTTGAAATCAAACGCCTCAAGATGAAGCACGAGCTGCCAGCAACCATCGCTGAAATCGTGCCCAAGCCTGTGTCTTCGTAACTGCCGGACTCTAGGGCGCGAAACCTGGGCGCATGGTGCGTCGCACATTGCCGTCTGCCGACGTGAAGTAGATGCGCGTGGTGTCCATCGCCATATCGACCGTTGCCGAGGGACCGGTCCACACCGTCATGGGTGCTGACGGCGGCTGGCTCCGCACGATTTTCACAATTTCCCAGGTATTCGGTCGGGGTTGATCTGCGGCGAAAACGTCCACGGCATCCACACTCAAAGCTGAGATCGAGGATTGTTCGTAGATAGTAAGCCCACCGCCGCCACAAGATTGGATGGGGCAATCCAACACGCGTTTGCTTTCACCGATCCAATAAACATGTCCGCCACCCACGGCTAAGCGTGACGGCAGCACTAGCTGGGTCGCAAGACCTTGCGGGCCACCGGCGCAATCAGGCGTCACACAGTAACGAATCTCACCTGCTATGGGTTCCGACCAGAAGACTCGCCCATCCGCGTATTTCATGTCCGCCACCAGCTGAGGCTCAGCGGCAAAATTAAAGGGAGCAACATCGCACTTCATCCCAATCGGACACTTCAAGAATCGAGTTGGGTCACGCCAATAGATCTCGGTCTCGCTGGCGGCCACCAGGCGCAGGGCCTCCTGACTGACAGCGATCACCTTCGCGGGTGTTTGCGAGTTGCAGCCATCCGGCAACGGACAGCTTAAGATTTGACTGCCGGAACCCGGTGTCGGCGCCACGCTGAGCACCAGGGCATTGCTGGTGAGCGTCATGGCGAGCACTCTGCCTGAAACCGAAAAGACGCTGACCGGATTCATGCCGCAGCCATCAAAGCCGCAGCGATAAACCCCACTCTGACCCGCGCGCTCTCCAATCCAAAATACGCCGTGTTGGTTAACGGCAATCGCGCCGAGCGACTGAAAGCCCGAACCCAGTATTTGCTCCTGGTTAATGATGGGCATAGCGGGCGCGCCGCCAGTTCCCTGCATGCCCGGTGGGTTCGTGGTGGGGGGCGCCGTAGGCTGAGCAGGTGGTAGGCCGGCGATACCTACGATATCGCCAGAAACCGAGGAGCCAACGCCACAACTCGGCATGGATGAGAGCTTAGATGGGCAACCTTGTGCACCCACCAGGCTTATCCCAAGCGACATCACATCGCACACGGCTTTCGGGAAAATGACTTCCGCTCCCTCAACTCGCCAACCATCGGTGGGGCCAAAATCGAGCGGCACCACGCAACCATCCTGATTGCACACCCCTGCCCCATCCTTCCCGGAACGGAGGCCAAAATTCATCAGCCTAGTGTCTTGACCTGGAGGGATGCCGACCTTGCAGCCGGGTTGCATGGCGTTAAGCGGGAAGGCCGTGTTGAAGCAACCTGCGAGATCAAAGCATTTGCCGTCTCCGGCTGCGGTGCCACCCCCGAATACCGAAGCCTCCGAGTACTCGCTGAGCTTGGTGGATTCTAAGGTGGAGCTGTCGCAGCTCCCCGCAATACATGTTTGTTCATTGGGGCAGGCAGAAACCACCTCTCCCTTCAGGTCGGTCGTCACCGAGCGCGCATCGGCACACAGCCAATGCAACGGCACCGGTAGCGTTGCAACGCGGTCGCTCGGGACCGTGGTGATGATCTCGCGGAGCACTCGCGCGACCTTGTTCTGATACGCTACCACGCGAATATTGACGGGTGCGGACGGATCCTTGCCGGCTACGACACCAAGCGTCGCTGGCAATTTGAGACCGCCAGGGCCAAGATCGAAGTCACTCGCAAACTGAAGCATGCCGTAACTTCGAACCTCGATCCGAACCGAATCAATGTCTTTGGGGATGCTCATGTTTGTTTGCAACGTGAGCATGAGCTGACCCATCTTTTCGTCGCTTGTCTTGGCGCAGGCGCCGACCCAAGCGAGAGCGCCAACCATAAGAATGAATAGCGTTCGCCGCATGCGCTTCCTCTTCAAGGCAGATGAACGGTGCCAGGCTTGATCGTGCCGACCACAGGCTTCTGGGGGGATGTTTCAGGCTGCCCAAACACGAGGTAGCCAGAGGCCGCTGCGCCGCCTGCCACGAGCACTCCTCCAGTGATCCAGAGCCACGTCGGCAGCCCACCACCGGAATCCGCTTCAAGCTCGACGGTGACCGTGCGCGAGCGACCCGGCTCGATCGCAATTTCGGTATAAAATGGGCGCTTTTCTGGATTTCGCACCGATAGCGAGTGCGCTCCCCGCGTCAGCTTTCCTTGCCAGCTTCTTTCACCGAGGGTCTTCCCATCAACAACGATGCTATCTCCCGGGCCAGCTCGCACAATCAGCGTGCCCTCAGTGATAATTTTCTCCAAGCTCGCGTTCACCGTCAAATTCTCCTCGCCGGAGACATCCAAGCTCTGCGTGGTGTCCTTGTATCCCGCTTTACGCAGAGTGATTTGGTGCTTCCCGATGTCCACGAGCAGCGGGCTCTTGAGCGGCAGGGGGCCCTGCGCGACACCATCCAGAAAGAGCGAGGCGTCGGCAGGGTTACTCACGACGCTGATACTGGACACGAGCGGAACGATGGCCTCCGTGAGCCGCTTAACGTCTTCTCGGTCGTCCGGCGTGAGATAGGTGTGGGCATCTCGCTCATAGATCCGCAACGAGCGCAGCACCTCAGCATAGTGGCGAAGCGCCTTGTGGCAGGCAGCCATATTCCAAAGCAGCCGAGGATCATTCGAGGCCCGATAGGCACTTTCGAACTTTACGAGCGCTCCGGCAAAGTCGCCATCTTCATAGAGCACCTTGCCGGAAACATAATCGGCGCGCGGCATGCCTCGCAGCGAGTCGTTCAAGGATGGCGTTTCAGGTACTGAGGCCACTGGAGGCTCCTCGGCGAAGGCGAGCACCGGCACGGCACCTTGCTGAAGTAAGAGCCCCAGGCCCAAATATCGATAAATCTTCATATTTTACCTATTTCAGCCCCATGTGCAGCAGCCCACCACCGGAGGCTCTCGCCGCTGCCGGTTTTTCGGGTAGGGCAACGTCCGGCTGCTTGGGCGCTTCTCTCGCCGCAACCTGAACCTTCTTCTCCGTTTTCTTCTGAAGACGCTTCACTACCACTGAGGGTTTTGCTTGAACCGGAAGCGGGCTTGCCACGGGCGCAGGCGTTTGCGGGAGTGGCCGCGCTTGAACAGCCGCGACAACCGGCTCAGCTGCAACAACGGGCGGCGCGCCCACCGCCGTTGGCACCACCACCTGAGCAGGAGCTACCTTTTGGGGTGCGTTCATTGCGGGACCTGACACTGCCACTGCTGAAACGCTCGCCGCACTAGGCCCACTAAAATGCCAAGCCCCAGCGATGCCGACGAGCAGGAACACGCCGGCTACTGCCGCCAGGGTGATCGTCATTCTGGCGTTAGATTTTTGTTTGAACTGAGTCGTTCCGAAATTCGCTTCAGTGCCCTGTACAACAGAGGCCGCGACGGCACTCGCACGCGGGTCAACGACCGTCTTGTTGGGATCCCCGTGTGCCGTGGCAGCAAAGATAGCCGGGCGGGGCCGCTCGGTTTCGAGTGCTCCACCCACCACTCGACTGATGTTGGAAACGATCGAAGCTGCCGCGGGCGCCGTGAAGGGCAAGAGCGCACGGGCGAGTTCAGCGACGTTCTGAAAACGCTGATTTTTGTCGCGGTGGAGCGCACGGGCAATCACCTGTTCGAGGGGACCCGGCACCGCAGGATTGAAGGCCGTTACGGGGCGGGCGGGCTCAGAAATGATCGAGGCGATGATCGCACTGGAGCTTTCGCCATCAAACGGCAAATTGTCGGTTAAAAGTTCGAAAATAATCACGCCGAGCGCCCAAACGTCGCTGCGGGCATCGACGTCGCGCGTCGAACGAATCTGCTCGGGCGACATATAGTGCGGCGTGCCCATCACCATCTGAGTGGACGTGAGGCCGCGCTCACCACCCTCAATCATTGTCTTCGAAATTCCGAAATCCAACACCTTCGTGATGGGAGCGCCGCCGGCAGCGCGCGTTAGAAAGAGATTGGCGGGTTTCAGATCGCGGTGCACGATGCCCGCACTGTGCGCTTCCGCCAGCGCGTCGCACGCTTGAATAATGTAGAGGAGCGCTTCCTCAACCGGCAAAGCGCCGCGCTTCTTTAGCTCATCCGAGAGATCATTCCCCTCCAAATACTCCATCACCATGAAGGGCGCACCGCTCTGAAACTCACCCACGTCGATCACACGTGCCACGTGCTGACTGCGGATTTTGGCGGCGGCTCGGGCCTCACTCGCGAAGCGCTTCACGATGTGCTCGTGGGCTAACGCTTCAGCGTGCAGGAACTTGATCGCGACCTTTTGGTCAAGCTTCAGATGATGGGCCGCCACCACCGTGCCCATGCCGCCGCTGCCAAGCACACGCTCAACGCGGTATTTCCCATCCAGGATGTCGCCAGACTTCACTTCGCTCTGCACTGCAGGGTCCCTCGGGTCCACCCCCAGGACGGCCTCTCAGCCCTCCAGTTTAAGTCCGCTCTTCTCCGCCTACATGTCGCACTCCTTTCCGGCACTGTGCTAAGTATCGGCCCCGTCGATGCCACCTCGCCCGCCCGTGCCCC
>CAZSUA010000065.1:7202-20424 GCA_964609655.1 uncultured Polyangiaceae bacterium | reverse complement strand
GTCAGAGATAGCTGGGGAGAACGAGCAATATTACCGCCGATCATCGGGCATTTTGCCAGCTTCACCGCTGCCAACTGACCACGCGTCAGCTGGAGAAGCTCTGTCCGAGAAAAGCCGACGGGCAACGTGAGTGCAGACGTTAATCCAAGAGGATTCGCAGCCATCGAGGCAAGATCGCTCAGCGCGGCTTGGGTGGCTTTGAACCCAAGATCGGAAAGCCCAATGAGGTCACGCTCGAAATGAACCCCTTCGACACACGCATCAACGCTCACCAGGAGGCGCTCTTTTCCTATCCGCAAGAGGGCCGCGTCATCCCCTATCCCCAATTCGACATGGCTGCTGCTCCTTCCGCCTAAGGTTTGATGCGTACGCGACGCGAATCGGCCAATCAGGGCGATCGCTTCAAACTCTGAGAGCGGCTTCACCCAAGGAACGCTAGCGCGGCCGAGCACTCCGCGAAATCCCCCTCCACCCAAGCGCAGGCGCTAGGCCATCGTTGCGCGACGACAGGGGATCACTACCACGAAGACGGCGCCGTTTGGCTGATTATCTTCAATGCTCACGCGACCATTGTGACTCTCCACCAACCTTCTCACGATCGAAAGCCCGAGGCCCGTGCCACCCTGTTCGCGGGTGGAACTCGAATCAACCTGATAAAAGGCGTCAAAAACACGCCCCTTCTCTGCGGCTGGAATGCCTATGCCGGTGTCTGCGACTCGAAATTCGATCGCCTGGCGGCGCGCCATGAGCACCAAGCCGCCCACATCTTCCGGGCTTGCATCGAGTGTTGTGATCCTGGCGCTCAGCGCGACCGCGCCACCTTCGGGAGTGAACTTGATGGCGTTATCCACAAGATTCAGAAAAACCTGGCGTAAGCGGGCCGTATCGGCCCACATCTCGGGGATGCCCGCTTCGACGTGCACATGGATACCGACGTTCTTCTTACGAGCTGTCGGCGCCACTGTCTGGGCGATATCTCGAACCAAGGGGCCCACAGGCGAATACGCCTTCTTCAGGCTCATCGTACCGCTCTCGAGCTTCGATAGGTCGAGCAGGCCTTTGATCAGCTGGAGCAGCTGCTCGCCTTTCTCGTAAATGGTGCGTACGAACTCGCGCTGCTCCTCCGTGAGGTCCCCCGCGATACCCTCGGAGAGCATCTCGCTGTAACCAATGATAGAGGTGAGCGGTGTACGGAGCTCGTGCGAAACCGTGGCGAGAAAGTTGCTCTTCAATCGATCCAACTCCTTCAGTCGATCATACGCTTCTTGGAGCTTCGCATTCTTGTTCTCCAATTCCTTGTAGCTTTCGCGCACGCTCGAGAGGTGCATGTTTGAAGAAAGCAGGGCGCGATGGCCTGAAAACAAGATGAGATCGAGCGATTTACACAAGTGCCGAGCGATCTGCGAAACCGTCTCCTCGCGCGCCCGCGGCATCTGGGAGAAGAGCGCTTTCAGCTTCTCGGGATCGAGCCCTGTAGCACGCTCTCGAAGCTCCGGGCTAACTTCTAAAACGCCAGCCGGAACAAATGGCCCGATCACCATCCGACCCATCGCACGGGTATCGTAAGTGATACTCACAATGCGATAGACCGCTCCCGACACGCAAGGGAAGGTGAGCTCTCCCGTCTCGGCAGGGTTGATCTGCTTGATTCCATCTACCGTGCCCTGGAGAGCCTCCCGAGTGGCCTTGAATTCGTTCAGATAAGCATAGAAAGGATGCTGCTCGGTCGCGTCCGCGAGCAGCTGCCCTGAAGCGCTGTAAATTCTGAGCGGCAATCGAAACAAGTCGTAGAAGCTACGAATCATTTCGCCAAGGACCGTGCGATCGACGAGATCTTCGAGGGAGTACCCATCGCGAAGCGTGAGCTCATCGAGCGAGCGCAACGGCTGTGAAAGGGGCGCTTCCATCACGCTCGCACCTTGTCGTTTCCCACACCCACTCGAGCCTTGAGCAAATCCTCGAGCGGCATATTTTTTCCTAGTTTTTGCGCGACCTGCAACAAGAACGCGGAACGATTGAAGTTGAATTTCTCTTCCAGCTTGTGCTCATTATCCAGACTCTTCAGCACCAAATGCAAAAGCCCGATAAAGCTTTCTACGACACCTTCAAGCCGCATTGCCGTTGCCAGGTAAACGGGCTCTTGCCCCTGCCCGGCGAGCTCAGCAATCTCGGCATCGCTCCTAATATCCGCCAAATCCCGCTTGTTGAATTGAATGATAATTGGCAGATTCTTGAGCGTGATGCCGCTGTCTTTCAGATTCTGCTTGAGATCTAGAAAGGATTCAGCGTTGTGCTCCGTCTCCGCCAGCTGAGAATCAGCGATGAACGCAACGCCATCCGCTCCCTGGACGACCAAACGTCGCGTGGAAGCATGAATGACCTGCCCGGGCACGGTGAAGATCTTCAGTCGAACCGCCAGCCCCTTGTCTTGACGAAAAGTGAGCGGGAGCAAATCAAAGAAGAGTGTGCGATCATCGCGGGTTTCAAGCGTCATCAGACGCCCCGCGCTTTCGGCTGCGGCCGCTTTGTGAAGCATTTGGAGGTTGGTCGTTTTTCCGCTGAGCGCGGGCCCGTAATAGACCAGCTTGATGGTCACTTCGCGTGTCACAAAATCAAGCTGCATGGCGGTCTCCTGTCACGTCCCTCATCTGGCACTCTCACTATGGCACCTTAGCAACTCTGGAATTGCAAGCGCCGCGGCCTAACCTTCATCGTCTCACATGCGGCCCAATCCCGATGGACGGCACATTCCGCCTAACACCTAAGGACACCAGGCTCCGACCCGCACCTTTGAGGGCAGGTTCCTTTCAGCGCTTTTGGCCGCTGGCCGAAAAGCCGACCGCAGAGATCACGCAAAGCTGGGCAGCGTCGCCCAAAATTGTTCGGCATCACTAATGGCTGAAAGCACCGTCGGGCGCGCAGGGCCACCGATGAGTGAACGGCGCTCAACAGCCTGCACGGGATCCAAGGCCGATGCGATCTCCTCACCTTCCAGCAAGGGATGAGCGGCTTTCAATGTGTCTTCATCCAGCTCACCCAACTGAACGCCACGTGCTTCTGCTTCACGAACCAGCCCACCCACGACGTGGTGCGCCTCTCGGAAAGGCACGCCACGCCGCGCCAACGCATCCGCGAGATCGGTTGCACATAGGTGCCCACGTGTGAGTGCCTTCGCTAACTTCGCGCGATGGAAGGTTGCGGTATCTAAGGCGCCGGTTAACGCTCGGAGTGTGACGAGCGCGCCCTCAAACGCATCAAATATGGGGCGTTTGTCTTCCTGCAGGTCACGACCATAGCCAAAGCACAAGCTCTTTTCTAAAACCAGAAGCGCCGTTGCTGCGCCCACTGCACGCGCGGCTTTGCCACGTGCCAGCTCCGCGACGTCCGGGTTCTTCTTCTGCGGCATCATCGACGAACTCGTGGAAAACTCGTCACTCAGGCTCATGAATCCGAACTCCTGAGTCGACCACAGCACGACTTCTTCGCCGATGCGCGACAGGTGAATGTTCGTGATGGCCAAGCCGGAAGCCACTTCCATCAGAAAATCCCGGCTTCCTGTAGCATCCACCGAATTGCGCGTCGGGTGATCAAAGCCAAGCCTTTCAGCGACCCAAGCTCGATCAAGAGGAAAACCTGTGCCTGCGACGGCACCCGCGCCCAAGGGGCACTCATTCAGGCGCCGCCGCGCATCGAGAAGGCGTGTGGCGTCTCGTCGCAGGAGCTCCTGCCACGCCATCAGATGGTGCGAAAGCCGACTCGGCTGCCCGGGCTGAAGGTGCGTATAAGCCGGCATCAGCGTCTCGATCTCCGCTGTGGCTCGCCCGAGGAGTACCTGCGCCAGAGCGCCGATCGCCAGCACCGTTTCGTCGATCTTGTCGCGTGTCCAAAGCCTCAAATCAGTAGCGACTTGATCGTTTCGCGAGCGCCCGGTGTGAAGCTTCCCGCCCACAGCCCCGCAAATCTCGGTCACGCGGGACTCGATGTTCATGTGAACATCTTCCTTCGCGTCATCCCAACGGAAGCTGCCAGCTTCAATTTCAGCGCGAACTTGCCTGAGCGCGCCCAAAAGATGTGCCGCCTCCTCGCCACTTAACACCCCGGCACGCAGCAAGCCCTCAGCGTGTGCTTCGGAGCCTCGAATGTCCTGCCTCCAGAGCGCCTTATCGATCTGAACACTCGTGTTGAGCTCCGCCATCGCGAGACTGATTTGTTCGGGTAACCTGCCACCGCGAGCCTGACTCATGTGTTTCTCCTTTGGAATTCCGCCCGGAGGCGTGCCACCTTGCCCAGCAAGTTTCAAGTGTGCGGAGCCGCCTCAGCCCAGAACCACTCCGAGTGCACCCGCTTCGAGTTCCCGCAGGCGCCCGAGGAATCGACGGTAATCTCGGCCGGGCGTTTCTCCTGGGCGCACTCGCAGCGCGAAATCAGTGATTCGCGTGGTCGCAAAGCGCAGGCAAGCGATGGCACCCTCCGCCAACGCACCAACGCGCTCGGCGGGCGTGATAGCACGTACCGATTGGTAGCCTCCGACCATGGCCTGAGCGAGCTCTAAGTCGAGCTGCTCCCCGTAACACCAGGCCAACAGAGTCACCATCAGATCGTACATGAAGACGCCCGTGCTAGCGCTCTCGAAGTCCAGTAAAACCGCCAACTGATCGCCATCCCAGAGTACATTATCGCGAAACAGATCACCGTGAATGACGCCTTTGGGCAGGGCTGGGTCACGCAAGGCTTCGTAGTAGCGAAGCTTCGTTCGGATCTCATCGACCACAGGCAGCCAAGCACGTCCACCCTGCGTGAGCGCCAGATCTAGGCGCTCAAAAACCTGAGGGATCCCAAATCGCCCGGCACCGAGCACAGGCAACGTCGGCGTTGCTAGGTGCAAACGAGCCAGCACCTGTCCAATCGCGTTAGCGCGAGCAGAATTCACGAGACGCTGACAGGTTATCGTTCCCGCGACCCAAGGAAACACAACGAACGGCTTGCCTTGATAGATGAGCACGCGCTGGCCGTTCGACTGAGAGAGCGCCCGTGCCACCGGCAACCCCGCCTGCAGCAGCGCATCTAGCAAAGCGATTTCGAGCTCGGCCCCTCTTTCGCCTTGCTCTTCATAAATGCGAGCAAAAAACACGGCCCCATCGCGCGTTCGCAGCCGAAAGTTTGAATTCACCGAGCCCAGCGTCAGGGGTTCGATGTGATCGAGCACCAGCCCGTAGGCCACTAAGAGGTCCGCCGCAGCGAGCTCAGGCAAAGGAGTTAGGAGCGCCATTTCCCGGATGTGCTAGCGTAGGGCGCGCGCTTAGGCGAGATATGACGGAAATCTACGGAAATACCAGTGGCTTGGCGCCTCGTGCCCTCAAAGCGCTCGAACGCGTTTACCGCCGCCGAGTCCCTTCCGATAGCATCTTCACTCCCGAGTTGGCTCGTTCGCTGGCCGAAGCTTCGCGCGAGTCGAAGCGCCAAGTGGGAGCGCTGGTTCACCGTTCGGGCCAGGTGGATTACGTGGTGGTCGGCAATGCAACCGGCATCATGCTCCCGGATATCGGGCGCCTGCGCGCGGCAGATGGTCGCTTTCGAGCGTTGCGTTTGGTGCACACGCATCTTTACAACGAGCCGTTGACCCGTGACGATCTGACGGATCTGACTCGCCTGCGACTCGATCTGGTGGCCGCCATCTTATTGAATCCTGAGGGCGAACCCCGCAGTGTCACTTGGGCCTACAACACCCCGGGCGGCCCTGAAGCGTCTGAGCCGAGCTATCAGGTGGAAGGGCCTTTTCCCTACGGCCATGCCTCCCCCAATTTCGCCCAGCTGATCGCGGCGCTCGAAGAGGAATTTCGCCACAAAGCCCGCACCCGCTCGACCCACAGCAAAGACGGTCGCGCCATGTTGATTCACGTCGGCGAAAAGAAAAATCGAGATGCAGCACGCCGCGCAGAATCACGCTTGAGTGAGCTTGAAAGCCTCGCCCGCACAGCCGGCGTGGATGTTATCGAAAAGATCCAACAGATCCGAGATGCCGTCGACCCAAGATTCGTGCTGGGGCGCGGCCGCCTGGAGCAGGTGGTGATGCGAGCGATCGAGCTGGATGTGGAGACGCTCATTTTTGACTGTAACCTGAGCCCAACGCAGGTGAGCTCAATTGCGAGTAAGACAGATCTGCGCGTGATCGACCGTACTCAGCTGATTTTGGATATCTTTGCGCAACGCGCGGAGTCCCGAGACGGCAAGGCTCAGGTTGAATTGGCGCAGTTGAAATACAGTCTGCCGAAGTTGGGCACCAAGGATGATGCTTTGAGTCGGCTCACCGGCGGCATTGGTGGGCGTGGCCCCGGCGAAACGAAGCTTGAAGTGGGGCGCCGTCGAGCACGCGAACGCATCGATCGCTTGGAGCGAGAGCTCCGAACACTCTCGCGCCAACGCTCCGAACGCCGTCGCAAACGGAGCGCTGGCGTGTTGCCCGTGGTCGCAATTGTTGGCTACACCAATGCCGGAAAGAGCACGCTCTTGAACACGCTGACCCAAGCCGGAGTCTTGGCGGAGGATAAGCTGTTTGCGACCTTGGAAACGCGGGCGCGGCGCCTGCGCTTGCCGAGCGGGCGTTCGCTGGTGTTGACCGATACGGTGGGCTTCATTCGGGACATGCCCAAAGATCTCTTCGCGGCGTTTCGCTCGACCTTCGAAGAAACAGCCGACGCGGATCTGCTGCTCGAGGTCGTGGATGCGTCCGATCCTGAGCTCGAACAACGCCTCCGCACCACCGAAGAGCTGCTTTCAGAGCTCAAGCTCGATGAGCTTCCCCGCCTGATTGTCTTCAACAAGATCGATCGGGTGGATGCTGAAACGAAGGAGGCGATTGAACGCGAGCTCAAAGCCATTCCTTGCTCAGCAATCGGGCGAGAGGGCACGAGTAGGCTGATCGAGTGGCTTGAGGCGCATCTTGCGCGGTCCGCGGAAGTGGATACCGAAACGCCAGCGCTGGATCTGGAACAGGTTGCGGTCAGCTAGCTATCGGAACCGTGAAGCAGTAGGCAACTGCAGGCTTCTTTCCAGAATTTTTGTACTCATGGCCACTCTCCCCGCGTAATGTGACGACATCCCCGGCGCCCAGCCGGTAGGACGTGCCTTCGACGTCGAGCTCCAGTTCACCCTCCTCGCACGCAAGATAGCGCCTTCCCCCACTACCCTGTCCCGGCACGGAGTAACGCGCCTTCGGCGCGAATTCGAAGCGCTCCATGCCGTGTCCGAGCGGGGGATCGACCATGATCTGGGACACCTGCGCTCCTTGGCGCGCACGCTTGGGAAGACTCTGCTTGGCGTAGAAACGCACACCCGAGCCCGGCGGCTCCACCAGCTGATCCATCGAAACTGAAAGAGAATGGCAGACACGCAGGAGAACCAACACCGTTGGATTGGCGTTTCCGGATTCGAGATGCGCGACGGTGGGCCGGGGTACGCCCGAAAGGTCGGCCAGCGCCTGCTGGCTCAGACCTCGGATCTCCCGCAGCCGCTTCAAATTCAACGCGAGGTTGGACGATGTGTTGTCCGTCATGCCAACATAATAACACTCAAGCCCCCCGAGCTGCCAAGCCCGAAGGTATTTCAAGGACGCCGAGCCACAATGCGTTCGAGCCCGATCGGCTCATCCCAGGCGTTTTCGTGGCCTTCGTAGTGCACCAGGAAGCGGTCATTGGAGATCACGGTCACGATCAGCGCGGCGTAGATGGAGCCCCGCCACTTGACCCGCACGTGATCGCCAACTCGGTAGGGAGCGGGCGGGCTTGAGGAGGCTGCCCCCACCGGACCGGTGTTTCCTTCAAGCCGACGGACTTTTTCGGGCGGTGGCGGCCGGACCAACGGCTGTTTGGCAAGACCGAGGATGCGCTCAGGGCCGACGTCTTGGTCCCAGCGCGACTCATAGCCATCGTAGTGAACTCGTAGCCGGCCATTTCCCTTGGCCTCGATGATGTAGGCAGGATAGGCAGCGCCCTCCCACTCCACCAACACAAACTCACCCACCCGAAAGCTGCGCTTGCAGCTGAGCAACCCCAGGCTCCCGAGCACCCATAGGCGTCTATTCAGCCGCGTCACGGCCGAATGTTAGGCAGAGCCACCCCTTCTGGCCATGGGGCGTTGGGCCCCCGACACGCGCGATGACCCGAATACGGGGTTCTGAGGTACTAATCTGGCTTAGAGGTTCTTGTGGTTGCAAAAGTCCTTCGCCTTGTCAGTCCCGTCCGATCCGCGCCGGATGAGGCGACCAGCGTTGAGCTCGTCAAGCGAGCGCAGCAAGGCGACCAAGCAGCTCAAGCCCTGCTGTTTCGACGCCATTTTTCCGGCACACGCGCTCTGATATTTCGGTTGGTGCCCTACGACGGCGAGCTGGAGGATCTGGTGCAGGACACGTTTGTGCACGCCATGGAATCGATCGGGAGCTTGCGCACACCTGAGGCATTTTCGGGATGGCTCAGGGGAATAGCGGTGCGCGTCGTGCGCAATCGGCTGAGGCGGCGTGGGCTCGCAAGGCGCCTGGGATTGGCTGGTACCGAAGAGAGCCAGCTGGACATCGCGGTATCAAGGGAAGCTCCCCCGGATGTTGGGGCGGAACTCATCGCGACCTACCGAGCCTTCCGCGCACTCAAAGTGGACTCAAGAATCATCCTCGAACTGAGTAGAGTTGAGGGCCTCACTAATGCTGAGGTCGCAGAAGCTCTGGCACTCAGCCTCTCCACAGTTAAACGCCACCTTGCCTCCGCAGAAGTCGAATTCAAAGACGAACTGAACCGCCAAGCGCGCGGGAGATAAGCCATGAAACCTGCTGATTATATCTTACTTGAACCCATTTCTGAAACAGACCGCGAAGCGGTGTGGGAGGGGGTAGCGGCGCGGCTCAAGGCACGCAAACAGCGTCGAAGCCGTGGGTTCTATGCGCTGGTCGGCGGAGGTGTGTTAGCGGCAGCAGCAGCGCTCACTATTATTGTCGGAGGCCGTCCCACCGAGGTTGGTACAGGGGCCGTCGTGGAAGCACGCAATGAAGCGGTTACCGTCCGGTTGAGCGATGGATCAAAAGCCTCGGTTGAACCGCTTTCGCAGCTGAATGTTCTCACCGCAACGCCGACGGAACTCCGTGTCGCTTTGCCCTCCGGAAGCGCAACCTTTGAAGTGGCACACCGACCCGAACGGCAGTTTGCCGTGGTGGCAGGTGATATCGAGGTGCAGGTCCGGGGAACGCATTTCACCGTCCGCGTTGAGCCACCGCACGGCAAGGGAGAGCGTGCTGGTCACGTCGAAGTCTCGGTCGAGCGCGGAGTGGTGGACGTCGTCGACCGACTGAGCGGCGAAAGGATAGCTCGGCTCACCGCCGGTGCGCGCTGGTCCGGAAACGCACTGCAAACGAAGCCGGCTGCTGCGCGTGTGCAACTGGGAGAAGCTGGAGGTGCGCTCGAGGAAGGGCGACAACTGAGCAGGTCACGCGGACCGAACGAAGCGCGACCGGAGCCCCGCTCGGACGCAAAAGTGCTGTTCGAAAAGGCCACCGCTATCCGCCGCCAGGGAGACACCCGTCGCGCCATGCAGCTCTACGGTGAACTCTTGAGCCGTTATCCTAACGACGAGCATTCGCGAGTGGCTGCACTTGAACTCGGGCGATTGCGACTCCGCGAAGGCGACCAGCCGCACGCCGCCGCCCGAGCGCTTGAACAGGCCGTGAAGACGGACCCCAACTCCCCGCTGCAACCGGACGCGCTCGCTCAGCTCGTCGCGGCCTACGAACAATCCGGCGACCTGGTGCAGTGTCGAAGGGTCCGAGCCCGCTACCTCAGCGCGTTTCCGAACGGGGCACACTCGGCGGAAGTCCGGAGACGTTGTCCGTGATTGGGCGCGGCTCTCCTCCCGGCCCATCGCCCTGTCCCAGCAATCGGGACAGCGGCGGGAGAAAAGATGGTCGGGGCGGCGGGATTCGAACCCACGACCCCTTGACCCCCAGTCAAGTGCGCTAGCCAGGCTGCGCCACGCCCCGAACCATGGCCCTTTGGCGAACCGCAGGGTGAGGCGCACCGTAGTCGGTTGCTTTACGATTGCAAGCACTAACGGCAAAACTTTCAGGCGGGTGTCTTTACCAGCGTCAACTTCGCGCTAGGTGCGCTGCGAGCCTCCGGTACAACTCAACGCCTAGGCCCGCATCGGCGCAGACTTCTCGGAAATCGTCGTAGCGGATGCGCAAGACGCGGCATGGCTCTTCAGCGAGGGGCAAGCTCCCCTGCTTCCACACGCCGACTAAGGACTCCCCGAACAGGAGCGCCCCCGTGGTGACCAGCCGGTCACCCGCGCAGCGCACCGTCCCTTCGAGCACGATGTACGCCACCAGATCGTTGGCGACCACGCGAGGCACGCTATCTCCGACCTTGATCTCGACCTCAACAGCCGCCGCCAGCGCTTGCAGCACGAGCGGCCGCGGCAAATCTGACAAGAGCGGGGCCTGCCCGGCATGTTCGAGATCCTGGGCAGCCACGCCTCGGTCGGGATTCGGGCGCGTCACGAAACGCTCACCTACCTCAAGGATGAGCGCGGTTGCGTTATCGCGCCCAGTGCGCCCGGTACGCTTCACTAAAGCCTCCGCAGCGCGCTCGATGGGCCCCGAGCGGAGGATCTCGGCCAATTCGGTTTCGCTGCGAAGCTCCGTGTGCACACCATCACTGCACAGGAGCAGCCGATCGCCGCGCGTCAGCTCAACAAACAGGGTATCCACGCCCACCTCATCCCGAAGGCCAATCGCATTGGTAAGGGCGCTGGACTGCAAACGGGGCGACGGGCGGAGGAGTCCTTGGGCGGTCAATGCTTCCACCGGAACATGATCATGGGTTAACTGCAGAACGGTGCGTGCGCGCGCCAGATAGGCTCGGCTATCTCCCGCATGCGCGATGAGAGCAGAACTCCGGGCCAGCCAAACAGCGTCGAGTGTCGTTCCCATGCCCCGTTCTTTGGCCTGTTCGAGCGCGAGCTTCCGAACAGCCGTGTTCGCCGCCTCAACCGCATAGCGCAGCTTCTTCAGCAAATAGCGTCGGTGTTCGATGTCTGAGCTTTGACTATAGGCGTCGGCAGCCTTTTGAGATTTGCTCTCCGCAACCGCAGCCCGGAGCGCGAGAATCGCCGCATCTGCAGCCAAATCACCCCCGTATCCGCCCCCCATGCCGTCCGCCACGGCAAAGAGCCCCAATTCGGGAGCTAACAGATGCCTATCCTGATCGTACTGGCGATCGCCACGTTCTTTGGCGACGCAGAAGCGAACTCTGAAGTCGAAACGTGGAACAACTTGAAAGGACAAACTAGGCCCAGCATACGTCTTTGGCCCGGTCAAAGGTAGTTCTTCCCGCCGAAGGAGAGACGCATCGCGCAGAACAGAGAAAAGTGATACTGGGGCCTGTGATGCGTGCGCTTGCGATTGAGACGTCTGCTGAGGTGGCATCCCTGGCGCTGTTCGAAGATGGGCGTGTCGTGGCAAGCCTGGAGCATCACGAAGCGGAGAGACATGCCGAAAGGCTGTTTGGACTGCTAGAACAGCTCTTTCGCTCAGCGCCCTTTCCCAAAGAGTCGCTCGATTGCCTGTTGCTTGGGATCGGCCCTGGCTCTTTCACGGGTGTGCGCGTCGGGCTCTCACTCGGGCAGGGCCTGGCTGTAGGTTGGGGGCTCCCCATGTTTGGAGTCACCTCGTTGAGATCCATGGCTGCAGAAGCGATGAATGGCGGCAAGCGGATTCTTTGCCCGCTCCTGGACGCGCGCAAAGGCGATGTCTTCGCCGCCGCTTACACAGAATGCGGAGCTGAGCTGATGGCACCGTTCGTACTTCCGGGCGCATCGGTCCAGGAGTTTTTCGACTCGAGATTGGAGGGCTCTGAGCCCGTGTTTTTGGGGAGCGTCACAAGTACACTCCCGCTGCGTTCCCCCGTTTTGAGTGGTAGCCCGTTCGATCGGCCGCGTGCCGCCTCGTTTTGGCGAGCCGTTTGGCCACAGGGAGAGGCAACGCTCAGCGGTGCTTCCAACCGCTCCCCTGAGCCCGAATATGTGCGGGAGCCGAATCTGTTGGTCCCCAAGCTTCTAGCCTCACCCTTCCAAACTCTGTAGAAAGATCCCTGCCGTGACGACCGAGCCCCCAACGAGTGAAGTTCCGAGTGTCGATCGAGCGCGTTTGCTTTCGCGTTTTGGACGTGGCTTCTCGGCTGGCGACGTGCTGTTTAGAGAAGGCGACGACGCCGTTGAGGCCTACCTCCTGCAAGAAGGCCGCATCCGACTGATCAAGAAGGTGGGTGGATCTGAACGCAGCCTCCGAATCCTCCGCGCTGGTGATCTTTTCGGAGAGGTGGCCCTGCTCCCAGGCGCGCGCCGCAACACCACGGCCGTAGCGCTTGAAGATGGCAACTTGCTCGCACTGGATCACGCCATGTTTCAGCAGGTTCTCTCCACAAATCCAGATATCGGGATGCGAGTCTTGCAGCAGTTGGTACGCCGGCTGCGTGATGCCGAAGATCAAATCGAAATCCTCATGTTGGAGGGTTCCGAATCTAAAGTTGTCGCGGCCCTGATCAAGCTCTGCGAACACGCGAATGCTGCAGGCGGCCAACGGGGCAGCCTGATGATTTCTCCGCTTGAGCTCTCCACCCAAATCGGCCTGGACGTGGAGACGGTGAAGCGGACGGTGAAGCAGTTACGGGATCAGGGTTATTTGAAGATCGTGAGCGAAAAGGTTGAGGTCCCGAGCCTGCCAGCGCTCGCTGAGCTCTACGGCTTGCTCGGTGTTAAGGACCAAATCCTCGGTCGCATTCCGGGCCACGCTTCGTCACCGAGGACCCCCTCGACCCCCTCAACATCCACAACACCGAGGGGCCAACGCGGATGAAGCCATGGTTATGGCAGCTCGGCCTGGTGACCGGCCTCCTGGTCGGCGCCTGCGGTTCACGACCGAGTAACGTGCCGCCAGGTTCGGATCCGGAGCGCATGAGCCAAGCTGAGATGGAAGTGGCTCGCGACCTTTGGCTCCGCCAAAATCTGCCGCGTGAGGGGCTCAAGCACGCGTTGCGCGCTGCTGAGCTTGACGACGACAACGCCGACGCCGCCCATCTCGTTGCGCTGATTTATCTCGATTTTTGCCAACATTCGGCGACCGAATGTCGTCTTCCTGAAGCCGAAAAATTCGCCCGTTCGGCACTTCGAGCCCGCAGCGACTACC
>CAZSUA010000065.1:0-7192 GCA_964609655.1 uncultured Polyangiaceae bacterium | reverse complement strand
GAGTCGTCCTGATCCACCAAAAGCGAGCCACTGAGGCCGTTCCTCTTCTGAAGGAGCTCGCCAACGATATGCTCTATACAACGCCAGAAAATGCCTGGGGCAATCTCGGGTGGGCCTACCAGGAGCTCGGACAAACGAGCGCGGCAATCGATGCCCTTTCGCGCGCGGTGGCCGCTCAGCCGATGTTCTGTGTGGGCAACTTTCGCCTGGGGCTAGCCTATGAGGGGCAGAAGCGTTTCTCCGAAGCGCTCGGAGCTTTTACACGTGCACTGGAAACAGACCACCCAAGCTGTCAGTCGCTCCAGGACGCCGAGGCCGGGCGTGCGCGCGCACTCATCAGTCTCACGCGAGTTGGGGACGCAAGAGGTTCCCTCGAACGCTGCGTTCGCCTCTCCGCAAAAACACCGGCAGGGCAAGAATGCGGCTCCATTCTCGCGAAACTCAAGTAGTCTCGCCAACCGCATGGCAACCCTAGGCAGCTTCCTCCGCGAGCACCGAGAGCTTCGGCGCATGAGCCTTGAGGAAATTGCACGGGCGACCCGCGTGCCCGTGAGCAGCCTGGAACGCTTGGAATCCGATCGGTTCGACGAATTGCCCGGCGAAGTATTCGTCCGAGGCTTCCTTAAGTCCTACGCTCGCGCCGTCGGCCTGAACCCTGATGAAGTGTTGGCGCGCTTCACGGCCAGCCGCCGGGTGGCGTTCGTTTCCCCGCTTCAGCTGTCCACCGCGGCACGGCCAACCCGAGGGCGAGGGTTCGGCGTCGCGATCGCCTTCGTGCTCTTGCTGATCCTTTTTACGCTCGCGATCAGCATCGTGCTCAAGCCGCGCGGCGAAGACATGCCGCAGGAGCTTTCGTCGATCCCAACGCCAGTCGTCGGCGCCCTCTCCTAGCAGTGCCCCGCAATTTCGTAGCCGTTCAGGTTCACGACACCAACGCGCTCATTTTGCATCAAACGCTGTTTGGCGAATCTGATGTTATCCTGTCGTTAATGACCGAACAGCTCGGTCGAATCGATGCGATCGCGCGTTTTGCGCGCAAGAGTCAGAAGCGCTTCGGTGGCGTGCTCGAACCGATCCACACGCTCCGTATGAAGCTCGACGAACGCAGCGGTCGCGATTTGCTCTCACTCAAGGAATGCCAGATCGTGACTCCTCGACGAACGATCCTGAAAGCGCTCTCGCGCTTGGAAGCAGCTGGGAAAGCGCTCTCCTGGCTGAGAAAAACTGCGCCCAATCGCACGCCAGAGCCAGAGCTCTACGCCCGAACGCTCAAGCTGCTTGACGCGCTCGATGATGAAGTGAATGCGAACCGGAGCGAGCTTTTGTTGGCCGAATACGGCTTGCAGCTCATGGCTGCCTGCGGCTTTGCCCTGCAATTCGCTCGCTGCGTGCGCTGTGGCACCACCTGCCCCGAAGACCGCAGCTCATTCCTCGACCCAACCCGCGGCGGATTGATCTGCCAGAAATGCGGCGGTGGTCCGTTGCACCTGAGCGCTCAGGCTAGGGCTCGCTTCGCGCTCACGAGTGACGGAACTTTCGGCACGCTTGAACAAGAAGATCTCGCACTCGCCATGAACATGGTAACACGCGGCCTCTCTTCCCATGTTGGTATCGGCTGAAGAAAAGACAGGCAAGCCCGCTGAAGAGGGCGAGCATGCGCCGGCACAGATCACTCGCCGTGCGGGCATCGTGGGGGCCGGGACCTTAGTCAGCCGGGTGCTCGGCTTGGGCCGCGACCAAGTGTTGGCGTTTGGGTTCACTGCAGCGCAAACCGACGCCTTCTGGATCGCCTTCACGATCCCCAACCTCTTGCGCCAACTGGTCGCGGAGGGCGCCGTTCAAAGTGCCGTGATCCCCGTCTTGGCGCAAGTGCGGGAGAAGGAAGGGGAAGCCCGGGCCAAGAGCTTCTTTCAGGCGATCCGCGGACTTTCTACGCTGGTCTTGCTGGTGCTCACGGCACTCGGGATGTTCTTTGCACCCCAGCTGGTGGAGCTGTTCGCTACAGGTTTCAAGGATTCCCCTGAGCAATTCGAACGCACGGTAACCCTCACGCGTTGGCTTTTTCCATATCTGCTCACGATCGGCACGGTTGCACTCGGTGTGGCTGCCCTGAACACCTACCGTCGGTTTGTGGTGAGCTCTTTCGCGCCCGCACTGCTCAACGTTGCATTCATTGCGTGTGCCCTTGGCTTGTCAGGGGTTTTGGCCATCCACGGCTATGATCCGATCCTCTCGATGGCACTTGGCGCTCTGCTCGGCGGTGTCCTGCAAATGATCGCGCAATGGCCAAGTCTGGCTGCCATCGGCTATGCCTCCCCTCCCCGCTTCGCCCTCCGCGATCCCGCCGTGCGTGAAGTGCTGCGACGGATGGGGCCCGTGTGCATCGGGCTTGGCATCTATTATATCGACGTGATCATTGGGCGACGCATGCTCTCGGATCTCGGCGAGGGTCCGGTGAGTTATTTCAACTTTGCGCTCCGTTTATGCGATTTTCCGCAAGGAATTTTTGTGATGGCGCTGCAAGCCGCCACGCTTCCGAGCCTTGCTGCGCTCGTTGCCAAGAAAGATCCGCGCGGCGCCGCTGAGTCGTTTGCCTACGGAATGCGGCTCGCACTCTTCGTTGGTTTAGGTGCGAGCGCAATGCTGGTTGCCCTCGCGCACCCGATCGTGGTGATGCTCTTCCAACGCGGCGAATTTTCCGCGCTTCAAGCCGAGCAAACGGCACTGGCGCTGATGGCTCAAGGCGCTGGCATTTGGATGGTCGCCTGCGTGCGGCAGCTGGTAACCGTGTTCTACGCAACGGGGGACACCCGGACTCCCGTGTTCGTGAGCGCACTTGATTTGGTGAGCTTCATCGCCGTGGCTATGCTGCTCAAAGGGAGCTTCGGCCACGTCGGGATCAGCATCGCGGTCAGCTGCGCCTCGTTGGTGCAGATGTCGCTGCTCTGGTGGCAAGTGAAACGGCGTCTGCCTGCTCTTGAGAATCGCCCGATCGCACTTTCGGCACTCAAGAATGGCTCAGCCGCACTGCTCGCTGGTGTCTCGAGTTGGGCCGTTTCAGATGTGCTAGCGAGCGCGCTCGGCCCAGGTGCGTGGGCGCGGCTGGTCCCAGGAATGGCCGGCATTTTGGTGTTTTGCGCGGTTTTCTTCACTCTTCTGGCCCTGCTCAAAAGCGAAGAGTTCTCCGCCCTTTCGGGCCCGCTGCTCCGGCGCTTGAAGCGGCGCCGCGTAGTTTAAGTGCGAGAAATCGCACCTCCGTTCGGAGCGTGCTATGGGCGCTCCCGAATGGCAGAGCTTCCCGCAAACCGCATTGTTGAGGCCAGTTTCTCGGCTGGCGCCAAAAACGCGAGTCTCTTCCCGCCTCCTCTTGGAGTTGAAGTAGCTTTTGCCGGACGTTCCAACGTCGGCAAAAGCAGCCTGCTGAACGCCGTGATGGGCCGAAAGAATCTCGTGCGCACGAGCTCCACGCCGGGCTGCACGCGCCACGTGGGTTTTTTCAAGACGCGCTCGACCGACGGCACGATCATCACCTTGGTAGATCTTCCCGGCTACGGCTACGCTAAGCGCTCCAAGTCCGAATTGAAAGAGTGGAAGGAGCTGGTAGAGGCGTACCTCTTTGAGCGCCCTTGCTTACAAGCCGTAGCACTTTTGGTGGACTCCCGGCGCGGGCCCGAAGAGCTGGATTTTCAATTGATTGCGGCGCTCTCCGAGCGAAAAACAGAATTTCGCAAACAGCTGCCGCTGATCCTTGTGGCCACGAAGCTAGATAAGATGCCGCGCTCGCAGCAGGCATCCGCCCTCGCAGCTATCCAGAAAACCACCCAGCTTCCGGTCGTAGGTTTCAGCACTGAAGAGCCACGCCATATCGAGGCGCTCTGGACGCTCGTTCGAAATAAAGTTGGTTTTATTGAGCCGACGAGCGAAGTGGCAGCAGCCCCGCCTGAGGCGACGTAAACCTCAGCGCCTAGTTGAAACAGCCGCTTAAGGCACAAAACCAGTCGCTTCCGCCTCGCTCAGCTCGCGGCGGCAATCGCCATACCAACTGAAACGATACGGCGAATTGGGGATCGCGAAACGCCACGCAGGCCCGGCTTTGGAGCGATAATACTCAACCCGTGCCACACGGTCCGTCGGTGCGTTCTTGAGCTTCGCGGCAGCCCAAATCTGGGCCAACGAGCAACGGGGATCGGGCAAACCCTCCGAGTGATCAGCCGTGCAGGCCGCCAGCGAGTTATCAGGCTGGGCAACGATGCCTTGCTTCTGAATGACGACGGCTTGGCGCCCACAGTAAGCCCGGCGCGGCACCGTACCGGGCTCGCGGGCGGGTTGCGGCCCTTGCCCCGGAGCACTCTGAAAGGAGTAGCGGGCATCCGCCGTGGCGGTCGAGAAATCCAGCGTTCCTGCGCTCGTGACACCATCCATAGCGATACCGCGCAGCAGCTTGCGGCGAGTTAACTCCCGTGCGTTGGCCAAGGCTGCAATGGGATCGACACGCTTGGGCCAGCCGACAACTCCCTCCGTCGTAGCTGGACCGGGCGGGACACTTTCCTCCGGCTGTGCGCGCTCGCGTGCCCAGATCGAAAACGCAATCGCTACCAGGAATGAGCCCGAGATGATCAAGAGGCCGAGGCGGCGGTCGTTGCGATAGCGAAAGGGCGCGACGCGCGGCAGCGGCTGGAGGTCAGTTACCATTGGGCCCCCCTATACCTTGCGATCCTCGGCAATTCACCCGCCGATCGGCGCCCCCTCGGATCCTCCGCCAAAACCCAGACCCACCTGCCCAGCATGCCCTCCCAACTGCCGCGGAGCGCGCCAGCCGCAGGGATGGGGTGCGGGGCCGCGCCTGCAAGGGGGCCAGGTGAGCTGCCCCTTTCGTTCGTTGGAACGATAGTAAGCATGCTTACTATCTTTTGTTCGACGTTGAGATAGAGGTCACGGACAAGTTTGGGAGCACTTGGGATGCTCAAGTCTGCGCGAGCGCGGCGCCGAATCTCAACGACTGCTCGCTCCAAAAAACACTCAAGATCTATGCCGCTGGATTAGGGGCAGCATTGCGCGATTGCGATCAGCAAGGCGCCGCGCTAAAAGCCCAGCCCCTCTGAACACACACACTTTCAAAAATCCGGGCGCATAACTCAGCGGTAGAGTGCCACCTTCACACGGTGGAAGTCGTAGGTTCAAATCCTACTGCGCCCACCAGAGAAGTAGCGGGAATGATGTTTTGGGGATGGGCATTCACGATGGGGCCCCGTTCGGATTGTTTTTGCGTGAACCATAGGGGATAGGGATGCATGGATTTTTTGCCGGTCGACCAGCAGCTAGAAGTCCTCCTTCGCGGCGTTTCGGACCTTCATGGCGAGGGCGAGTTGGAAAAGCGGCTGGCCGAGTCGCGAGCCAAATCTGTGCCACTGGTAGTCAAGGCGGGATTTGATCCCACCGTTCCCGACCTCCATCTCGGGCACACCGTGTTGATGAACAAGATGCGCCAGTTTCAGGACCTCGGACACCGGGTGGTCTTTCTCATCGGTGATTTTACCGCCGCGATTGGCGATCCGACGGGTCGCAACGAATCACGACCGGCGTTGACCGAAGAGCAAGTGCAGGCCGCCGCTGAAACCTACGCGCAGCAAGCATTCAAGGTGCTCGCTCGTGCGACGGCGGAGGTGGCCTACAACGGGACGTGGTTTCGCAAGATGAGTGCGAGCGACATGATCAAGCTGTCGTCGAAATACACGGTAGCGCGAATGCTCGAGCGAGACGATTTTCACAAACGCTACACGGGCAACCGGCCGATCCACATTCACGAGTTTCTGTATCCCCTAGTCCAAGGCTACGATTCGGTCGCACTCAAGTGCGATATCGAGCTCGGTGGGCAAGACCAACTCTTCAACCTCTTGGTGGGGCGAGAGCTGATGCGCGATTTTTCCTTGCGACCGCAGATGGTCATGACCACACCGCTGCTGTTGGGAACCGATGCGCGCATGGACGGGGGGGTTCTGTGCGGCGATAAGATGTCAAAGTCGAAGGGCAACTATGTGGCGCTAGAAGAAGTACCACGCGAAATGTTCGGCAAGGCCATGTCGATTTCCGACGACCTGATGTGGGCGTGGTACGATCTGCTCAGCGCGCTGACGCCGGCCGCGCTCAAGCAATTGAAGAGTGACGTTGCCGGTGGTCATGCGCATCCCAAGAATGCCAAAGAAAAACTCGCTCATGAAATCGTCGCCCGCTTTCACGGCGCCCCTGCGGCCGACCAAGCCCAATCCGAGTTTGCTCAGATCTTCACCAAGCACGGCGTGCCAGATCTCATGCCGGAAGTGAGCGCAGCAGCGGGTGCGCTTCTGGTCGATGTCTTATTGAGCTCGAACCTGGTGGCCAGCAAGGGCGAAGCGCGGCGCCTGATTGCCCAAGGCGGCATCGCCGTCGGCAGCGAAAAGGTGAGCGATTCTGCGGCGACACTGAGCTCAGGCGAGCACGTGATCAAAGTAGGAAAGCACCGTTTCTTCCGCGTACGAATTATCTAGATCCATGAACCAGGTCAAACGCGTCGCACCGTTAGTCGCCGACTACTCTCTGGCCAATCTCGAAGAATCTGATAATCTGATACTCACATAGCGACGACGATTTCAGCTACCCGAGCGCCACGGTCCTTCTCCGACGTCCTGTCGCGTGTGCACTACCGTGGTGAGGATTTCCTCATCGAGAAGGGCGGCGAAGCGGTTTGCCGGCTCACACCGGTTCGCGTCGTTGCCCGCACGGCCCGCCAGCTAGCCAGCGTCGTTGCATCTTTGCCGAAGCCGGACGCGCAGTTCCTCAAGCGTGAGCAAACGGCAACCCAAGGCTCCCAAGTCACCATGGGGACGCTGATCGATTCGAGCATTCTCGTGGCTGCCGAGCGCGGCAAGCTCGACCTTGCCGAAAGGCTGGCCTCGCTGGGTGAGGACGCGGTGGCGATTGCGGCCCGTCGGCTATGACGAATCGAGCCGTATTGGCCTGGATCCGTGCGAGTGGCGCGGCCAAAGTGCCCTTCGATTCCCGGGCGCCTCCACTTAAAAGCTGAGCAATCTTAATAGTTTGGGAGCCGACACCAATTTCGGTTCCCGGCTGGCCGTGGGCCGGGCATAGCGTTATGCTTTAGTTCGTACGAACGTATAACGAGGCTCCCATGATTAAGAAACTCTCCGCAGTTGGC